>NZ_JBVJCO010000013.1:65463-169989 GCF_055588525.1 Kitasatospora sp. NPDC041988
TTTTCTCTGTGTGCCCCCCCCCCCCCCCCCCCCCCCCCCCCCCCCCCCCTTTCCCCCCCCCCCCCCCCCCCCCCTCCCCCCTTCCCCCCCCCCCCCCCCCCACGCCCTTTGCAGGGAGAACAAGTTGGGATACGCCGAGAACCTCGGCAGCTACTGGCGCGGCCGGTACAAGGCCGCGCCCGGCAAGTACGCCACGGTGCGCGACGATAGCGGCGACGCCATCCGCTTCCGCACCAAGGCCGCCGCAAAGAAGGCCGCGGATGCCGAGGAGGCGAAGCTGCTGGCGGGGCTGAAGGCAGCGGCGCTGGGGACGGAACCGGAACGGATCACCTTCGGGGCCTACGCGAGCCGCTGGTACGAAGCGCAGGATCTGGCTGCCTCGACCATGCAAAACTACCGGCGGCACATCGAGGAGCACCTGCTCCCCGCCTTCGAGGACTTCGCCATCGCGGACATCCTGAAGACGGACATCGCGGCGTGGGAGAAGCGCGAACGCGCGGTCCCGTATGCGGCATCCAGCGTCAAGACGTGGCGGGCGACGCTGCACCTGATCCTTGCCGATGCCGTCGAGGAGGGGTTGCGCGACTCCAACCCGGCGACTAAGCGGCGCGGACGGGGAAAGCGAGCCGGCCGCTCCCGCAACCGCGGGCCGGAGAAGGCGGTCACCACAGCGCTCGGGATCCTGCTACTCGCAGAGCGGGCCGCCCTGTTGTCCGGCCGGGACGACGAGTTCGTCTCCCTCGTTCTCAAGGGCTACACGGGCATGCGCTGGGGTGAGATCGTCGGCTTGGAGACCGAGTTCGTCAGGGCCAAGAGCGTCCGGATCGAGTGGCAGCTGTACGAGCTCGACTCGGGGGAGCTGCATCGCTGCCCGCCCAAGGACGACTCCTACCGGGACATCGACAGCCCGGGGTTCCTCGGCGCACTGGTCGCAGGGCACATCACCCGCACCCGACCGAAGCCCTGCGAGTGCCACGGCCTGACCTACGTCTTCTGCGGCCACGGCGCCGCCAACGGGTCCGCCAGTCGCCCGGGGGCGAAGCTGGTCGACGTGGCCCGTCGTGCCGGTGTCTCCACCGGTACGGTCTCCAACGTGCTGAACCGCCCGCACGCCGTGGCGGACCCGACCCGGCTCAAGGTGCTGGCGGCCATCTCCGAACTCGGCTACATCCGCAACGCGGCGTCGGGGGAGCTGGCAGCTCACTGGCGGCGATCGGGCTTCGCCACGTGGTTGTTCCAGCCGGCGGCCACGGGCATGTACCCCAAGCGCGGCCAGCATGATGCCCACCCGGTGCCGCTGGTCTCCGACCCGTGGCCGGGCATTCCGGCCCGCGGGCGCGGAGCGGCCAGGCGCTCGGAGATGTGCTGGCTGCCGATCGCACCGGGGCTGACCCCGCACGGGCTGCGGCACACCCACAAGACCCTGATGCGCGAAGCGGGGACGCCGCCCAAGCTCATGGACGAGCGCATGGGACATGAGGACGGTTCGGTGCAGGCCCGCTACGACCACATCACTCCGGGGATGCGGAAGTCGCTCATGGCCGCGCTCACCGAGATGTGGGAGGAGGCGTTGGAGAAGCGCCAGGCGATGGGGTCCGGCTCGCCGGTGGCTGCCCTGGACACTCTGCTGAAGGCCCGCCAGTAGGGGCCGCCCTGGAGACGGATTCCAAGATCTTCTCCAGGATTTCTCCAGAGAGGGTCCTGAAAACCAGTCAGGGCCGGTGACCCTTGCGGGTCACCGGCCCTGAGCTGGTGTTACTGGGTCGGGGTGGCGGGATTTGAACCCACGGCCTCTTCGTCCCGAACGAAGCGCGCTACCAAGCTGCGCCACACCCCGGTCTTTCTGTTTGTCGCTCCGTCTCCTTCGCGACGAGTAGAACTCTACCGGACGCTCGCCGAGAGACGAAATCCGATTCCCGGCGGGCGTCCGGTGCAGGTCAGGGGGCGGGGGTGAGGGTGAGGAGGGTGGCCTCGGGGGGGCAGGCGAAGCGGACCGGGGTGTAGCGGTTGGTGCCGCAGCCGGCGGAGACGTGGAGGTAGGAGCGGCGGCCGCCGGCCTGGTGGGTGGAGAGGCCCTTGACGCGCTTGGCGTCGAGGTCGCAGTTGGTGACCAGGGCGCCGTAGAAGGGGACGCAGAGCTGGCCGCCGTGGGTGTGGCCGGCGAGGATCAGCGGGTAGCGGTCGGCGGTGAAGGCGTCGAGGACGCGGAGGTAGGGCGCGTGCACGACGGCGAGGGAGAGGTCGGCGTCGGGGGAGGGGCCGCCGGTGACGTCGCTGTAGCGGTCGCGGCGGATGTGCGGGTCGTCGAGGCCGGTGAATTCGAGGTCGAGGCCGCCGATGTTGAGCCGGCCCCGGGCGTTGGTGAGGTCGAGCCAGCCGGCCGCGTCGAAGCCGTCGCGCAGCTTCTCCCACGGGTTGTGGACGGCGCCGGTGATGCCACGCCGCGCGGTGCCGTCGGCGTTGTTCATGCCGTGGGTGCCGCTGCGCATCGCCTGGAGGTAGCGGGCGGGGTTCTTGCGGGCCGGTCCGTAGTAGTCGTTGGACCCGAAGACGTAGACGCCGGGGAACTCCATCAGCGGTCCGAGCGCGTCGAGCGTGGCGGGGACGCCGAGCGGGTCGGAGAGGTTGTCGCCGGTGTTGACCACCAGGTCGGGGCGCAGGCCGGCGAGGCTCTGCAGCCAGCGCTGCTTCTTGCCCTGTCCGCTCACCATGTGGATGTCGGAGACCTGCAGGACCCGGATGGGGCGGGCGCCCCGGGGCAGGACGGGGATGTCGACGCGGCGGAGCCGGAAGGAACGGACCTCGTACCCGACGGAGTAGGCGAGGCAGGCGGCGCCGGTGGCGGCGATTCCGAGGGGAACGGAGTACAGCGGTCGCATCGCTCCATGCTCTCAGACGGCGGATCAGCCGGTGAACGTCCGGGCGGTGCGGGGGGACACGCCGGCTTACTCCGTACGCCCTCGGTGCGGCGCCAGCTCGACGGCGACGGCGTCCAGCACGGCGCGCCAGTGTTCGCGCTGCCGGGCGCGTTCGGCGGGGTCGTCGAGTCTTTCCTGGTGGAACCGGAGTACGGTGCGCTCGCCGCTGGGGGTGACGGTCGCCTGCACGGTGGTGGCCGCGGCGCGGCCGGCGGGCTGCCAGGTGAGCCGGATCCGGGAGCCGGGGTGCAGGCTGCGCAGTTCGCCGCGGGAGCCGTCGGCGGCGGTGACCGGCCCGCCGACCTGTTGGGTGAGGCGGGCGCCGGGGCCGAGCCAGAGCGCGGCGCCCTCGGGCGAGGTCAGCAGGGACCAGACGGCCTGCGGGGGGTGCGGCAAGGTCCGGGAGACGCCGATCTGGAAGCCGGCGTCGCGGGTGAGCCCAACCGGGCGTTCCACGGTCATGCGGATCACTCCTCTGTCCGGTCTGTCCGCTCCGCGGCTGTCCGGTCCGCGCCTGTCCTGTAGTCGGCCGTCCGGTCGGCGGCGGTCCCGTCGTCGGCCCGGTCGCGTCGGGCCCGCAGTGCCCGGACCTTGTGGCGGTTGCCGCAGCGTTCCATCGAGCACCAGCGCCGTCGTCCGGGGCGCGAGGTGTCGACGAAGATCAGGTAGCAGTTGTCGGCGCCGCACTCGCGGACCCGGTCCGCGTAAGGGCCGGTGAACAGGGCGATCGCGTCGCGTGCGACGGTCGAGGCCAGCTGGTCCCCGTCGGCCGGCAGTGGTGGTGCCGCGGTGCCGTCCGGGCCGATCTGCGGGACCAGCGGCGGGTGGGCGGCGGCGCGGTTGAGCTCGGCGTAGTCCGCGGCCGCCCCCGTCTCGCCGTGTGCGCTCGCCACCGCGAGCCGCCAGAGTGCGTCCCGCAGGGTCCGTACGGCGGCCAGCTGCTCCGGGCTGATGCCGACGCCTGTGCCGGTGGGAAGCCGCAGCCGGGACTGCCCGAGCCATTCGGCGAGGTCCTGAGGCCGGTGCAGCACCTCGTACCGTGCGTACGCGCCGGGGCCGCCGGTGGTGAGCAGCTCCAGGCAGAGCGCCCCGGGGTCGAAGAGGTACCGCGTCCCTTCGGGGGAGTGCAGGACCAGCCCGGTGGTCGGCTCCTCGGCAGCAGTCATGTAACCACTATAAGTAGTTACGTACAGGTGGAGAAGTCCCGGTCCGGAAAAATGCCCCCTTGCGTTAATGCCGGGCAGCCGAACCCCGCAGGTGGGAGACTCGGGGCCATGACCACGCTCAAGGAGCAGCTGCAGGAGGACCTCACGGCTGCCATCAGGGACCGGGACGAGCTGCGCTCGTCCACCATTCGGCTCACGCTTTCCGCTGTCACCAGCGAGGAGGTGGCGGGCAAGGCGAAGCGGGAGCTCTCGGACGCCGAGGTGCTGAAGGTCCTCGCCCGTGAGGCGAAGAAGCGCCGGGAGGCCGCCGAGGCGTTCGACGGCGCCGGTCGGACCGCCCAGGCCGCCCGGGAGCGGGCCGAGGGCGAGGTGCTGGCCGGCTACCTGCCCAAGCAGCTCTCCGACGAGGAGCTGACGGCGATCGTGGCCGCCGCCGTCGCCGAGAGTGGCGCGACCGGGCCGCAGGGCATGGGCGCCGTGATGAAGCTGGTCAAGCCGAAGGTGGACGGCCTGGCCGAGGGCGGCCGGGTGGCCGCCGCCGTGAAGGCCGCGCTCACCGGCTGACGCCTGCACACCCGCACCCACGCGCACCCCGCACTCACGCGCACTGGACGCACCACCCGCACCGGCTGACGCCCGCACACCCGCCCGGCAGCGCGCACAGCAGCAGACACAGGGGCGCCCCCCGAGCAAATCGCTCGGAGGGCGCCCCTGTCACGCGTCGGCCTCGGCTAGTGCCGGCCGCCGTTGCCGTTCCCGTTGCCGTTTCCGTTCCCGCCGATGATCCCCGGCGGGAGGGTGAACCCGCCGCCGATCATCCCGCCGGGGTTGCCCCCCGGGGTCCCGCCCGGGTTGCCGCCCGCCGCGGCCGCGTCGCCGCTCGGCGGCGTGGCCGCGGCGGGCGGGGTGGCGTTCGGGTCCGGCTTGGGCGCCGGGTCCGGGATGTCGAGGGTGGGCAGCTTCTCCATGGGGGCGCCGCGCAGGGCCTGGTTCATCGCCAGCTGCCAGATCGGGCCCGGGCCGGTGGCGCCGAAGACGCCGTCGCTGCCGTAGTAGGTGTCACCGATCTTGATGTTCTTCATCTTCACGCCGCCGGCCGGGCCGCCGAGCCAGACGGAGGTGGCGACCTGCGGGGTGTAGCCGCTGAACCAGGCGGCCTTCTTCTCGTCGGTGGTACCGGTCTTGCCGGCGATCTGCCGACCGCCCTCCAGGCCGAGGGAGGCACCGGTGCCCTTCTCGGTCACGTTGAGCAGGACGGTGTTGAGGTTGTCCGCGGTGGTCTCGGAGTAGGCCTGGTTGCAGGTCGACTGCGGGACCTTGACGTCCTTGCCGTCCACGGTGGTGATCTTGTTGATGGCGATCGGGGTGCAGTACTTGCCGCGGGCGGCGAAGGTCGCGTAGACGTTCGCCATGGTCAGCGGGGACAGCTCCAGGGTGCCCAGGACCATCGAGGGCACCTCGACGAACGGGTCGCCCTTGGCCGTCTGGCTGATGCCGAGCTTGTTGGCCATCTGCTTCATCGCGCAGAGGCCGACCTGCTGCTCCATCTGCACGAAGTAGGTGTTGACCGAGAGCGCCATCGCCTGCTTCAGCTCGTACGGGCCGATCTCGTTGGGCGACTCGTTGCCGACGCTGCGGTCCTTGCCCTTGGCGGTGTTCTTCCACGTGCCCGAGCAGGTGGACATCGTGGGGTAGTCGATCCTGTTCTCGGACGGGAACGGCTGGGTGGGCGACATGCCCGACTCCAGCGCGGCCGCGGCCAGGACCGGCTTGAACGTCGAACCGGTCTGGAAGCCGTTGCCGCCGCCCATCGCCGCGTCGACGTTCAGGTTGACGACGGTCTGGTTCTTGTTCGGGTCCAGGCCGTACGGGCGGGTCTGGGCCATCGCCAGGATCTTGCCGCTGCCGGGCTCCATCATGGTGGCGGCGGCCGACACCGGGTCGGTGACCTTCACCTTGGAGGTCACCGCGTTCTGCGCGGCGGCCTGCTTGTCCGGGTCGAGGGTGGTGTAGATGTTCAGGCCGCCCTGGTCCCAGAACTTCTTCCGGTCGGCGGCGTTCTTGCCGAAGATCGGGTCCTGCTTGACCACGTGGCGGACGTAGTCGCAGAAGAAGCCCATGCCCGCCTGGGCGGTGATGCAGCCGTTCTGCGGGTCCTTGTACTTCAGGCCCAGCGGGGCGGCCTTGGCCTCCTTGGCCTGGTCCGCGGTGATGTGCTTGTTCTCGACCATCTTGTCGATCACGATGTTGCGGCGCTTGACCGTGTTCTCCGGGTAGCGCACCGGGTCGAACGACGAGGGATTCTGCACCATGCCGGCCAGGGTGGCGGCCTCGGCGACGGTGAGGTCCTTGTTGTTCTTGCTGAAGTACCGCTGGGAGGCGGCCTCGACCCCGTAGGCCTGGTGACCGTAGAAGGTGATGTTCAGGTAGTTGGTGAGGATCTGGTCCTTCGTCAGGTCCTCCTCCAGCTTGATCGCGACCTTCAGCTCCTGGATCTTGCGGCCCAGGGTCTTGCGCTGGGCCTCCAGGACGGCGGCCTGGTCGTCGCCGGCCTTCTCGACGTTGACGTTCTTCACGTACTGCTGGGTCAGCGTCGAGGCGCCCTGCGAGGCGGTGCCGCTCTCCGCGTTCTTGCCGACCGCGCGGAGGACGCCCTTGAGGTCGACGGCGCCGTGCTCGTAGAAGCGGGCGTCCTCGATGTCGACCTGCGCCTGCCGCATGAACGGCGACATCTGGTCGGCGGCGAGAACGGTACGGTCGCGCTCGTAGACCTTGGCGATCAGGCCGCCCTTGGCGTCGAAGATCTGGGTGGCCTGGGTCAGCGGCGGGGTCTTGAAGTCGTCCGGGATGTTCTCGAAGCTCTCCGCCGTGCTCTTGGCGGTCAGTCCGAGCGCGCCGACAGCGGGCAGGGCCATGCCGGCCAGCAGGACTCCTGAGAGCACGCTGACGCCCAGGAACTTCACTCCGTGTCCCGCGAAGTCGAGCGGTGACCCGCGGCGCCGGCCGCGCGGAGCTCCGGTGTTGCCTGGGGGCTGGGGTGCCTGGGGGCGCTTCGGTGCCATGGGGAGAACCCTACGTCGCCGATTCCCCTCCATCGGGGCAGGTGTTCGCCTAGGCTTGTCACAAGCTTGCGACAGCTTCGGTACGTCAACATCATTCACTCTTGTGAGTGATGAGCTTTGCCCGAATTGCCCCTCTGTGTAGTGGTTTTGAGGTAGCTGTCGCGCGTTGTACCCCCGTTTTTGGTGGCTCTCCGTGACCGCGCGCGTGGCGAGAGTGGCCCCGGTATTGCTGGCAAGGCTTGCGACCTGCAGTCACTCCAACGAGTGAGCTGACCGATACCCATAGTCCAATCGGGTCATGCGAGATTGAGCCCGAAGGGGCTGTTGCAAGCTGTCGTTCTTCCGTAACGTCCTCAACTGGCAACGGTGAATATGCCGTTGCCGCCGTGGGGGAGCCTCGATTCGGGAGAGGACGGCGCCGGCATGGGCTGGGTAGACGACTGGAGTGCGCAGGCCGCCTGCCGCACTAGTGATCCGGACGAACTGTTCGTCCAGGGGGCGGCGCAGAATCGCGCCAAGGCGGTGTGCAGTGGGTGCCCCGTTCGCACGGAGTGCCTGGCGGATGCGCTGGACAACCGGGTGGAGTTCGGGGTCTGGGGCGGTATGACGGAGCGCGAGCGCCGGGCGCTGCTGCGCCGTCGGCCGACGGTGATGTCGTGGCGGCGGCTGCTGGAGACGGCCCGTACCGAGTACGAGGAGTCCCTCGCCACCGGCGTGATACTGACGGACTACGCCCAGGCGGGCTGAGCACCGGGCCAGGCGGGCCGAGCGTCCGAGCGCCGAGTCAGGCGGGCTGAGCGCCCGAGCACGGGAAAGCCGGGCCAGGCGGGCCGAGCCACCACCCGCCCGGTGCGGCGGAACTACACGACACCGCTCAGGCGGTCGCCGATGGCCCGCAGCCCGTCCAGGTCGTGGACGTCCCCGGGCAGCGCGGCGACCTCGACGATCGGCACGTCCGGGTAGACCGAGACGAAGCGGTCGCGGGTGCGGCGCTCCCGCACCATGATGTGCATCCGCTCGGCGTGCAGCCGCAGCAGTCCGGCCGCGAGCAGCTCGGCCTCGGGGGAGGCGTGCTCCGCGCCGTTCTCCTCCAGTGCCTCGGCCGCCGCGAGCGCGCGTTCCGCGGTGAGCTGCGGGGCGCCCGTCTTGTGCACCCGGTTGAGCACCAGCCCGGCCAGTGGCATCCGGTCGGCGGCCAGCCGGTCGACGAAGTACGCCGCCTCGCGCAGTGCGTCCCGCTCCGGCGCGGCCACCACCAGGAACGCCGTGCCCGGCGCCTTGAGCAGCTGGTACGTCCGGTCGGCGCGTTCGCGGAAGCCGCCGAACATCGAGTCCATCGCACTGACGAAGGTCTGCACGTCGGTCAGCAGCTGGGCGCCGAAGATCTTGCCGAGGGTGCCGGTGAGCAGGCCCATCCCCACGTTGAGGAACTTCATCGCGCTGCGCCCGCCGACCTTGGCCGGCGCGGTCAGAATGCGGATCACCTTGCCGTCCAGGAAGGACCCGAGCCGGTTCGGCGCGTCCAGGAAGTCCAGCGCGGAGCGGGACGGCGGGGTGTCGACGACGATGAGGTCCCACTCCTCGGCCGCGCGGAGCTGGCCGAGCTTCTCCATCGCCATGTACTCCTGGGTGCCCGCGAAGCCGGCCGAGAGCGACTGGTAGAACGGGTTCTCCATGATCGCCTTGGCCCGTTCGGGCTCGGCGTGGGCCAGCACGACCTCGTCGAAGGTCCGCTTCATGTCGAGCATCATGGCCTGGAGCTCGCCGTCGCCGGTGACGCCCTTGACCACCCGCGGGGTGTTGTCCAGCTCGGTCAGGCCCATCGACTGGGCGAGCCGGCGGGCCGGGTCGATGGTGAGCACGACCACCTTGCGCCCGCGCTCGGCGGCCCGCAGCCCGAGCGCCGCCGCGGTGGTGGTCTTGCCGACGCCGCCTGAGCCGCAGCAGACGATGATCCTGGTCTTCGGATCGTCGATCAGCTCGTCCACGCCGAGCCGGCTGCCGCTCCCGCGGACCCCGTTGCTGCCGTCGCTCATACCGCCCCCGCTCACGCCGCCCCCTGACGTTTCAGTTCGGCCGCCAGCCGGTACAGCCCGCCGAGGTCCACACCCTCGCCCAGCAGCGGAAGTTCGTAGGTGGGGAGCTTCAGCTGCTGGAGGTCGGCGCGCTGTTCGCGCTCCAGCTCCACCCGCTCGGCGTGCTCCCGGGCCTGCTCCAGCAGCGGGTCGAGCAGCGGGTCCACGGCCGCCCGGACGGTGTCCGGCTTGCGGGAGCGGCCCCCGAGGCCCGCCTCGCCGAGGGCCAGCGCGACCTCCTCGCGGTGGTTCCCGTCCACCGCGGCCACCGCGGCCGCGTCCAGGACCGGCGGCCGGACCATGTTCACCATCACCCCGCCCACCGGGAGGGCGGCCTCGCGCAGCTCGGCGAAGCCGTCGACCGTCTCCTGCACCGGCATCTCCTCCAACAGGGTGACCAGGTGCACCGCGGTCTCCGGAGACTTCAGCACCCGCATCACGGCCTGGGCCTGAGTGTGGATCGGGCCTATCCGGGCCAGCCCGGCCACCTCCGAGTTCACGTTCAGGAAGCGGGTGAGCCGGCCGGTCGGCGGCGCGTCCATCACCACCGCGTCGTACGAGCGCCGCCCGTCCGGGCCCTTGCGCCGGGCCGCCTCGCAGGCCTTGCCGGTGAGCAGCACGTCCCGGACGCCGGGTGCGACGGTGGTGGCGAAGTCGACGAAGCCGACCTTCTGCAGGGCCTTGCCGGCGCGGCCGAGCTTGTAGAACATGTCGAGGTATTCGAGCAGTGCCTGCTCGGTGTCGATGGCCAGCGCGAAGACCTCGCCGCTGGTGGCCTCACCGCCCGCCCCGCCGGCGGGCAGGCCCAGCTGCGCGCGCGAGACCGAGGCGATCCGCCGCTCCTCGTAGGGCAGCGCGGCGATCCCGAACAGCTCGGCGATGCCCTGGCGGCCCTCCACCTCGATCAGCAGGGTCCGCTTGCCCTCGGCGGCGAGGGCCAGCGCCAGCGCCGCCGCCAGGGTGGTCTTCCCGGTGCCGCCCTTGCCGCTGACCACGTGCAGCCGGACGCCCTCCCAGTCGGGATCGCGCCGGGCCGCCTGGCCGGGGGTGCGTGCCACGCTCCGTCTCCGTCCGTCTCCGAGGGCCGGGGGCCTCCGCGGGCCGCCCACCGCTCGGGTGCCGTCCCACAGGTGCTCTCCCACAGGGGCCCTCCCACAGGGGCCCTCCCGCGAGAGTAACCAGGGACCGCGCCGGATGCCGGGAGCATCAGGGGGGCCAGGCCTGAATCATGCCCGGTTTGTGGGCCACCTCACACGCGCGCCCGCGGGCCGCGCGGCTCGCCGGGGCCGCTCGTCTAGAGTCTGGCCATGACCAAGTGGGAATACATGACGGCGCCCCTGCTCGTGCACGCGACCAAGCAGATTCTGGACAACTTCGGCGAGGACGGCTGGGAGCTCGTCCAGGTCGTGCCCGGCCCGAACCCGGAGCAGCTGGTGGCCTACTTCAAGCGGGAGAAGAACGCATGAGCAAGGTCGAGGAGAAGCTTGCCGAGCTGGGCCTGACCCTGCCGCCGGTGGCCGCACCGGTCGCCGCCTACGTGCCGGCCCTGCGTTCGGGCGAGTTCGTGTTCACCTCCGGCCAGCTGCCGATGGTGGGCGGCAAGCTGCCGAGCACCGGCAAGGTCGGCGCCGAGGTCACCCCGGAGGAGGCCAAGCAGCTCGCGCAGACCTGTGCGCTGAACGCGCTGGCCGCCATCAAGTCGGTGATCGGCGATCTGGACCAGATCGAGCGGGTCGTGAAGGTGGTGGGCTTCGTCGCCTCCGCCCCGGACTTCACCGGCCAGCCCGGCGTCATCAACGGCGCCAGCGAGCTGCTCGGCCAGGTGCTGGGCGAGGCGGGCGTGCACGCGCGCAGCGCGGTCGGCGTCACGGTGCTGCCGCTGGACGCGCCGGTCGAGGTCGAGCTGCAGGTCCGGGTCAAGGCCGGGGTCTGACGTACTGATCGGAAGAGGCGGGGTTGGGCCTGTCCAACCCCGCCTTCGTGCGCTTAGCATCCGGGCATGGACCATCGAGCAACGACGCTCCCGATGCCGCCCGGTTGGCCTGCCCGGATCCGGGCGGTCGAGTCCGGCGAGCTGACCCCGCCGGCGCCCAGGCCCGCCGCCACCGTGGTGCTGCTGCGGGACGCGGCCGCCGGGCCGGAGGCCTACCTGCTGCGCCGTCGCACCTCGATGGCCTTCGCCGGGGGCATGTACGCCTACCCGGGCGGCGGGGTGGACCCGCGCGACGCTGAGGCCGAGCTCGGCTGGGCCGGCCCGGGCCCGCAGGAGTGGGCGGAGCGGCTCGGCGTGGACGCCCGGACGGCGCAGGCGGTGGTCTGCGCCGCCGTCCGCGAGACCTTCGAGGAGGCCGGGGTCCTGCTGGCCGGCCCGGATGCCGACAGCGTCGCCGAGCCCCGGGACTGGAGCGCCGAGCGCGCCGCCCTGGAGGCCCACGAACTCTCCTTCGCCGACTTCCTCCGCAAGCAGGGCCTGCTGCTCCGCAGCGACCTGCTGGCCGGCTGGGCCCGCTGGGTCACCCCGGAGTTCGAGGAGCGCCGGTACGACACCTGGTTCTTCGTCGCCGTCCTGCCGTCGGGCCAGCGCGCCGCGCTGGAGGTCGGCGAGGCGGACAAGGTCACCTGGCTGACCCCGGCCGAGGCGGTCCGCGGCCACGAGGAGGGCCGCTTCGGCATGCTGCCGCCCACCGTCACGGTGCTGCGCGAGCTGCTGCCGGTGCGCAGCGCCGCCGAGGCGCTGGACGCCGCGGCGGGCCGGTCGCTGGACCCGGTCCTCGGCCGGGCCGAGGTCCGGGGCGATCGAATGACGGTTCGATGGCCGGGGTATGAAGAGCTGACCATCGACGGAGAATTTCCCGAAGCCCACTGACTCGCGAGGCTCACCGAGCCCCGAAGGCCCTTGAGTCCAGGCCCCTCGGAGGCCCCTCGGAGGCCCCTCGGAGGCCACCGGCTCCCGAAGCCCACCGACTCGCGAAGACCGCTGATTCCCGAAACCCACGGATTTCGGAGACCACCGAGTTTCCGAAGAGCACTGACCCCGCACTCGCCTCCAAGGAAGGACCGACGCCCGATGACCCACAACGACGTGGCTCGCCGGACGGCGCGCACGATGCCGGCCCGCAGCCTGACCGCCCGCACCCTCGCCTGTGACAGCGCCGTCTCCTTCCCGGAGATCGTGCAGCGCGCCCTCGTCCGGGCCGTTCCGTCACGCGTCCTGCATCGGGTCAGCGAGGGCGGCCGGTGAGCGGACTCCTCCCGGGTGACCCCGCCGCCGCCATCGGCGGCGAGGCCACCCCCCGGGCACTCTGTGTGCTGGCGCCGAACCCGTCCCCGATGACGCTGGACGGCACCAACACCTGGCTGCTCTCCGAGCCCGGCTCGGACCTCGCGGTGGTCGTCGACCCGGGCCCGCTCCACGAGGGCCACCTGCGCCGGGTGATCGAGACCGCCGAGCAGCAGGGCAAGCGCATCGCGCTCACCCTGCTCACCCACGGCCACGCCGACCACTCCGAGGGCGCCGCCCGGTTCGCCGAGCTGACCGGGACGGAGGTCCGCGCCCTGGACCCGGCGTACCGGCTCGCCTCCGAGGGCCTGACCAACGGGCAGCGGCTGGACGTCGGCGGCCTCGACCTGCGGGTGGTCGCCACCCCCGGCCACACCTCGGACTCGCTCACCTTCCACCTGCCGGCCGACGGCGCGATCCTCACCGGCGACACCGTCCTCGGGCGTGGCACCACGATGGTCGCCCACCCCGACGGCCGGCTCGGCGACTACCTGGACTCGCTGCGCCACCTGCACACCATGGCCTCCGAGCACGGCGTACGCACCGTGCTACCCGGTCACGGGCCGGTGCTCGCGGACGCGCTCGGCGCCGTCGACTACTACCTCGCGCACCGGGCCGGCCGGCTCGCCCAGGTGGAGACGGCGGTCGAGGCCGGCCTCCGGACGGCGCCCGAGGTGGTGGCCCGGGTCTACGCGGACGTGGACCCCTTGCTCTGGCCGGCCGCCGAGCTGTCGGTCCGGGCCCAGCTGCAGTACCTGGAGGACCACGGGCTGATCTGACCCGCCCGGGCGCGGGCTGCCCCGACCATGCCCGGGTGCGGGCCGGTCCGACCCGCCCGGGTGCGGGCTGACAAGCCCCGGCATGCGCGAGGGCCCGTACACCGCTCGGTGTACGGGCCCTCGGCGTCAGGCGGGCGCGCTCAGGTGATCAGCGCGAGCGGCGGGAGAGCCGCTCGACGTCCATCAGGACCACCGCGCGGGCCTCCAGCTTCAGCCAGCCGCGGCCGGCGAAGTCGGCGAGCGCCTTGTTGACCGTCTCTCGGGAGGCGCCGACCAGCTGGGCCAGCTCCTCCTGGGTGAGGTCGTGGGCGACGTGGATGCCTTCCTCGGACTGCACGCCGAAGCGGCGCGAGAGGTCCAGCAGGGCCTTGGCGACGCGCCCGGGCACGTCGGAGAAGACCAGGTCGGACATCACGTCGTTGGTCCGGCGGAGCCGGCGGGCGATGGCCCGCAGCAGCGCGATCGAGACCTCGGGGCGGGCGTGCAGCCAGGGCTGGAGGTCGCCGTGGCCGAGGCCGAGCAGCTTGACCTCGGTCAGCGCGCTCGCGGTGGCGGTGCGCGGGCCCGGGTCGAACAGCGACAGCTCGCCGATCATCTCGCTGGGGCCGAGGACGGCGAGCATGTTCTCGCGGCCGTCCGGCGAGGCGCGGTGCAGCTTGACCTTGCCCTCGGCGACGACGTACAGCCGGTCACCCGGGTCGCCCTCGTGGAACAGCGACTCACCGCGGGCGAGGGTCACCTCGGTCATGGAAGCGCGCAGCTCGCCGGCCTGTTCGTCGTCGAGTGCCGCGAAGAGTGCGGCGCGCCGCAGAACGTCGTCCACGTGCTTCCTCCTTCTCGGCCGTCCGGCTGTCAAGCCCGTCGGCGCAAGTTCGTACAGTGCTCTGCATCACCAAGCATGGCGCATGTCGCTCCGATCATATGAGGAGGGGGTGCGCCGAGGTGCGCTGCGCGGGGCCATTCGTACCGCCGGGTCGGCCTTTCTCCGCGTGAGGATTCGGTCTCAGCCGAATCAATTGAGCCGATGGCGTCCGGGCAACAGGATTCAGGTCGACAGCCCGACCGCACGAAAGACGGTGACCCCGCATGGCCCCCGACAGCCGCACCAGCACGTCCTCCGCGTCCTCCACGCCCCTCACGTCGCTCCGGGAGCGGGCCCTGCGGCTGCGGGCGCTGGTGGCCGACGGGGCGCCCGGTGCGGCGCTCGTCCTGCCGAACGCCTGGGACGCCGGCAGCGCCGCCGTGATCGCCTCGGCCGGTGCTGCCGCGATCGCCACCACCAGCGGCGGCGTCTCCTGGTCGCTGGGTCGCGGCGACGGCCAGCAGCTCGACCGGTCGGAGGCGGTCGAGGCGGCCCGCCGGATCGCCGCCGCCGTCGACCTGCCGGTCACCGTCGACGCCGAGGGCGGCTACGGCCCGAAGCCCGCCGACGTCGCCGACACCGTCCGGGCGCTGATCTCCGCGGGCGCGGCCGGCGTCAACCTGGAGGACTCGGCGGCTCCCGGCGGCCCGCTCTTCCCGGTGGCCGAGCAGGCCGCGCGGCTGCGGGCCGCCCGGGAGGCGGCCGCCGAGGCGGGCCTGCCGGAGCTGGTGGTCAACGCACGGACGGACGTCTTCCTGTTCGGGATCGGCCCGGCGGAGGGCCGATACGACGACGTGCTGGCCCGCGCGGCGGCGTACGCGGAGGCCGGCGCGGACGGTCTCTTCGTCCCCGGACTGCTCGACCTCGACGCGCTGGCCCGGCTCTGCGCCGCGTCCCCGCTCCCGGTGAACGCGATGGCGGTGGCGGGCGGGCCGACCGTGGCCGAACTCGCCGCCGCCGGAGTACGGCGGATCAGCGTCGGCACCGGCCTGGCCCAGCTCGCCTACACCGCCGCCCGCCGGGCCGCCGCGGAACTGCTCGGCGCGGGCACCCTGACCGAACCGGACGGTGCGCTGGGCTTCGGCGAGCTGGACGCGCTGTACCGGCGCTGAGCCCGGGCCGCTGCCTAGGGGCAGGGCCAGGGGACGGGGGACGGGGGTCGGGGAACGGGTGGGGGGGGGGGGGGGGGGGGGGGGGGGGGGGGGGGGGGGGGGGGGGGCGGCCCCCCCCCCCCCCCCCCCCCCCCCCCCCCCCCCCCCCCCCCCCCCCACCCGTCCGACGGCGTCAGAAGCCGCCCGGCTCCGGCAGTGCGGCCAGCTCGGGCCGCCCCTCGGGCGCGGCCGGCAGTCCGAGCAGGCGCCGCATCGCCCGCCGGGTGCGGTCGGCGGCAGCCCGGTCCCGGTAGAGCCGGCGGGCGTGGTTGAGCGCGAGCACCTGCCCGGTCAGCTCGAAGACGACCTGTTCGGCGTCCGGCTCGGCCGGCAGCCGGCCCGCGGCGATCGCCAGCCCGGCCTGGTGCCGCAGCTCGCGCTGCCAGACCGCGTTCTTGGCGGCCACCGCCGACCGGACCGGCCCGCTCTCCCGGTCGTCGAACTCGGTGGTCACGGCGGTGAAGAAGCAGCCGCCGGGCAGCAGGTCGCGCTCCAGGTAGGAGACCCACGCCTCGCACTGGACGAGCAGCCGGGGCAGTCCGGGCGCCGCGTCGGCGGCGGCCGCGCGCCGCACCACCTCGCGGACGAACAGCCCCACCGCCTCGTCGACGACGGCGAGCTGCAGGCTCTCCTTGGTGCCGAAGTGGCCGAGCACGCCGGACTTGCTCATCGACAGATCGGTGGCGAGCCGGCCGATGGTCAGGCCCTCCAGGCCTTCGACCGAGGCGAGGTCCAGGCCCCGGCGCAGGATCGCGGTGCGGGTCCGGCGGGCGTCGGCGACGGATCTCCTCGGGCTCACCGCGTCAGTGTAGCCAGCGGAAGCTCTTTAGCGTCCGACCGTTCGGGCGCTATCCGGTCGAACGCGGCGAGGCCCCCAGCGGTGCCCCCCCTCCTCCTCGGCTTCGGAGGAGGCCTCTCCTGGGGCCGGTCAGGTCGTCACCCGCCCCTGACCGGGCCCCGCGCAGGGGCCCCACGCCTGCCCGATCCGCCCGGGCGGTGATCAGTGGTCGCCGGAGGAGGCAGGGCTCACGGCCCTCTTGATCAGCTCGCCGATCCGCGCCTCGGTGGAGGCGGTCAGCTCCGCCAGGGCGTAGGTGGTCGGCCACATGGTGCCTTCGTCGAGCGTCGCCTGGTCGCTGAAGCCGAGCGTGGCGTACCGCGTGTTGAACTTCTGTGCGCTCTGGAAGAAGCAGACGACCTTGCCGCCCTTGGCATACGCGGGCATCCCGTACCAGAGCTTCGGTGTGAGGGCCGGCGCACTGGTCTTGATGATGGCGTGGAGCCGCTCGGCGATGACGCGGTCCGCCTGCTCCATCTCGGCGATCTTCGCGAGCACCTCGATCTCCGGGTCCGGCTTGGCCGCGCGCGATCCGCGCCGCGCGGACGCCTTCAGCTCCCGGGCGCGCTCCTTCATCGCGCCCCGCTCCTCATCCGTGAACCCGTCGTACTTCTCGTCGGCCGGGGCGGTGCTCTTGGCGGACGTCTGCGTGTTCTTCATGGCAGGTTCCTCTCGCTCAGGGCTAGCGGGGCTGGCGGGCCTTGCGGGGCTTGATCGGGACAATCCCAGGCTAGGGATCCGCCGCGGCGGCGGCTTCTCCGAAACTGATCGGTTGTCGGGACGAGACGCGTTCCCGGGGCGGCGGTCAGCCGAGCCAGCGGCCGTCGCGCATCAGGTCGCGTCCCGGCAGCTCGTTCGCCTCCCGCCAGGCCTGGATGCGCCGTGGCCGGATCAGGAAGTACTGGTAGGGCTCGTCGAGTTCGCGCGGGTCGAAACCGGTCCTGGCCGCGAACGCGTCGCCCGTCTCGGGGGCGAGGCCGGCGAGGTCCACCGGCTCGGCGGTGCCGTCGACGACGACGACGTCGCGCGTCGGTCCGAGGCCGAGCCGCACCCGGCCGTCGGCCAGCAGGTTGCGGCCGGTGACCGAGGCGCGCGGCGTCGAGATGAGGAACGCCGCACCGTCCCAGAGGTACGACAGCGGGATGAGGTGGACGCCCGGGGTGCCCGGCGTCGCGACCCAGAGGTCGACGTCGCTCTCCAGCCTCGCGCGGGTGTCCCGCAGCCTCTCCTTGAGCTCACGCGGCGGCGCGCCTGCCATGGTTCCTCCGGTCACATCGTGGAGAGCCCTTCCGCCGTGGAGGGCCCCGTCGGTCATAGGTCGGTCATGGGTCGGTCATGGGTCGGTTCGGCGAGGCCGCGGGATACGCGGGCCGGTCACGCCAGTTGAGGCTCGGGGGCCGGCACGTCCCGATTCCTGAGCGGTCTGGTCACCTGCTTCGCCACGCACGACGGCATCCCCGAGGCGGCGTCCGCCGCGCGGCGCTGGTAGGCGCTGGGCGGCATGCCGACCAACTCGGTGAAACGGGTGCTGAAGGTGCCCAGCGACGAGCAGCCGACCGTGAAGCAGACCTCGGTGACACTGAGGTCGCCACGGCGCAGCAGCGCCATCGCGCGCTCGATGCGACGCGTCATCAGATAGGCGTACGGCGCCTCGCCGTAGGCGAGCCGGAACTGGCGACTGAGGTGCCCGGCCGACAGGTTCACGCCTCGGGCGAGCGCTTCGACGTTCAGCGGCTGCGCGTACTCGCGGTCGATCCGGTCGCGGACGCGGCGCAGCCGCGCGAGGTCGTTCAGACGGTGCGCCGCGGTCAGTGCGCGCGCCCATGCGGGATGGCACATGAGAGAACTCCTTCCATCGATGTCCGCGAGCACCCGGGTGACTGCCGGGGCAGGCACGAGGTGCTCGCCGGTGAGTGCGGAGCGGGCGGCGGCCGGGGAACGCCGGCCGCCGCATGCCTCGCGATCGGCCGCGACGCCGGCGATCACGGCCGATCGACCGGCCGGACGGCTCAGCGCACCTCTTGGAAGCGGACCAGGTTGCCCGCGGGATCGCGGAAGGCGCAGTCGCGGACGCCGTACGGCTGGTCGGTCGGCTCCTGGACGACCTCGGCGTCGCCGGCCTGCAGCTTCTCGAAGGTGCCGTCGAGGTCCGGAGTGGCCAGCAGGATCCAGCCGTAGGTGCCCTTGGCCATCATCTCGACGATGGTGCGGCGCTCCTCCTCGGTGATGCCCGGGTCGGCGGCCGGCGGGGCGAGAAGGATGGACGTACCGGGCTGGCCGACGGGGCCGACCGTGATCCAGCGCATCTTGCCCTGCCCGACGTCGCTGCGGACCTCGAAGCCGAGGGTGTCCCGGTAGAAGACCAGGGCGGCGTCCGGGTCGTCGTGCGGGAGGAAGGTCGTGTGAATGGTGATGTCCATGGCCGTCACGCTAGCCGCGGCCCGGAGGCGGGCGCTTCTCGATTCCTGACCGGTCCGGCCCCTGGAGAAGACGGCCTCCGGCACGGCCTTCGGTTCGAACGCCCGCCGGTGGCCGGAGCGCCGGGGGATCCCCGTCGATCCGGTCCTCACGCCAGTACGGTCCGTTCGGCGCCCGGTAGTTCGATCGAGACGGCCGGGCGAGATCCCCCCTGAAGAGGACGCCCGTGGGCGTAGCCTTCGTGCATGGCAGAGAGCAAGGTCCGGAAGGCAGCCGCGCCCAAGGCGAAGCCCGCGGTGAAGCCGAGGAAACCGGAGTCGCACCTGGCGATGGTGCGGCGGGCGCGGAAGATCAACCGGGAGCTGGCGGAGCTGTATCCGTACGCGCACCCGGAGCTTGACTTCGACAACCCGTTCGAGCTGCTGGTGGCCACCGTGCTGTCGGCGCAGACCACCGACCTGCGGGTGAACCAGACGACACCCGCGCTGTTCGCGAAGTATCCGACGCCGGAGGACATGGCGGCGGCGGTGCCGGAGGAGCTGGAGGAGATCATCCGGCCGACCGGCTTCTTCCGCGCGAAGGCGAAGTCGCTGATCGGCCTCTCGATCGCGCTGCGGGACACCTTCGGCGGCGAGGTCCCCGGCCGGCTGGAAGACCTGGTCACGCTTCCGGGCGTCGGCCGGAAGACCGCCAACGTGGTGCTGGGCAACGCGTTCGGGGTCCCGGGGATCACCGTGGACACCCACTTCGGGCGGCTGGCGCGGCGGTTCGGGTGGACGGCGGAGGAGGACCCGGAGAAGGTCGAGGCGGCGGTCGCCGAGATCTTCCCGAAGTCGGAGTGGACGATGCTCTCGCACCGGGTGGTCTTCCACGGCCGGCGGATCTGCCACTCCCGCAAGCCGGCCTGCGGTGCCTGCCCGATCGCGCCGCTCTGCCCGTCGTACGGGGAGGGCGAGCTGGACCCGGAGAAGGCGAAGAAGCTGCTCAAGTACGAGATGGGCGGGCAGCCCGGCCAGCGGCTGCGACCGCCCGCCGACTTCCCGGGGGAGGCGGCGGCGCGGGCCGATGCCGCCGCGCACCACGGGCAGGTCGCGGACCTGGCGGTGGCCGAGTGACCGCGAGGATCGAGCGGGACGGGCTGCCGGGGTGGCTGGAGCCGGTCCGGGACGCCGCCGAGCGGGTACTGCCCGAGCAGCTGAGCCGCTTCCTGCCGCCCGCCGAGGGCGGACGAGCCGCGGCCGTCCTGGTGCTCTTCGGCGAGGGCGCGGCCGGGCCGGACCTGCTGCTGATCGAGCGGGCCCGGTCGCTGCGCTCGCACGCCGGCCAGCCGTCCTTCCCCGGCGGTGCACTGGACCCGGAGGACGGGGACCCGGCCGGGCCCGGCCCGGTCGCGGCGGCGCTGCGCGAGGCGTGGGAGGAGACCGGCCTGGACCCGGCGGGGGTGCAGGTCTTCGCGGCGCTGCCCGCCCTCTACATCCCGGTCAGCCGGTTCGTGGTGACCCCGGTGCTGGGCTGGTGGCGCACGGAGTCGCCGGTCCGGCCGGTGGACGCGGGCGAGACCGGTGCGGTGTTCCGGGTGCCGCTCACCGAGCTGACAGACCCGGCCAACCGGGTCCGGCTGCGCCACCCGTCCGGCCACCTCGGCCCGGCCTTCGCGGTCGGCGGCCGGCTGGTCTGGGGCTTCACCGCCGGGGTGATCGACCGGGTGCTGCACCACAGCGGCCTGGAGCTGCCCTGGGACACCTCCCGGACCGTCGACCTCTCGGAGGAGGCGATCGAACTGGTGCAGGGCGACCGCGACCGCTCCCGCGCGCTGCTGGGCGGCGACGCCAGGCAGACGTGACCGGCCCGCCCCACAGCGGTTCGTGCGGCGGTTCGTGCGGACGGCTGTGCGGTGGTCCGCACGGCCGTCCGCACAGCCGTGCGTGCGGCCGTCGGCACGATCGTCCGCACGGCTCTCGGCGCGGCCGCCCGGCCGGTCGTGGGAGGGTATCGGGGTGAACGTCCTGGATCTGCTGCTGATCGCCGCCGCCGTGGGATTCGCCGTGTCGGGCTACCGGCAGGGCTTCGTGGTCGGCATCATGTCGGTCCTCGGCTTCCTCGGCGGCGGCCTGGTCGCCGTCCAACTGCTGCCGCTGCTGCTCGACCACCTCAGCCCCGGCACCACCGCCTCGGTGATCGCCGTCGTGGTGGTCATCGTGCTGGCGGCGGTCGGCCAGGCGATCACCACCCACTTCGGCTGGAAGCTGCGCGGCCACATCGACCGGCGCCCGGCCAAGGCGCTGGACGCGGCCGGCGGCGCCGTGGTCAACGTGATCTCGATGCTGCTGGTGGCCTGGCTGATCGGTTCGGCGCTCGCCGGAACGTCTTTGCCGACCGTCTCCAAGCAGGTCCGCAGCTCGGCCGTGCTCGGCGGGGTCCAGGACGCCCTGCCCTCGGACGCGCCCAACTGGTTCTCCGACTTCTCCAAGGTGCTCGCCCGCAACGGCTTCCCGCAGGTCTTCAACCCCTTCGAGCACGAGCCGATCACCCAGGTCGACACCCCCGACCCGGCGCTGGCCGCCAGTCCGGCGGTGGCCAGGGCCAGGCAGAGCCTGGTCAAGGTGGTCGGCACCGCCACCTCCTGCGGCAAGACCCTGGAGGGCAGCGGTTTCGTCTACGCCCCGCACCGGGTGATGACCAACGCCCACGTGGTCGGCGGCGTCGACGAGCCCACCGTGCAGATCGGCGGCATCGGCCAGCTCTACGACGCGACCGTCGTCCGCTACGACTGGCAGCGCGACATCGCGATCCTGGACGTGCCCAAGCTGAACGCGCCCGTGCTCGCCTTCGCGGGCGAGGCGAAGACCAACGACAGCGCGATCGTGGCGGGCTTCCCCGAGAACGGCGCCTTCAACGTCCAGCCGGCCCGTATCCGTGGCCGGATCCAGGCCAACGGCCCGGACATCTACCACCGCGGACAGGTGGTCCGCGACGTCTACTCGGTGCGCTCGCTCGTCCGCCAGGGCAACAGCGGCGGCCCGCTGCTCACCCCGGACGGCCAGGTCTTCGGCGTGGTCTTCGCCAAGTCGCTGGACAGTGCGGACACCGGATACGTGCTGACCGCCGCCGAGGTGCGCGAGGACGCCGTCCAGGGCAGCACGGCGACCGGCAGGGTGGACACCCAGGGCTGCGCGCTCTGACCGCGCCCCGGGGGCCTGCCGGTCCGGCGGACCCACCCGCACCGGCGGCACCTGGGCAGGGGTCATCTTCCTGGGACGCAACTTCACCCTGGGGCTGACGTTCTTCCTGCTGGCGCTCGCGATCCGGGCCCTGCGGCTGCACCCGCCGGGGGACGGCCCGACGATGTGGATCACCGTCATCGGCCTGGCCGTGCTGGGCACCGCCGGGATCAACACCCGGATGCCGAACGCGCCGGGCTGGCTGCCGTACGCGGTGGCGCTGGGCACGCTGGCGCACCTGTTGGGCGACTGCCTGACGAAGAAGGGCGCGCCGCTGCTCCGGCCGCACGAGGAACGCTACGAGGTGGTGCTGATCAAGCGCAGCGGCAACGACACCGAGACCAGGGTGCTGGCGCCGATCATGTCGGTGGCGACCTTCGTGCTGCTCTGGTTCACGGCGCTGTCGCCGACGGTGGTGAACTGACCCGCCGGGTGGATCGACCCGTCTGTGGACTGGCCCGTCTGCTGGACCGACCGTCCGGTGAACCGACCCGCGGGGTGAACCGACCCGCGGGGTGAACCGACCCGCCTCGGGAACGGTCCGCGGGGTGAACCGACCCGCCTCGGGAACGGTCCGCTGTGAGCGGGATCCGCCTCGGGGGAGCGCGGCGCGAGGTCTCAGGTCTCGCGCCGCAGCCGTGCGCCCACCCAGCGGGCCCGGCGGCCGAGGATGCGCGGGATGCCGAGCTCCCGCTGCGCCGAGCGCTGACGGCGGTCCACGCCGTCGTATCCGAGGTCGTCCGCCCAGTCGGGGCGGTGGCCGGACCTCTGCGAGCTGTTGTGGCTTCGGCCGCGCGGAGCGCTGCCGCGATCGGGCATCCAGGTCATACCGCAATGGATGCCCCTGGGCCGGTCGGCGTAACCGCCCGCGCCGGAGGCAACTTGTCCTATGCGTTTGTCATATGAGCGCACTGTAACGGGAGTTGGGGCCTGAACCCCCGGGTAGGGGTCGGTCCCGCACTCATCCCGTCGGCGGCCAAGCCGCCCGGGCGGTCGAACCCGCGGTGACCGGGGTCTGCGGCGGCCGAGGCCTGCGGCGACCGAGGGCCTGCGGTCGTCGCGGGCCCTCGGTTTCCGGCCGTCGGCGGCTCAGTCCTTGTGGCGGCCGATCCAGTCCAGCAGCTCGGCGGTGAACTCCGCCGGTGCCTCCTCGTGCGGGAAGTGCCCGATCCCCGGCATCAGCCGCCAGCGGTACGGCGCGGCCACGTACTCGCCGCCGCCGAGCGCGGTGTGCGACAGCAGCACCGGGTCCGAGGCGCCCTGGACGTGCAAGGTGGGCGCGGTGACCGGCTTCTTCATCCGGCGGGCGAACTGGATGCCGTCCGGGCGGGCCATCGACCGCAACAGCCAGCGGTACGGCTCGATCGAGCAGTGCGCGGTGCTGGGGATCTGGATCGCCTGCCGGTACGCGGCCACCGCCGCCCGGTCCAGCTGGTCGGGGCCGGTCCAGGCGTCCAGGTAGCGGCCGATCAGCGCGGCGTCGTCGGCCACCAGGCGCCGTTCCGGTATCCACGGCCGCTGGAAGCCCAGGACGTGGTCGAAAGCGGCGATCTGGCGGCGGTCGGTCAGCAGCGCCCGGCGCAGGTCGCGCGGGTGCGCGGCGGAGACCACGGTGAGGCTCTGGATCACCGATGGCCGCATCACCGCCGCCACCCACGCCAGCGTGCCGCCGGAGGCGTGGCCCACCAGGTGGGCCCGGCGTTCGCCGAGCGAGCGGATCACACCGGTGATGTCCAGCGCGAGGTTGCCCGGGTCGTACCCGCGCGGGGTGCGGTCGCTGCCGCCGACGCCCCGCAGATCGAGAGCGACGGCCCGGTAGCCGGCCTCGGCGAGCGCGGTCAGCTGGTGGCGCCAGGCCCACCAGTACTCCGGCCAGCCGTGCACCAGCAGGACCAGCGGGCCCTTGCCCAGCTCGGCGATGTGGAACCTGGCGCCGTTGGCCGCGAGGTCGCGGTGCGTCCAGGGTCCCGTCTGCCGGACGTCCCAGGCGGACTCCGGCTTGGTCGCCGCGGTGCCGTCCTCGGCGACCGCGGTCGCGCTGTCGGCAGCCTCGTCAACGGCGTCCTGGCCGCCCGTGCGGTCGGGGCCGGAGTCGGCGGACGGCTGCGCGGGCACGGGCTTCTGGTCGAGCGGCATACCGAGAGCGTGTCACATCCGTACACCGGACACGCGCCCGGCACTCGGTCTCGGTGCGTCAGGCCACGGCAGGGCCGCCGTCCGACGCCCCGCCCCAACCTGTCGGCCGGCCCGGGCGACGGCCGCCCGTCCGGCCCGCCCGTGCGGCCCGTTGCCCGGGGCGCCGCCGTCCGGCCCGTCGTCCCGGGCGCCCCGGACGACAACGGCGCGTGCCGATGGGCGGGACCGGCGGGCGTACTGCGGGGCTTACGGGATGCGGCCCAGGGCCCGGTCGATCTCCTCCTGGGTGGCGGGGCGCGGGCGGGCGTTCTTCAGCACGTCGGCGGTCTTCTGGGCGCCCTCGATGGTGCGCTGGGGCTTCTGGATCCGCTTGAACGAGCGCAGCGCCAGCAGGCCGAGCAGCACCGCCAGCAGCAGGTACGCGCCGGCCACGATCAGGAACGACCAGCCGAGCGAGAGGCCCAGCGCGTGGATCCCGTAGGCCGCCGCGGCGCTGAGCATCGGCACGGAGGCCAGCGCCACCACGCCGGCGACCATCAGCGAGACCCCGCCGGAGACGCCGCGCTTGACGTCCGCGCGCAGCTCGGCCTTGGCGAGCGCGATCTCGTCGTGGACCAGGGCGGACAGGTCGGCGGTGGCCGCCGCGAACAGCTGCCCCACCGAACGCTCGCCCTCGTAGGGCGCCCGGCCGTTGCTGGACGGGTCTGCGGCTCCTGCGGGCATCAGCGGTTCTCCTCTGCGGCTGTGCGGCGTGACGCCGCCGTGCGGTGCGGTTCCGGGGGCCGGTGGGGGCCCGGAGGCGTCTGTGGACTGTCGACAGCTCAGAATCATGCCCCCAGCGGTCAGTCGCACACCACTCCGGGGCCCCGCCGGGGGGACGTGTCCCCCTGTATCCCCGTTGCTTTCCCCTTGCCTCCCGCGCGGTGGGGCCGGGCGTCTCAGCGGCGGGCGGCCGGTCCGGACGGGGCGTCACCGCCCGGACCACCCTCCGCAGGGCGGTCGGCCAGCTTCGCCGTCCGGGCCCGCCAGGCCGGATCGTCCTGCTGGTAGACGTCGGGGATACCGTCGTCGTCGATGTCGCGGTCCTCCTCCTCGCACAGCTCGCGGTAGTGCCGGTTGCGCAGCTTCAGCAGCACGGTGGCGACCAGCGCGCAGAGCAGCGAACCCACCAGGACGGCGGCCTTGGCCCGGTCGGCGAGCGCCGGGTCGTCCGCGAAGGCCAGTTCGCTGATCAGCAGCGAGACGGTGAAGCCGATGCCGGCCACCACCGCGACGGCGAACATGTCGGCCCACTTGAGCTGCGGGTTCAGCTCGGCGCGGGTGAAGCGGGCGACCAGCCAGGTGCCGCCGAAGATGCCGACGGTCTTGCCGACCAGCAGGCCGAGGATGATCCCGAGCGGGGTGGCCTGGGTGAACACCTCTCCCAGCGCCGGTCCGGTGATCGTGACCCCGGCGGCGAACAGGGCGAAGACGGGGACGGCGAACCCGGCCGAGACGGGGCGGACCAGGTGCTCGATGTGCTCGCCGGGGGATTGCTCCTCGTCGCCGATCCGGTGGCAGCGGAGGATCAGGCCCATCGCGACGCCCGCCACCGTGGCGTGCACGCCGCTCTCGTGCATCAGCGCCCAGATCACGAAGGCCAGCGGCACGTACAGGTACCAGCCGTGCACGCCTCGCCGGTGCAGGAACCAGAACAGCACCAGGCCGGCGAAGGCCAGCCCGAGCGCCCAGAACTTGATGCCGGAGCTGTAGAAGATCGCGATGATCAGGATCGCGATCAGGTCGTCCACCACGGCGAGGGTGAGCAGGAACGCCCGCAGCGCGGACGGCAGGTGGCTGCCGACCACGGCCAGCACACCGAGGGCGAAGGCGATGTCGGTCGCGGTCGGGATCGCCCAGCCGCTCGGGTGCCCGCCGCTGCCGGAGTTGACCACGGCGAAGAGGATCGCAGGCAGTGCGACGCCGCAGACCGCGGCTATGACGGGCAGCAGGGCGGCGCTCGGGCTGCGCAGTTCGCCGGCCACGAACTCGCGCTTGAGCTCGATGCCGGCCACGAAGAAGAAGATCGTCAGCAGGCCGTCCTTGGCCCAGGCGTCCAGGCTGAGATCCAGGTGGAGCGGGGTGGACGGCCCGATGGTGTAGTCGAGGACACTCTCGTACGCCTGCGGCCAGACATTGGCCCAGATCAGGGCCGTCACGGCGGCGACGAGGAGCAGGATGCCGCCGACCGTCTCGGTGCGCAGGGCGTCGGTGATGTACCTGCGCTCGGGGAAGGACAGCCTGCCGAGGAGCTGGCGGCGTCGGGTCGTCGGCTCGTTGACGGGCGGCTGGCTGGCCACGCGTGACCTCCTGGGGCGGGAACGGTGTACGGATGCACCTGTGGTGCAGTGCCGACCAGACTTCCCGGCGCGCCCTGTGACGCAGCGGATTTCCGTGGTGGATCCGGGAGGTCTTCCCTGGATGCTCCGACGGGGATCTTGATGCGTCTTTGACATTCTAGCCGGAAGCACAAGCGGGCATGCTTCTTGTCATATTTCAGGACTTAAGACCTGACGGCCTGTTCTGCTCGACGCGTGGCACCCCACGGCAGCCGATGACACCCGAATGGAGCCGGCCGCATGCAGACGGGTGAATGCCTCCCTATCGTCGATCGCAGGCGCTGCCCCGTCCGGGTGGCGCGATTCCCCGTTGCCACCGCTGCGCCGCCGAGGCGCAGCCGGGTACTGGAGGCACGACGATGCCCAGACCGCCCCTCTTACCGCTCACCCCGTCCTTACCGCTCACCCCGTCCTTACCGCTCACCCCGTCCGCGTGGCCGCCCCGGCGGAACGCGGACCTTCGGTGCAGCACGGAGAACCGCCGGAGTGCGGAGCTTCGGTGGAGCACCGAGATCCCCCGCAGTACGGACATTCGTCGGAGCGCGCGGATCCGCCGCAGTACGGGGCTTCAGTGGAGCGCGGACCGATGAACGGTTCGGCCCTTCGTCCTGTTGCCGACGCCCCGGCCACCGAGCCGGGCCCGGACCTCGACCACCTGCTCCGCCCGCTGTTCCACGCCGCCGCCCCGGGCGGAGGCGCCGCCGTCGTGGTGATCCGCGGCGACGAACGGACGGTCGCCTGCCGCGGCCACTCCGACTGCTCCCGTGAACGCCCCGTCCGCGCCGACACCAGGTTCGAGCTCGGCTCCGTCACCAAGACGTTCACCGGGCTCCTGCTCGCCGAGATGGCCGCCCGGGGCGAGGTCGGCTACGACGACCCGATCGACCGCTACCTGCCCGTCGACGCCGCCCCCGGCTACCCGCACGAGCGGCCGATCACCCTGCTCCACCTGGCCACCCACACCTCGGGACTGCCCCGGCTGCCGGTCGGCCTGCTGCCGGCGATGGCCCCGCGCTGGTTCACCAGCCCGTACGCCACCTTCGGCCCGGCCCACCTGCTCAGGGCCCTGCCCCGGACCCCCGTCCGCGGGACCCCGGGCGCGCAGGTGCGCTACTCCAACCTCGGCTGCGGGCTGCTCGGCCTGCTGCCGGCCAACGCGGCCGGCCAGCGCTACGACGACCTGCTGGAGGCCCGGGTCTGCGGGCCGCTCGGCCTGGTGGACACCTCCTGCGGCCCCGGCCGCGAGGACGCCGCCGGCTACCGTCGCGGCCGTCGCGTCCCGTCCTTTCGCCTGCCCGCCCTGCCCGGTGCGGCCGCGTTGCGTTCCACGGCGGACGACATGCTCCGCTACCTGCAGGCGCACCTGGCGCTGGACGCCATCCCGCTGCCCGAACGGGCCGACGCGGCGGCGCTGCGGACGGCGCTCGGCGAGGTCCGGCGCCCGCGGGCCGGCCGGCGGCGCGGCGGGACGCGGATCTGCCTGGGCTGGAACCACCGCTCCGTCCCGGGAGGGGCGGGAGCTGCAGCGGCCGCCTGGCAGGCTGATGACCAGCCCGACGACCAGTCCGCCGAGCCGCCTGAGGAGCGGGCGGACGAGGTCGTCTACCACGCGGGCGCCACCCGGGGGTTCACCACCTTCGTCGGCTTCAGCCCCCGCGCGCAGGTGGGGCTGGCGGTGATGGCGGGCACCCCGCCGCCGCGCAGCCGCGGCTTCGTACAGAGCGCGTACGACACGCTGCGCAGCCTGGTCGCGGAGCGCCGGGAGGCCGCGGAGGACTAGCGCGCATGCCGGCCTGGCCGTGTCGGCCTGGCACGTGTTGGCCCGGCACGTGTCGGTCCAACACGTAGCGGTCCAGCGTGTGTCGGCCTGGCGCCCGTCATGCCGGGGCAGGTGTGAACGGCGCGGGCAGGTGTGAACGGCGCTGCCCCGGACGGTCACGACCGTCCGGGGCACCGCCGTTCACGACGTGCGTCAGCCCTGGCTGCCCGCAGGCGGGAGCTGGGACTGGATCAGGTTCATCACCGTGCTGTCGGCCAGCGTGGTGGTGTCGCCGACCTCGCGGCCCTCGGCGATGTCGCGCAGCAGGCGGCGCATGATCTTGCCGGAGCGGGTCTTCGGCAGCTCGCCGACCACCTTGATCTGCTTCGGCTTGGCGATCGGGCCGAGCGTCCGGCCGACGTGCGCCCGCAGCTCCTCGACCAGCTCGGGGCTGTCGGTGGCGGTGCCGCGCAGGATGACGAAGGCGACGATCGCCTGGCCGGTGGTGGCGTCGGTGGCGCCGACCACGGCGGACTCGGCGACGGCCGGGTGGCCGACCAGGGCCGACTCGACCTCGGTGGTCGAGATGTTGTGGCCGGAGACCAGCATGACGTCGTCGACCCGGCCGAGCAGCCAGATGTCGCCGTCCTCGTCCTTCTTGGCGCCGTCACCGGCGAAGTAGCGGCCCGCGAAGCGCGACCAGTAGGTGTCGATGTAACGCTGGTCATCGCCCCAGATGGTGCGCAGCATGGACGGCCACGGCTCGGTGAGCACCAGGTAGCCGCCGGAGCCGTTCGGGACCTCGCGGGCCTCGTCGTCGACGACGGTGGCGGCGATGCCCGGCAGGGCGCGCTGGGCGGAGCCCGGCTTGGTCTCGGTGACGCCCGGCAGCGGGCTGATCATGATCGCGCCGGTCTCGGTCTGCCACCAGGTGTCCACGATCGGGGTCTTGCCGGCGCCGATGTGCTCGCGGTACCAGATCCACGCCTCGGGGTTGATCGGCTCGCCGACGCTGCCCAGCACCCGTAGCGAGGAGAGGTCGAACTTTGCGGGGATGTCGTCTCCCCACTTCATGAAGGTGCGGATCGCGGTGGGCGCGGTGTAGAGGATCGTGACGCCGTACTTCTGGACGACCTCCCAGAACCGGCCCTGGTGCGGGGTGTCCGGGGTGCCCTCGTAGATGACCTGGGTGGCGCCGTTGGAGAGCGGGCCGTAGACGATGTACGAGTGGCCGGTGACCCAGCCGATGTCGGCGGTGCACCAGTAGACGTCGGTCTCCGGCTTGAGGTCGAAGACGGCGTGGTGGGTGTAGCTGGCCTGGGTGAGGTAGCCGCCCGTGGTGTGCAGGATGCCCTTGGGCTTACCGGTGGTGCCGGAGGTGTAGAGGATGAAGAGCGGGTGCTCGGCCTCGTGCGCCTCGGGGGTGTGCTCGGTGGACTGACGCTCGGTGATCTCGTGCCACCAGACGTCGCGGCCCTCGGTCCAGGAGATCTCCTGGCCGGTGCGGCGGACGACCAGGACGTGCTCGACCCCGTCGGCCTTGGTCAACGCCTCGTCGATGGCGGGCTTGAGCGCGGACGGCTTGCCGCGGCGGTAGCCCCCGTCGGCGGTGATGACCAGCTTGGCCTGGGCGTCCTGGATGCGGGAGGCCACGGCGTCGGCGGAGAAGCCGCCGAAGACCACGGAGTGGGTGGCGCCGATCCGGGCGCAGGCGAGCATCGCGACGACCGCCTCGGCGATCATCGGCAGGTAGATCGCGACCCGGTCGCCCTTGGCGATACCGAGCTCCAGCAGCGCGTTGGCGGCCTGCGAGACGTCGTCCTTGAGCTGGGCGTAGGTGATCGAGCGGCTGTCGCCGGGCTCGCCCTCGAAGTGGATGGCGACGCGGTCGCCGTTGCCCGCCTCGACGTGGCGGTCGACGCAGTTGTACGCCACGTTGAGCTTGCCGTCGGCGAACCACTTGGCGAACGGCGGGTTGGACCAGTCCAGCGTCTCGGTGGGCTCGACGGCCCAGCTGAGGCGGCGGGCCTGCTCGGCCCAGAAGCCCAGGCGGTCCTCGGAGGCCTGCGCGTACGCGGCCGCGGTGACGTTGGCGGCTGCGGCGAGCTCTGCCGGCGGGGCGAATCGCCGTTCCTCCTTGAGCAGGTTGGCCAGGCTCTCGTTGCTCAACGCGCACTCCTCATCGAGTCATGATCGGGATCATTCCCGTGCGTGGGGATTGTCCCGTGTGTCCCAGCGCACAGCTCACCAGGCGAAGCGGTCAGTTGACAAGAGGCTCCGGGGAATTGGTGTAGACCTTTGACCGAGAGTCGAACGGGTTGGTCGAAGAAACGGTCGAACGATGAGGTGGGCCCGCACCCCTGCCCGCCAGGTCGGGCGCGGGCCCGGCTCTCAGGCGGCCAGCCCGGGATCGCCCCCGGCGACGGTCGTGCCGGCGGCCTGTAGGTCCGCCGCGGAGATCTGTTCGATTTCGTTCACCCGCTCGGGCGTGTCGCAGGGCGCCGACCCGATCGCACCGGCGTCGAGCGCCTCGACCGGGCTGAACCCGCCGCTCTCGTGGTCCAGCACGTAGGCCTGGGCGGTGGCGAAGTCGAAGTACATGCCGACCAGCCGTAGCGTGCCCTCGGCGACCCGGCGCTCCACCGCGGGGTTCGCCAGCAGCTGGTCCAGCTGCTGGACCACGTTGGTGATGCAGAGCTGCTCGACCAGATCGACCACTGGGCGGGCGGTGAACTCGGCGGGGGCGCGGCGCAGCCGGTCGAGCGCGCCGCGGCCGTTGCGCAGCCAGCGGGCCAGCGGGGTGGGCGGCCCCGGGCGCTCGTGCACGCCGTCCAGCAGGGCCTTCATCGCGCCGCAGCCGGAGTGCCCGCAGACCGTGATGGACCGCACCTCCAGCACCTCCACGGCGTACTGCACCGCGGCGGCCACCGAGTCGTCGGCGGCGCCCGGCTCGAACGGCGCGGGTACCAGGTTGCCGACGTTGCGCACGGTGAAGAGGTCGCCCGGGCCGCTGTTGGTGATCATGCTGGTGACCATCCGCGAGTCCGCGCAGGTGAGGAAGAGCTGGGAGGGCGTCTGCCCCTCCCGGGCCAGCCGGGCCAGCTCGGGGCGGACCAGCGGGGCGGTGTGCAGCTGGAACCCGCGGAGGCCGTCCAGCAGCCGGCCGTGCGGATCCTCCTGCTGCTCGATGCAGTGGTGGCCGACCCACGGCGTCCACGCCCGGCAGCGGTGCGGGCCGGGGGAGCTGCCCGTCCGGATCGTCCCGTCCGGGTCGAGGACTTCCTCGTCCTGGCGCCGCGTCATCATCGACACCCGGCCGCCGGCCGCCTGGTGGCCCGCCCGCCAGCTGTGCAGCGTCTCGTACGCCGCGTGGTCCAGGAAGGAGCCGTCGTGGACGACCGCGACGTCGGCGGTGGCGGGGATGCCGGCCAGCGCGCGGCTCAGCCGGGGCACCGCGGTGAAGGTGAGCGGGCCGTGCGTCTGCACCGTGACGGAGCCGTCCGGGCCGGACAGGACGTCCACGTGGGCGCGGGTCAGGCGGTAGAGCGCGAGCAGCACGGCCGTCGCCGTGCCCAGCGCCACACCCAGCAGGACGCCCAGCAACACCACACCGAGGACGGTGGCCAGGTAGACCGGGAACTCGCGGTGCCGGTGCACCTTGCGGATGTGCGCGAAGCTCACCATCTGCAGGCCGACGACCAGGACCAGGGCGGCGAGCGCGGAGAGCGGGATCTTGCGCAGCCCGCCGGTGAGTGCCAGGGCCGCGGCGAGTACCCAGACGCCGTGGAGGATCGAGGCCCAGCGGCTCTGCGCCCCGGCCCGGACGTTGGCCGTGCTGCGTACCGCGCCACCGGCGATCGGCAGCCCGCCGAGCAGGCCGCTGACCATGTTGGCGATGCCCTGGCCGCGCAGCTCGCGGTCGAGGTTCCCGGTGCGGTGCGACATCCGGTCGACCGCGACGGCGGAGAGCAGCGACTCGACGCTTGCCACGGCGGTGACGGTCAGTACGGCGGCCAGGACCGCGGCGAGCGGCCCGTGGGGCAGGTCGGGGACGAGATCGTGCGGCTGCCAGGCGGGCAGTTCGACCCGGGCGAGGTGCAGGCCGAGGGTCATGGAGAGCGCGGTGGCGGCGGCGACGGCCGCGAGCGGGCCCGGCACCTTGGCCAGCCGGCCGCCGAACTCCCCGGCCCTGCCCGGGAGTCGGCTGAGCCGGGGCCAGCTGAGCAGTACCGCCGCGGTGACCGTGCCGACGGCCAGTGCGGGCGGGTGCGGGCCCGCCAACTGGCCGGGCAGGGCGAGCAGATTGGCCAGCGCAGAGCTCTGCGGGGAGCCGCCGAGGACGACGTGCAGCTGCGCGATGGCGATGGTCAGGCCGACGCCGGCCAGCATGCCGTGGACGATGGCGGGCGAGACGGCGAGCGCGGTGCGGGCGACCCGCCGGACGCCGAGCAGGAGTTGGAGCAGCCCGGCGGCGAGCGTGATGGCGCAGGTGGCCTGCCAGCCGTACTGGGTGATCAGCCCGGCGGTGATCACGGTCAGTGCGGCGGAGGGGCCGCTGACCTGGAGGGGGGTGCCGCCGAAGAGGCCGACCACGATGCCGCCGACGGCTGCCGCGGCGAGGCCGGCGGTGAGCGGGGCGCCGGTGGCCAGGGCGATGCCGAGGGAGAACGGCACCGCGATCAGGAAGACCACCAGGGAGGCGGAGAGGTCCTGCGCCCAGCGGGTGCGGGAGTTCGGGCCCGGCGGGGCGTGGTCGTTGGTGTCGGAGGCGATGGGTGCGCTGGAGATGTCGAGGGTCATTGTCTTCCCGTCTTTTCCGGGGGAACGAACGCAGTCAGGTCCGGTGGTGAGTCCGGTTGGGGCTCGGGGGAGCCGGATCGGCTGTCGTGGGTCGCGACGGTGTGGCGGGATGGCGTGGGCGCGGCGGGGAGTGCGGGTGTCACCGGCCGGGCCGTGGACCATCAGTGGGCCTCGGAAGGCATTGGACGGCCATGCCTCTGAGAGGACCATCAAGACTCGGTAAACCGAGGGTAATGAAAGCTTTGCACAGCGTCACCTCGGGCGGTAGCGCTGAACCCATGGATTCACCCCATTGGGTGGTAGTCGAACTGACGGGAATCTGCTGACGCCCGGACTGGGCGGTCGGGGTCCGGTCGGGGTGCGCGAAAACGGGCTACGGCCTCCCTCCGGGTGGAGGAAGGCCGCAGCCCGTTCGGTGCCCCGCTCGCCGTCCTTCTGGTGTGTGTGGTCAGGCCACGCGCGTCGTCAGGCGGTGCGTGCTGTCGGTGGGACGGGTCAGTGCGCACCGGCCGTGGCGGGCTGCTCGCCACCGAGCACGAATCCGTGGTCCACCTGGGTGCCGAGGTCGATGCCGACCTTGGCGTTGGCCCAGCTCTCGGCGTTGCGGAGGTGGAAGAGGACGGCCTGCTCGGTGTAGCGGAGGGCGTCCCGCCGGTCGTGGGCGGCATCGGCCTCGCTGCGAAGCAGCTCCAGCACCGCGCGGTTGCCCGGTTCCAGTGCCCGCAGCGGCGGCTCGGCGCCCTGCTCCAGCCGGCGCACCCAGTCGGAGTGGCCGAAGGTGGTCAGCAGGTCCTCGCCGACCTCGCGGTGGAGGAACTCCAGGTCGTCGGGGCCCTGCACCTTGTTGCCGATCACCCGGAGCTCCACGCCGAAGTCGCGCGCGTAGTCCTTGTACTGGCGGTACACCGAGACGCCCTTGCGGGTCGGCTCGGCGACCAGGAAGGTCACGTCGAACCGGGTGAACAGCCCGGAGGCGAAGGAGTCGGAGCCCGCCGTCATGTCGGTGACGACGTACTCGTCCCGGCCGTCGACCAGGTGGTTGAGCAGCAACTCGACCGCGCCGACCTTGGAGTGGTAGCAGGCGACGCCGAGGTCCTCCTCGGTGAAGGCGCCGGTGGCCAGCAGGCGGACCGACCCCTCGTCCAGCGCGATCGGCCGGGCGCAGGCCGCGTACACCGGGTTCTCCTCGACGATCCGGAGCAGGCGCGAACCGCGGCCGGGCGGCGTGGTCTTGATCATCTCCTCGGAGGACCGGATCAGCGGGTTGCTGCCGCGCAGGTACTCCTTGATCTCGGGCAGCTGGGCGCCGAGCGAGGGCAGCTGCGCGGCCTGGGCATCCGTCAGGCCCAGGGCGGGGCCGAGGTGCTGGTTGATGTCGGCGTCGACGGCGATGACCGGGCGGCCCGCGGCGGCCAGGTGGCGGATGAACAGTGCGGACAGCGTGGTCTTGCCGCTGCCACCCTTGCCGACGAAGGCGATCTTCATCTGGGACTCCGGCTCTCGCTCTGGGGCCCATGCGCGGGGCCGCTTGCTCGATGCCTCGTCGCGCTGCTTCCGCGTCGCCCTTCCGTGCCGCTTCCGCCCTGCGCCGAGGCCGACGATTTCCAGAGTTGGAAATCGTTATCGTCTCCGATAGTGCTTATGCTATCCGGGGTTTCGGGCTCCCTGCCGGAGGGGAGTGAGGATTGCCTCTAACGGGTGATTCGGGGTTGCTGTTCCGGGAGGGGCCCCTCTTTCATTACCCTCGGGTAGGTGAGCACTGGAACAGATCCCCTCGCCCCGCTGGCCCAGCTCCCCGGGGTGCCCGACGCGGTGGCCGAGGTGCGCAAGGCCGTCGACCGCCTCTACGGGCACCGGGTGATGCGCCGCCGCGCGGCCGAGGTCACCTCCGAATCCGCGTTGCGCGGCGCCCGCGCGTCCGCGGCGCTGGCCGGGGCGGACTGGCCGCTGGAGGAGGTCCGGCGCCGCAGCGACTTCAGCGCCGACCACGAGTCGCGCACGGTCGGCGCCGCGCTGCGGATCGCCGCCGAATCCGGCCAGCTGCTGAGCGTCTGGCGGCACTCGCCGCTCCAGGTGCTGGCCCGGCTGCACCTGCTGGCGGTCGGTGACGCCGACGCCGTCGCGGGGCGGCCGCGGCAGGCCGGTGAGGCCGTCGAGGAGCTGTTCCCGCTGGAGCTCAAGCCGGTGGAGAGCGTCGAGGCCGACCCCGCGGCCGGCGAGCCGGTGCCCGCCCTGCCGCCGGCCCCAGGGGCAGAGGAGGTCGCCGCCCGGCTCGACCAGCTCTCCCGGCTGCTGGTCGCCCGCGCCGAGGGCCAGGGCGTGGGGACGCCGGCCCTGGTGGTGGCTTCGGTGGTGCACGGGGAGCTGCTCGCGCTGCGGCCGTTCGGCTCGTACAACGGCGTGATCGCGCGGGCCGCGCAGCGGATCGTGCTGCTCGCGGAGGGGCTCGACCCGAAGTCGATCTGCCCGGCCGAGGTCGGGCTCGCGGAGCTAGGAACGGACGCCTACCGGCGGGCGCTGGCCGGCTACCTGGCGGGGACGGAGGAGGGCCTGGCGGCCTGGATCGGGTACTGCGGCCGGGCGCTGCGGCTCGGCGTGCGGGAGAGCACGGCCGTCTGCGAGGCGATGCAGCGCGGCATGGTCTGACCGGAGCTCCGCAGGCCAGGTCCTGGCGTGCTCGCCGGGGCCTGGCCTCCGGACCGTGCTGCTGGCCGGGCCCGAACAGCGAGATGCGGCGGCACCTGATCCTGCCGGGTGCCGCCGCTGGTACAGGTACCGGGTGACCAAGCATGCACCGGAAGTGCCCATCAGACGGGGATCCTGCCCGTTCGTCTGGTGCGGCGGCCCGACAGCGGGTCGGCTGCATGTGGGTGCTCGGTTATCTGTACGCGGTCCGTGGGGCCTGAACTGCGTTGTCGGTTTGACCTCTTCGGGTCCTGACCGGGTCTCGCGGGCCGTGCTTCATTTGTATCGCGTTTCGGGCGAAAGGGGAACCCGAAACGAGAAGTCTTCGGCTTTTGCCCGTTTTGTACCAAACCGCACTGGTTGGGGTTGTTGTGCGCAGGGGCCCTGGGGTCGGGCCAGGAGGCCCCTCAGGCTCCTCGGGCAGCCGGGGCGGAGGCCGCCCGGGCGGGGCGAGCGGTCGGTCAGGCGGACGGGCGGCGGCGCCGCGCCGCGTACCAGATCACCCCGGCGGTCAGCACCGCCGTACCGATCGCCACCGCGGTCAGCACCGACCGGCTCGGCGCGGAGAACTCCGGGAGCCGCCGCCGCAGTTCCACCGGGCGGTCGAAGACCAGCACCGGCCACTCGCGCGCCACCGCCTCCTTGCGCAGGGCGCGGTCCGGGTTGACGGCGGACGGGTGGCCCACCGCCTCCAGCAGCGGCAGGTCGGTGGACGAGTCGCTGTAGGCGTAGCACTCGGCGAGGTCGTAGCCCTCGGACTCGGCCAACTCCCGGATGGCAGCTGCCTTGTTCTCGGCATAGGCGTAGTACTCGATCTCGCCGGTGTAGCAGCCGTCCTCGATCTTCAGCCGGGTGGCGATCACATGGTCCGCGCCGAGCAGCGCGCCGATCGGCTCGACCACCTCGGAGCCGGAGCTGCTGACGATCACCACGTCGCGGCCGGCCGCATGGTGCTGCTCGATCAGCGAAGCGGCCTCGTCGTAGATGATCGGGTCGATCAGGTTGTGCAGGGTCTCGGCGACGATCTCGCGGACCTGCTGGACGTTCCAGCCCCGGGTGAGCGCGGAGAGGTACTCGCGCATCTTCTCCATCTGGTCGTGGTCCGCACCGCCGACCAGGAAGACGAACTGGGCGTAGGCGCTGCGCAGTACGGCCCGACGGTTGATCAGACCGCCCTGGTAGAAGGGCCGGCTGAAGGCGAGGGCGCTCGACTTGGCGATGATGGTCTTGTCGAGATCGAAAAAGGCCGCCGTCCGGGGGCCGGCCGGGCGCGGGCGGGCGGCCGGGGGCGTCGGGGCGGCGCTCTCGGCCGGCTCGGCGGGCTCGGCGGTGGAGTCCGGGGACTTGTCGGCGTACTCGTCGGCGTTCTCGGTGGTGTCCACGGGAACCGAGGATAGAGGGCACCACAAAACAGCCCGCCATTCGGCGTACTCGTGGGCGTGCGGGTTTGTGTTTCTGGCCGCTCGGGTACACCATGGAAGTCACGGATCGTTCGCGACCGTGCTAACCCGGTCCGGCTCCTCCCCCCCGAGTCGGGCTGTGGATAGACGACCCCCGCTCTCCCCCCCGGCGGGGGTCGTCGCACGTCCGGGGCCATTTTCAGGGCTTGAACGGCTTCTGCGGAGGATTCCGCACCCGGCCCGCCGGACGTCTACAGGGGGTGTCGGGGCGCGGCCCCACCCGTCCACTTTCGTCACTCTGTGTTGCCGGTTGCTCATCGCTGCCCGGGGTCCGCGCGAGGGTCCGAAGAGGCCGGTAAGAACCCTCGGAGAGATCCCGAAGAGATCCTTCGAGTGACTCCGGAGAGAGGGCGGGGATGGCCCGGGGAGCATCCTTGCGGGCCCTGTCGAGAGCCGGCCGTGCCCCGTGCGGGCCGTGCCTGTTTCTTCTCAGTGAGGCCGTTTCGTCAATTCTTTGCTCAATAGCCCCCCGTCCGGGTGAACGTAGTTATCCACAGGCCCGAGTTGTCCACAGGGATTCGGAACCGGGCTGACGGAATCAGGATCACCCCCCACCGTGATGGACGGCAGCGGTTGCCGGGCCCCGCAAGCGGGGCGCTCCCGGTCGGCCGCCTGCCGGACCCATCCGGACGTGTGCCCGTACCGCCCTGCGCGGACGGGCGCCGCACAGGGGAGACCGCTATGTCGACACCGATCACCGGCCATGCCGCCACCCACGGGCCGGAGGCCGCCGGCCCGCTCGTCGTCACCGAGGACGAGAGCCTGGCCGAGCACCTGCTGCGGCTCTGCGCGGCGGCCGGGACGGAACCCCGGCTGATCCGGGGCGCCCCGCCGCCGCGTGGGCTCTGGGAGGGCTCGTCGCTCGTGCTGGTCGGGGACGACCAGGCCGAGCGGTGCGCCGGGCTCCCCCGGCGCACCGGGGTGCTGCTGCTCGGGCTGGACCTCGACGATCCCGGGGTCTGGGTCAGAGCCGTCCAACTCGGCGCCGAGCACGTGCTGTTCCTGCCTGACGCCGAGGCCTGGCTGCTCGACCGGATCGCCGACGCCGCGGAGGGCGTCGGCACACCGGCGCTCACCGTCGCGGTGCTCGGCGGCCGTGGCGGGGCAGGCGCCTCCACCCTGGCCTGCGCGCTCGCGGTCACGGCAGCGCGCACGGGCCGGCGGACCATACTCGTCGACGGCGATCCGCTGGGCGGCGGGCTCGACATCCTGCTCGGCGGCGAGACGGCCGGCGGCCTGCGCTGGCCCGACCTGGCCGGCTCGCGCGGCCGGGTCAGTGGTGCCGAGCTGGCCAGGGCGCTGCCGGTGCTGAAACGGCTGACCGCGCTGTCCTGCCTGTCCTGGGACCGCGGCGACACGCTCGCCGTGCCACCCGAGGCCATGCGCAGCGTGCTGGCCGCCGCCCGTCGGCGCGGTGGCCTGGTCGTGGTCGACGTGCCGCGCCACCTCGACCCGGCGGCCGGGCAGGCACTGGAGCAGTCCGACACCGCGCTCCTGGTGGTGCCGGCCGAGCTGAGAGCGGTGGCCGCCGCCGACCGGGTCGCGGCGTCCGTCCGGATGCGGCTCGACGACGTCCGGATGGTGGCGCGCCCGTCGCGGCCGTTCGGGCTCCCGGCCCATCGGATCGCGCGCGGGCTGCGGCTCCGGCTCGCCGGAGAGCTCGAGGCGGAGCCCGGGCTGGCCGCCGACGTCGAGCAGGGCGTGCCGCCCGGGATCCGTGAGAACGGCCCGCTGGCGCGCTTCTGCGAAACCTTCCTTGACGAGGTGCTGCCGCCGGTTCCGGCGGTCGGAGGAGGTGTCTACTGATGGTCCGTCTGCGCAGAACAGGCAATGCGGCCGGGGGCGGTCAAGGTGCCGGTGCCGGTGTCCGGGGCAGCGGTGCGCGGGAGCACCGGCTGCTCAGGAGCGTCACGGCGACCGGCGGGCCCCCGGAGACGGGCTCGCGGCCGGAGCCGCCCCCGTACGGTCGGACGGCCCGGGAGGAGCGCACCGCGGCGCTGGTCGACGCCGTACGGCTCAGGCTGGCCGAGTCCGGGGCGGCGCCGACGGCCGGGTCCGTCGCCGCGGTGCTGCGGGCCACCCGGCCGCCGCTCGGCGGCGACGAAGTCCTCGACACCGTGCGATCGCTGCGCGCCGAGCTGGTGGGTGCGGGCCCGCTGGACCGGCTGCTGGCGGCGCCGGATGTCACGGACGTGCTGGTCAACGGCCCGGACGAGGTCTGGGTCGACCGGGGCGGCGGGCTGCGGCGGGCCGTCGGCGTCCGATTCACCGACGCCGAGGCGGTCCGGCGGCTGGCCCACCGGCTCGCGACCGCGGCCGGGCGGCGGCTGGACGACGCCCGCCCCTGGGTGGACGCCCGACTGCCCGACGGCACCCGGCTGCACGCGGTGCTGCCGCCGATCGCCACCGGCTGTACCCACATCTCCCTGCGGGTCTGCCGGCCGCGCCCGTTCACGCTCGACGAGCTGGTGGCCGGCGGGGCCCTGCCCGCGGCCGGTGCCGAACTGCTGGCGGGCATCCTGCGGGCCCGGCTGTCCCTGTTGATCAGTGGCGGGACGGGGACGGGAAAGACAACCCTCTTGGCGGCGTTGCTCGGGCTGGCCGGGCCGGACGAGCGGATCGTCGTCGTGGAGGATTCGGCCGAGCTGCAACCGGCCCACCCGCACGTGGTCCGGCTGCAGAGCCGCCCGCCCAACCAGGAGGGGCTCGGCGAGCTCACCCTGCGCGACCTCGTCCGGCAGGCCCTTCGGATGCGCCCCGACCGGCTGGTCGTCGGTGAGGTCCGGGGCGCCGAAGTCTCGGACCTGCTGGCCGCGTTGAACACCGGCCACGAGGGTGGTTGCGGCACCGTGCACGCGAACACCGCGGCGGACGTGCCGGTCCGGCTGGAGGCGCTCGGGTCACTCGCCGGGCTGGACCGGCCGGCCCTGCACAGCCAACTCCGGGCCGCGCTCGACCTGGTGGTGCACCTGGTGCGGGAGCCGGCCTCCGGACGGCGCCGGGTCGCCGAGATCCACACGCTGGCCGGCGATCGCGAGGGCCTGGCCGTCACCACCTCGGCGGTGACCTTCGCGGCGGACGGCACAGCCCTCCCCGGCGAGGGCTGGGAGCGGCTGCTCCGGCTGCTGGCGGCGCGCGGAGTGACGCTCGCGGGCGGGCTGCCGTGACGGCGGTACGGGCCACGGAGGTGCTGTTCGTCCTGCTGCTGTGCGGGTGTGCGGTGGGTGCGTTGGCACTGCTCGGGCCATGGCGAAGGAAGGCCGGGGAGAAGGGTGGTCACTGACATGACGGAAGCTCAGTTGGTGCTGTGCTGGGCGATGGTGCTCTGCGTCGCGGCGTCGGCCGGGTGGTACGCCCTGCAGCGGGCGGTGGCGGGCACTCGCCGACACATGCTCCTGCCGGCCGGTGGCGGCCGTGGGGGAGGTGGCGGCAGCGGGGAGGTGGCCGCGCGCCGGGGCCCGGCGGTGGGTGGTGCCTGGCGGAGGCCGCTCCGCAGGCCCGACTGGCTGGTGCCTGAACTGCTGCTGGTCCCGGCAGGGTTGGCGGCGTGGCCGGGGACCGGATCGCCCGTCCCGGTACTGGCGGCCTCACTGGCCTGCCTTCCGCTGCGCCGCTGGCGGCAGCGGCGCAGCGTGACGGCGGAGGCCCGGCAGCGGGCGTCGGCGATCGTCGAGCTCTGTGCCGGGCTGGCAGGGGAGTTGCGGAGTGGCGCGACACCCGAACAAGCGCTGCATGTGGTGACGACGCGCATTGCCGCAGACCGCGAGACGCTGCGCCGGATCGGCGAGGAGCCGGTGGCCCGTCTGGCGGCCGGCCGCTACGGCGGGGATGTCCCGCTGGCGTTCCAGCTGCTCGCGGAGCTGCCGGGCGGCAGCGGGGCGACTGCGATCGCCGCCTGCTGGCGGGTCACTGCCGACGGGGGTTCGGGTCTGGCGGCCGGGCTGGACGGGGTCGCCGAGGCGCTGCGCGCGGAGCAGGCGCTGGCCGAGGAGATCACCGCGGAGCTGGCGGCGCCGCGGACCACGATCGCCGTCCTGGCGGCGCTCCCCGCCGCCGGGCTGCTGCTCGGGGTGGCGCTCGGGGCTCGGCCGGTGGCCGTCCTGCTCCACACCCCCGCCGGGCTGGCCTGCCTGGCGGGCGGGGCGGCCCTGGAGGGACTGGGCCTGGCGTGGACGGCGCGGATCGTCCGGGCGGCGGCGCGAGGGGCCGTGGAGGCGCCCAGCAGCGGTGAACGGGAGGAGCATGCGGCCGGGGCCGGGGCCGGCGATGACTATGGCGGGTGGCGGTGCGGCATCTCGCGTGCGAAGACGCGGTTGGGGCGCCCGAGCGGGTCGTTTCGGGCCGAGGTGATGTCGACGTGAAGCCGGGGGCCGGCTGGGCCGTCCTGGTCCCGGCGGTGCCGATGGCGGCAGCGGGAGCATTGGTCCTGCGGCGAGGGGTGGTGCGGTGGACGGGGCGTCGGAGGTCGGCCTGGATCCGTGCCCGGGGCCGGCCCCTTGGTCGGGCCGCTCGGCGGCGGGTCGGGCCGGTGCGGGGCAGGTGGGCTGCGCGGCTCCCGGCGCCGGGGACCGGCGCCGCGGGGCGCGCCAGGAGGGCGGCCTTGGCGGCCGCTGGCGGACTCGGTGCGACCGTGGCGCTGGGCGGCAGTGCCGGACTGGCGGTCGGCGTCCTGTTGGCCGCCGCGCTGTACCGGTGGCTGCCCAGGGCGAGGTCCCCGGACGAACGGCGGGCCGCCCTGGAGGAGGAGCAGCTCACCCGGCAGCTCCCGCTCACGGCGGAGCTGCTGGCGGCCTGCCTCGGTTCGGCGGCCTCGCCGGCCGTGGCGGTGGCGGCGGTCGGCCGGAGCGTCGGCGCCCCGATGGGGCCCCGGCTGGTGGCGATCGCGGCCGAACTGGCCCTGGGGGCGCCGCCGGAGGTCTGCTGGACCCGCCTGGGCGAGGAGCACCCGGCGTTGGCAGCGCTGGCCCGCTGCCTGGCTCGGACGAGCCTCAGCGGGGCTCCGGCGGCCGGGCCGCTGATCGGTCTGGCTCATGGCCGGCGGACGGCGGCCGCCCGTACGGCGCACGCCCGCGTCCGCCGCGCAGGGGTCCTCGCGACGGCGCCGTTGGGGCTCTGCTTCCTCCCGGCGTTCGTGCTGATCAGCGTCGTCCCGGTGGTCATCGGGCTCACCGCCCGTTTCGCCCAGGAGATGTGAGGCGGCGCCAGAAGAGTGCGGGCGGGGCAACGCCCCTGCGTGGCAATCGACACCAAGCATCAATCACCGGAGGAGAGATCCATGGCTGTAGTGATCACACCGAAGCTCGTCGACGGGCGTCCCGGCCGCCGCCTGTACGAGATGTGCCGGCGCCGGGGCCGGTGGGTGGCCGGGCGGGTCCGGCGGTCGGTCCGGGTCAGGGGGAGGTCGGACGCCGGGATGACCACGGCCGAGTACGCGGTCGGCACGCTCGGGGCGTGTGCCCTGGCGGCAGGGCTGTACAAGGTGGTGACCAGCCCGACGATGATCAGCGGGCTGACCGAGCTCCTGGACCGGGCGCTCCATGCGACGTGACGGTCCGCCGGCGGCGCGGCCGCAGTCGATCCGTCGGCACTCCGGTTACTGCCGTGTTCGGGATCGCTTTTGGGCCCGCGTTCGGGGTTGGGGCCGCGTTCGGCGCCGGGGCCTGCGTCGGGGCGATGCAGGCTTCGTCACGGCCGAGACGGCGGTCGCCCTGCCGGCCCTGGTGCTGCTCGCCGTGATGCTGATCTGGGGCGTGCTCGCGGCGGGCGCACAGATCCGCTGTGTGGACGCGGCGCGCGTGGGAGCCAGGGCGGCCGCGCGCGGGGAGGCGGACGCCGCCGCGATCGCCCGTTCGGCGGCCCCGGCTGGGGCGGACGTGCGGATCGCGGTGGCGGCGGACACCGTCCGGGTCACGGTGGACGCGCCGTCGTCGCCGCCGGGCCGGCTCGGCTCGCTGCTCTCGGTGCGGCTGGGCGCGGCCGCCGTGGCGGCACGGGAGGACACCCTGGCGGGTGGCGGAGGAGGTGGTGGCCCGTGGCCGCCCTGAGGCCGGTTGCGGTCGTGCTTGCCGCGGCGGCACTGGCACGGAGGGTGGTGCGGGCCCGCGCCACCCGGGCGGCGGCGGGGCGCGGGGTCGACGCCGGGTCCGCGACGGTGTGGCTGGTCGCGTTCGCCGTGCTCGGGTGTGCGGCGTTCACGGCCACGCTCGCGGTGGGCGCGGTGGTCGGCGCCCGGCACCGGGCGGAGTCCGCCGCCGACCTGGCGGCCCTCGCGGCTGCGGACCGCCTGCTGCTGGACGTGGACGGCGGGTGCGGGCGGGCGGCCGGGATCGCCGCCGCGCAGGCGGCCACCGTGGTGTCCTGCACGGTGGACCGGGAGGCGGACGCCGTCGAGGTGGTGGCCGAAGTCCCGGTCGGCGGGCTGCCCGTGCGGCTGCCGGTCGGACCGGCCCGCGCACGGTCCCGTGCCGGTCCGGTCCGCGCGACGGCCGCCGCAGCACCCGCCACGGCAGGCGCCGAGGCGGCCGACGGCCTCAGCGCTACGCCGGGTGGCTCATGAGTCCTCCGTGGGCTCGGCAGAGGAGCCGGCCTCCGCAGCCTCGGCTGCCTCCCTGTGCGGCGAGTCCCCGTGCGGCGAGTCCCCATGGGGCGAGTCCCCGGCACCGGTATCGGCACCCACGCCGGTACCGGTACCAGCACCGTTACCGGCTCCGCTCGGCGCCGTCGGGGCGCCGGCGAGCAGGATGTCCAGGAGCCGGACGGCGGCCGCCTTGTCCAACGGGTCGTTCCCGTTGCCGCACTTGGGCGACTGCACGCACGAGGGGCAGCCGCGCTCGCACTCGCACGCGGCGATCGCCTCCCGGGTGGCCGTCAGCCACTGGACGGCCCGCCGGAAGCCGCGTTCGGCGAAGCCGGCCCCGCCGGGGTGGCCGTCGTAGACGAACACGGTGGGCAGCTCGGTATCGGGGTGCAGCGGCACCGAGACGCCCCCGATGTCCCAGCGGTCGCAGGTGGCGAAGAGCGGCAACAGGCCGATGGAGGCGTGCTCGGCGGCGTGGGCGGCTCCGGGCAGCTGGTCGGGCGGGATGTCCGCGTCGAGCAGCTGGTCCTCGGTGACGGACCACCAGACCGCCCGGGTGCGGAGGGTGCGGGGCGGTAGGTCGAGTTTGGTCTCGCCCATGATCTCCCCGGTGGAGATCCGCTTGCGGAGGTAGCCGACCACCTGGTTGACCACCTCCACCGAGCCGAAACTGAGCCGCCCCTCGCCCCAGTCGACAGAGGTGTCGGTGGAGAGCACGGAGATGGAGGTGATGTCCCGGGCGGCCGTCGTGTACGGCGGATCGGCCGGCTCGACCAGCGCGACGGAGGTCTCCAGGTCGAGTTCCCGGACGAGGTAGCTGCGCCCCTGGTGGAGGTGGACTGCCCCGGTGTGGACGGTGGTGTGGGCGGCGGAGGCGTCCACCGTGCCGAGCAGCCGCCCGGTCGGCGCCTCGACGATCTGGACCGGGCTGCCGCCGCTGCCGCGCAGGTCGACGGCGTCGGCGGCCCGTTCGCGGCGGGTCCAGTACCAGGCCTCGCCGCGGCGGCGGAGCAGTCCGCGGCGTTCCAGGACGGTCAGCAGCGGGCCGGCGGAGGGGCCGAACAGCTCCAGGTCGGCATCGGTGAGCGGCAGTTCGGCGGCGGCCGCGCACAGGTGCGGCGCGAGCACGTGCGGGTTGTCGGGGTCGAGCACGGTGGCCTCGACGGGTGTGGCGAACAGGGCCTCCGGGTGGTGCACCAGGTAGGTGTCCAGCGGGTCGTCGCGGGCGATCAGGATGGCGAGCGCGCCCTGGGCCTCGCGCCCGGCCCGCCCGGCCTGCTGCCAGAGCGAGGCCCGGGTGCCGGGGTAGCCGGCCATCAGGACGGCGTCGAGGCCGGAGATGTCGACGCCGAGTTCGAGGGCGGAGGTGGAGGCGAGGCCGAGGAGCCGACCGGTGTGCAGGTCGCGTTCGAGGGCCCGGCGTTCGTCGGCGAGGTAGCCGCCGCGGTAGGCGGCCACCCGGTCGGCGAGCGGTCGGCCGAGCTGGTCCTGGGCCTGCAGTGCGACGAGTTCGGCGGCGCGGCGGGAGCGGACGAAGACGACGGTGCGGGTCTGCCGCTCGACCAGGTCGGTCAGCAGGTGGGCGGCCTCGGCGGTGGCCGTCCGGCGGACGGGTGCGCCGTGCTCGCCGACGTTCTCGGTGAGCGGAGGCTCCCAGAGGCCGAAGACCATCGGGCCGCGCGGCGAGGCGTCCTCGGTGACCGCCTCGGCCGGTACCCCGGTGAGCCGGTGGGCGGTGGCGGCCGGGTCGGCGGTGGTGGCCGAGGCGAGCAGGAAGGTGGGCGAGGAGCCGTACCGGGCACAGATCCGGCGCAGCCGCCGCAGCACCTGGGCGACGTGCGAGCCGAAGACGCCCCGGTAGCTGTGGCACTCGTCCACCACCACGTAGCGCAGGGTCTTGAGGAAGGAGGACCAGCGGGCATGGGCGGGCAGGATGCCGCGGTGCAGCATGTCCGGGTTGGTGAGCACGTACGAGGCGTACTGGCGAACCCACTCGCGCTCCTCGGGCGGGGTGTCGCCGTCGTAGAGGGCGGCCCGGACCCTGGGCGGGGCGAGTTCGGCGGCCCGCCGGCGCTGGTCGGCGGCGAGCGCCTTGGTCGGGGCCAGGTACAGCGCGGTCGCGCCGCGGCCGTTGCGGGCCTCGGTGCCGTCCAGCAGGTCGCTGAGCACCGGGGCCAGGTAGCCGAGCGACTTGCCCGAGGCGGTGCCTGTGGCGATCACCACAGAATGGCCGCTTTTGGCCAGATTCATCGCTTCTGCCTGGTGGGCCCAGGGCAGTTCCACGCCGAGCTCCCGGGCGGCGGCCACGATCTCGGGCCGGATCGAGTCGGGCCATGGCGAATAACGGGCAGCTCGGGCGGGAAGGTGCTCCGTATGGGTGAGCCGGTCCGACCGCCCCCGGGTGGTGGACAGGGTCGTGAGCAGTGCCTCGGGCAGGCTGTGACGGGGCGGCATGAGGACCCAGTGTGTCACCGGCGTGACGGAGAATCGTTGTAAGCCATCGTGCGGGCATGGTCGCAGGTGGTTGAATGTGGCCGTGACGGCCGTACGGCCGGGGGTCGCAGCGCTGAGGCTTGCCACGCGTTGGCTGGGCGTGCCCGGGGCTCGCGACCATGCGGTGGCGGCCGTCCGGCCGAAGATCGCAATGACGTAGCAAGGCAAGGTGCTGGAGGTTCCGTGGACCTGTCCCTGTCGACCCGTACAGTCGGCGATCGCACGGTCGTCGAGGTTGGCGGCGAGATCGATGTGTACACCGCCCCGAAGCTGCGTGAGCAGTTGGTCGAGCTCGTCAACGACGGCAACTACCACCTCGTCGTCGACATGGAGGGCGTGGACTTCCTCGACTCGACCGGTCTGGGCGTGCTGGTGGGCGGTCTGAAGCGAGTGCGGGCCCACGAGGGCTCGCTGCGCCTGGTGTGCAACCAGGAGCGCATCCTGAAGATCTTCCGCATCACCGGCCTGACCAAGGTCTTCCCGATCCACACCTCGGTGGACGACGCGGTCAACTCGACCGACTGACGCGGCCGGGCCGGCCCCAGGGCTGGTCCGCCCGATCCATGCGTCCGGCGCGCCGGGGCCCTCGTGGCCCCGGCTGCCCCGGCCGCCTCAGGGCCGGTGAGACCGGCCCGCGGGGCCGCATGCCCGGCCCCGGTCGGACACCCCGAGGGGGAGAAGATGGCAACCGTCGAACTTCGATTCAGTGCGCTTCCCGAGCATGTGCGTACGGCCCGGCTGGTCGCCGCGGCAGTCGCGAGACGAGCGGGGGTCGACGAGTCGGTGCTCGACGAGGTGCGGCTCGCCGTGGGTGAGGCGTGCTCCCGTGCCGTCGGCCTGCACCAGCGCGGTGGTATCACCGGCGCGGTCCGGGTCGCCCTCACGGATCAGGAGAAGCGTTTCCTCATCGAGGTTGAGGATGAGGCGGGCCCCGCCACGGTCCCGGGCCCTGGCGCGGCCGAAGGGGCCGACCCGGACGAGGACACCCTGGGCCTCGCGGTCATCACCGGACTGGTCGAGGACCTGGAGGTCACCAGCGGCGCAGGCGGTGGCCTGATCCGGATGAGCTGGCCGGTCTCGGTCGACGCGGTGGCGGTCTGACACCGGGGTCTCCGTTTCCTCTGGCCCCTGAGGTCGTTCGTTTCCCCGCTCCGGGGGTTCCGGGCGGTCCAGGTCCCGGGCATGCTTTGACAAATTGTTGAATCTGGCGGTTCGCTGCTCTCGGCACGACCGGGTCCGATCGGTGATCGGACCTGTCGTAGAAGAGGGAACCCATGCGGATACGCATTCTGTGGCCGGCCGGTCAGGTGACCGCCACGCTGGCGACCACGCCCACCTCCGAGGTGCTCTGGGCCGCGCTGCCGATCAGTTCGTCGGCGAACACCTGGGGCGAGGAGGTCTATTTCGACACCCCGGTCAGCGTGCCGCGGGAGCACGACGCCCAGCAGGTCGTCGAGCCCGGCACGGTGGCGTTCTGGACGGACGGCGACAGCCTCGCGCTCCCGTACGGTCCGACGCCGATCTCGCGGGACGGGGAGTGCCGGCTGGCCAGCCCGTGCAACATCCTCGGCGAGTTGGACGGCGATGCCCAGGTGTTGTGTACCGGCCGGGCGATCCGATCCGGGTCGAGCGGGCCTGATCCGCGCTTGAACCGGGGCCACACCGCGTTTGAACCGGGTCCGCACCGGGGCGGGGCGCCGTCCGGAAGCAGCCCGGGTACGGTCCGGGGCCCGGATGGGGGAACCGGGGGTGGGTCGGCGGCCGTGTAGGTTCGCAGTTCGACGACCGAAGACGACCGAAACCGAAAGGCTTCTCCCGGTGAACAAGCGACTGCTGGCCGTACCCGCGCTCGGCGCGCTGCTTGCGTTCGGCGCCGTCGGCTGCGGCGACGACAACAGCAAGCAGCTGGAGTCCTGGGCGACGAGTGTCTGCGGCGCGGCCAAGGACCCGATCGCCCAGTCGCAGACCGCGCTCGCGGACACCGGGCAGGTGAAGACCGGCGAGGCCCCGGCGGACCTGCAGAAGCGTCTCTCCGCGGACATCGGGCGGCTGGCCAAGACCAACCAGGACATCGCCGCGGCCATCGACTCGGCCGGCGCGCCCAAGGTGGACGACGGCGCGACCCTGCAGAAGGACACCGTCACCGAGCTGAACAAGGCGGCCGACGGTTACCTGGACGTCCAGAAGAAGCTGGACGGGCTGCCCAACGCCGATCAGGCGAAGTTCGCGGACGGTCTGCGCAGTGTCGCCGATCAGGTGCAGCAGCTGGCCTCGCTCTCCACCCAGGCGCAGGCCAAGCTCCAGCGCGGCGATCTCGGTGCCGCAATGGCCAAGCAGCAGGGCTGCAAGCCGGGCGCGGCCGCCGCAGCCCCGACTGCCGGTGACGCGACCGGCGCGCCCGCCTCGGGTGCGCCCGCGCCGGGCTCGACGGACCCGGCTAGCCCGGCCGCCGGTGCAACGCCCACGGACGCCGGTGGCACGTCGGCCCCGTCCGCCTCGGCCACCCCGTCCCCGGCTCCCTCGGCGAGCTGACGCGGGCGCTGCACGCCACGCTCCGGACACCACGCCTGAGCTGTGGGGGACGAGTGGCGGGGACGAGTGGCGGGGGACGGGCGCTGGGGGACGAGCAGCGGCGCCCGCGGCGGACCAGTGCCCGTGCCCGGCGGATCGGGGACGGCGTCGGGCGGCCGGGCGGGCGGGCCCCGTGGACCGGGGGACAATGGCGGGGTGATCAGTAGCCCCGTTCTCGACCCGACCCGCCTCGCCAAGCTGCGCGAGGCGCTGCTCGCCGCCTCGTTCACCGCCGACGGCTGCCTCGACCTGCTCGGGCCCACCGGGTACGCGGCGCTGGCCCGCAGCGAGGCGGTGCCGGCACTGCGTGCGACCCGCGGGGGCAGCCCGCTGGAGACGCTGGTACGGCTGTTCCTGCTCCAGCAGCCCGTGCCGTACCGCGCGGCCGCCGCCGCACTGCCGGTCGAGGACTGCCTGGCCGACGGCTGGCTGCGCCCGGACGGCGATCTGGTGCGGGCCACCGTGGACGTCCGCCCGTACGCCAACGAGGTGGCCGGGCTGCCCAGTTCGGACGCGTGGGTGGTCTCCGACCTGGGCTGCGCGGTGGGTGGCGCGGGCGGGATCGGCTCCGGCGAGACCGCGCACGGCGTGGCCCGCAAGGACCTCGTGCTCGGGGTGGGCGGCGCGTCCACCACGCTGGCCAACATCACCGTCCGCAGGCCCGTCCGGGCCGCCCTGGACCTCGGTTCGGGCTCCGGTGTGCAGGCGCTGCACGCCGCCCGGCACGCCCAGCGGGTCACCGCCACCGACCTCAACGCGCGCGCGCTCCGGTTCACCGAACTGACCCTCGCGCTCTCCGGGTTCGAGAACACCGACACCGCGGCCGGCAGCCTCTTCGAGCCGGTCGGTGAGCGAAAGTTCGACCTGATCGTCTCCAACCCGCCGTTCGTGATCTCGCCCTCGGGCCGGTTCACCTACCGCGACGGCGGGATGGCCGGCGACGACCTCTGCCGCAGCCTGGTCCGCTCCGCCGCCGCGCATCTGGAGCCTGGTGGCTACTGCCAGTTGCTCGCCAACTGGCAGCACGTCAAGGGCGAGGACTGGCACGAGCGGCTGGCCGGCTGGGTGGCCGGCACCGGCCTGGACGCCTGGATCGTCCAGCGGGAGGTCCAGGACGTCGCCCAGTACGCCGAGTTGTGGCTGCGCGACGGCGGAGACCACCGGGGCCCCGGCGGCGACTACCAGGCCCGCTACGGGGAGTGGCTGGACGCGTTCGAGGCGGGCCGGGTCGAGGGCATCGGCTTCGGCTGGATCACGCTGCGGGCGGGCGGCGCCGAGCGGCCGACCGTCCGGGTGGAGGAGTGGCCGCACCCGGTGGAGCAGCCGCTCGGCCCGCACATCGAGGAGTGGTTCGCCCGGCAGGACTTCCTGCGCACGCACGACGACGCGGGGCTGCTCGCGGCCCGGTACGTGCTGGCCGACGAGGTGGTGCAGGAGCAGGTCGGCGCGCCCGGCGCGGAGGACCCGGAGCACGTGATCCTGCGGCACAACCGGGGCATGCGCCGGGCCACCAAGGTCGACACGGTGGGCGCCGGGTTCGCCGGGGTCTGCGACGGGACGCTCTCGGCGGGCGAGATCGTGGACGCCATCGCGCAACTGCTCGGCGAGGACCGGGTGGTGCTGCGGGACCGGGTGCCGGAGTCGCTGCGGCTGCTCACCGAGCAGGGGTTCATCCAGCCGGCCGGCTGAGCACCCGGGCCCCGGCGGGCCGCTCGATCCGGCCCCGGTCGGCCGAACACCAGGGCCGGCCGAGCCCGATGGCCGGGCGCGGCCGGCTCAACAGCCGCGCCCGGCAACCCGGCAACCCGGCAACCCCGGCAACCAGGCCCGGTCGGCCCGGCAACCGGGTCCGGCCGAGCTCGACAACCGGGCCGGGCCCGAGAACTGCCGGAGGCCCGGTTCATTCCCCCGTACCCCCTGGTTCGCCTGCCGGTCGCCGAACCGCTGTCCCCCGTTGGCCCCCGGCTGTGAGGCTCTGTCCACAGGCTGTGGACAGAGCTGGGGGCCGAGGGGTGGAGACGACGACGGCGACGGTGGGCGGCGCGGTACTCGCGCTGTTCGGCAGCGCGCTGCTGCTCTGGTGCGCCGCCGAAGTACGCCTTCGCCACGGTGTGCGCCGCCGGGGCGTACCGGCGGTGGCCACCGTGGTCGCCGAGACCGACACCCACGGCGAACTCGACAGCGCGCCGCTGCTCACTTTCTCCGCGCCGGCCGCGATCGACGGCCCCGGCGCGGCCCGCAGGGCCGAGGTGGTGCTCACCCGGCCGCGCGGCCACACCCCGTTGCGCCGCCCGCCGCGCTTCTCGCCGGGCACCTCCGTCCGTATCTCCTACGACGCGCGCCGGCCGACCCGGGTGGTGCTGGCGGCGGCGGAGACCGGCCGGGTCGTGGTGTCGGATCTGCTGTGGACGGCGCTGGGCGCCGGCTGCCTGGCCGCGGGAACCGCCCTGCTGACCGCGGTCGCCGCCGCCCACTGACGGAGCCCCGGACCGGTCGCAGAGGCCGGTGTCCCGAACCGGCCACAGCGACCGAATCCGGCCACCCGGTCCGACCGCCCGGTCCTGCCACCCGATCCCGCCTCGGGCCGGTCCCGGCCCGGCCCAGGGCCATCCCCGCGTTGCCCCCGGACCACTCGAGAGCTGCCCCGAACCTCTCTCGGCAGCCCCCGGACCACGCGCGAACTGCCCTCGAACCGCCCCGGGCGCTCCCTGTCACCAGCCCCGTCGCCGAGCGTCGATTTTCCGTTGACAGATTTTGAAATCCGTCATTCCATCCTTCGAAACCCGCCGAAGCCCCCCTCCACGGGGCGCGATCCTCCATCATCGGGTTACCGTTCGAGTGGCGTCGGTCGGCCTTGCCGGTGAAAAAGCAGGATCCGTCCGTTTGACAAGGGTGGCCGGGGTACGGTCACACTCCGCTGGTGGGGTCGTCGTACAGCGGCAGCCCCGGGACGGTGGAGGGGTCGGGCGGAGCGCAGCCCGTGCTGCCAGCGCCGACCAGCTCACGTAACGACCGGGAGAGAAGAGCGAAGGTGTCCCCGAGCAGCGAGACCGCGCACGGACAGCGACTCGTCATTGTCGAGTCGCCGGCCAAGGCGAAGACGATCAAGGGCTACCTTGGCCCCGGCTACATCGTCGAGGCGAGCGTCGGGCACATCCGCGACCTGCCCAGCACGGCGGCCGAGGTCCCGGACAAGTACACCGGCGAGGTGCGCCGCCTCGGCGTGGACGTCGACCACGACTTCGCCCCCATCTACGTGGTCAACGCGGACAAGAAGTCCCAGGTCAGCAAGTTGAAGTCGCTCCTCGCGGAGTCCGACGAGCTCTTCCTCGCGACCGATGAGGACCGCGAGGGCGAGGCCATCGCGTGGCACCTCCAGCAGGTGCTCAAGCCCAAGGTGCCGGTGCACCGGATGGTGTTCCACGAGATCACCAAGTCGGCGATCCAGGAGGCCGTGGCCAACCCGCGCGAGCTGAACCAGCGACTGGTCGACGCCCAGGAGACCCGCCGCATCCTCGACCGCCTCTACGGCTTCGAGGTCTCGCCGGTGCTGTGGAAGAAGGTCATGCCGAAGCTGTCGGCGGGCCGCGTGCAGTCCGTCGCGACCCGGCTGGTGGTCGAGCGCGAGCGCGAGCGGATGGCGTTCCGCAGTGCCTCGTACTGGGACCTGGTCGGCACCTTCGGCACCGGCCGCACCCCGGCCGACGCCGCCAACCCGGAGACCTTCGGCGCGCGACTGTCCGCCGTGGACGGCAAGCGGATCGCCAGCGGCCGCGACTTCGGTTCGGACGGCCGGCTGAAGGCGGGCAGCACCAACACCCTGCACCTGGACGAGCAGGCCGCCCGCGCGCTGGCCGCCGCCCTGGAGCAGACCGCGTTCAGCGTCCGCAGCGTCGAGTCCAAGCCCTACCGCCGCTCGCCGTACGCGCCGTTCCGCACCACCACGCTCCAGCAGGAGGCCAGCCGCAAGCTGGGCTTCGGCGCCAAGCGGACCATGCAGGTGGCCCAGAAGCTGTACGAGAACGGCTTCATCACCTATATGCGTACCGACTCGACGACGCTCTCGGAGACGGCGATCGCCGCCGCTCGCGCGCAGGTCACCCAGCTCTACGGGGCCGACTACCTGCCGGACGCGCCGCGCACGTACGCCAGCAAGGTCAAGAACGCGCAGGAGGCCCACGAGGCCGTCCGCCCGTCCGGCGACCGCTTCCGCACCCCCGCCGAGACCGGCCTGAGCGGCGACGACTTCCGGCTGTACGAGCTGATCTGGATGCGTACCGTCGCCTCCCAGATGAAGGACGCCGTCGGCCAGTCGGTCACCGTCAAGGTCGGCGGCCGCGCCGCGGACGGCCGGGACGCCGAGTTCTCGGCCTCCGGCAAGATCATCACCTTCCACGGCTTCCTGAAGGCCTACGTCGAGGGCGCCGACGACCCGAACGCCGAGCTGGACGACCGTGAGCGCCGGCTGCCGCAGGTCGCCGAGGGCGACCCGCTGGCCGCCGATCAGCTCACCCCCGAGGGTCACGCCACCAAGCCGCCGGCCCGCTACACCGAGGCCTCGCTGGTCAAGGAGCTGGAGGACCGGGAGATCGGCCGCCCCTCCACCTACGCCTCGATCATCGACACCATCATCGGCCGCCGCTACGTCTTCAAGAAGGGGACGGCGCTGGTGCCGTCGTTCCTCTCCTTCGCCGTGGTCAACCTGCTGGAGAAGCACTTCGGCCGGCTGGTCGACTACGACTTCACCGCGAAGATGGAGGACGACCTCGACCGGATCGCGGCCGGCGAGGCGAAGTCCGTGCCGTGGCTGAAGCGCTTCTACTTCGGTGAGGGCGAGGGCCACGCGGCCGGCGGCGCCGCCGAGGCCGGCAACGGCGACGGCGACCACCTGGGCGGCCTGAAGGAGCTGGTCACCGACCTCGGCGCGATCGACGCCCGGGAGATCAGCTCGTTCCGGATCAGCGACGACATCACCCTGCGGGTCGGCCGCTACGGCCCGTACGTCGAGCGCGCCTCCGCCGTCGAGGGCGAGCCCGGCCAGCGCGCCGACATCCCCGACGAGCTGCCGCCGGACGAGCTCACCGTCGAGCTGGCCGAGGAGCTGCTGGCCAAGCCCAGCGGTGACTTCGAGCTCGGCCAGGACCCGGTCAGCGGCAACCTGCTGGTCGCCAAGGACGGCCGGTACGGCCCGTACGTCACCGAGATCCTGCCCGAGGGCACGCCGAAGACCGGCAAGAACGCCGTCAAGCCGCGCACCGCGTCGCTGCTGAAGTCGATGGCGCTGGACACCGTCACCCTGGACGACGCGCTGAAGCTGCTGTCGCTGCCGCGCGTGGTCGGGACGGACCCGGAGGGCGTGGAGATCACCGCGCAGAACGGCCGCTACGGCCCGTACCTCAAGAAGGGCACCGACTCGCGCTCGCTCACCAGCGAGGAGCAGATGTTCACGGTCACCCTGGAGGAGGCCCTGGCCATCTACGCGCAGCCGAAGCAGCGCGGCCGGGCCGCCGCCGCGCCGCCGCTCAAGGAGCTGGGCACCGACCCGGTCAGCGAGCGCCCGGTGGTGGTGAAGGACGGCCGCTTCGGTCCGTACGTCACCGACGGCGAGACCAACGCGACGCTGCGCAAGGACGATGAGGTCGAGACCATCACGCCCGAGCGCGGCTACGAGCTGCTCGCCGAGAAGCGGGCGCGCGGGCCGGTGAAGAAGACGGCGAAGAAGGCCCCGGCGAAGAAGACCACCGCGGCCAAGAAGACGGCGACCAAGACCGCGGCGAAGAAGACCGCCACCGCCAAGACCGCCGCCAAGAAGACGACGACGGCCAAGACGGCGACCGCCAAGAAGACGGCGGCGAAGAAGACGGCCGCGAGCAAGACCACCGCCACCGACGAGGGCTGACCCCTCGCCGGTGGCACCGGGCCCGCGTCTCCCCTCCGGAGGCGCGGGCCCGCGGTCTTCGAGGAGAGCGCCCGCAGTGTCGAAGGAGAGGCCCGCCGTCTTCGTCGGAGCGGTCAAGGAGCTGTGCGGGGTGCGTCACAACCCTGCAATGACAACGAACCGGAGGGCCGCTCACCCTTTTGCGGCAACCGTCGACCGCTACGCTGACCGTATGACGAGCGAGGAGCAGCCCACCCCCAGCGCCGCCGCGGCCGCCAGAGCCGGCACGCCCGACCTGCCCGAGGTCGCGCCCGCCGGCACCCCCGGCGAGCGGGCCCGCGCGCTGCTGCGGCTGCGCCCCTACCGCCGGCTCTGGACCACCCAGCTGATCGGCGGCACCGCCGACCGGCTCGGCCTGCTGGTGCTGCTCGCGCTCACCGTGATCGCCGCCGCGCTCGGCGGGCAGTTCGGCGACCTGCCGCGCAGCCTCGCCTTCGCGGTCGCCGCCGTCCTGGCCGTCCGGCTGGCCGCCACCGTGCTGGTCGGCGCAGCCCTGCTCGGCCCGGTGCACGGGCTGCTCAGCGGGAAGCTCGACCGGCGCTGGACGCTGTTCGGCGCCGATGTGCTGCGGGCCGTGCTGATCGGCGTCGCGCCGTGGTGGATCGTCTGGCTGGGCTCCGGCGCCAAGCCCTCCGGCGCCGCGACCTACCTGCTGCTCGGCACCGTCTTCGTGACCGGCGCCGCCGAGCGGGTCTGGGCGATCGCCAAGGCCGCCGCCGCCCCCGCGCTGCTGCCGTCGGCGAACCCCTTCGCGCCCGCCGCCGAGCAGCGGCCGTCCGCTGCCAACCTGGACACCGTCCGGACGCTGGACCGGCGCACCGGCTGGGCCACCGTGCCGCTCGGGGCGGCCGCGCTCGTCGCGCTCACGCTGCTCAACAACATCTTCGCGGCGGCCGGCTCGGACTGGCTGCGCGCCCACCAGACCACCTTCGCCGCGCTCGGTGCGGCCGCGCTGTTCGCGGTCTCGGCCGTCCGGGTCTACCAGCACGAGCTGCCCGGCGGTCCGGTCTCCGCCCCTCCGCACTCCCCGCTGCAGGGCCTGCGCGCCCCGACCGACGCGGCCCCCGGGCCCGCGCTGAGCAAGGGCCGCACCGGCTCCGCCCCGTACTTCACCTTCTCGGTCGCCGCGGCCTACGCCTCGATGGCCGGGGTCGCCGCGCTCGCGCTGCTGACCGCCGCCGAGCACCGGGCCGGGCCGATCGGCTACGGCCTGCTGGTCCTCGCCGCGGCCGGTGCGCCCGCGCTCGGCGCCCGGCTCACCCGGGCCACCCTGCCCTCGCTCTCCCGCCGCCGGCTGCTCGCGCTCGCCCTGCTGGCCGAGGGCGTCGCGCTGATCCTGGCCGGCCTGGTGCTGGACTTCGTCCTGGTCCTGCTGCTGACCGTGCTGGCCGGCCTGGCCGCCGGCATCGTGATCTCGGCCGGCCGCACCCTGCTCGCCCAGGAGGTCGAGGAGGCCCGGCTCCCGAAGGTCACCGAGCACCTGTACGCGGTGCTGCGGGTCGTCGTGGGCGCCGCGCTGGTCGTCGTCCCGCTGATCGCCGCCGCCTACGGGGACGTCCAGTACGGCACCGTCGAGCCCGGCTCGTTCACCTTCATCCACGGCGGCGCGGCCCTCGCGGTCGCCACCGCCGGCCTGCTGACCCTGGTGCTCGCCGCCGTGGTGCTGCTCAGGACCGACGACCGGCGGGGCACCGCCCCGTTCGCCCGCGACCTGGTGGACGCCGTCCGCGGCGCTGCCGGGCCGGCCCCGCACCGCACCACCGGCACAGGTTTCTTCATCGCCCTGGAGGGCGGCGACGGCGCCGGCAAGTCCACCCAGGCCCAGGCGCTCGCCGAGTGGATCCGGGGCAAGGGCCACGAGGTGGTGCTCACCCGCGAGCCCGGCGGCAGCCCGGTCGGCCAGCGGCTGCGCGGCCTCGTCCTGGACGTCGGCAACACCGGCCTGTCGCACCGCGCCGAGGCGCTGATCTACGCCGCCGACCGCGCCGAGCACGTCGAGAACGTCATCCGCCCGGCGCTGGCCCGCGGCGCGGTGGTGATCACCGACCGCTACATGGACTCATCGATCGCCTACCAGGGCGCGGGCCGGGATCTCGCCGCCACCGAGGTGGCCCGGATCTCGCGCTGGGCGACCGGCGGGCTGGTGCCCGACCTGACCGTCGTCCTGGACGTCGACCCGACCAGGGCCCGGGAGCGGTTCACGGAGGCGCTGGACCGGCTGGAGTCCGAGCCGACCGAGTTCCACCAGCGGGTCCGGTCCGGCTTCCTCGCCCTGGCGGCCGCCGACCCCGCGCGCTACCTGGTCGTCGACGGCAGTCAGCAGCCCGGTTTCGTCACCACCGCGATCCGCCACCGGCTCGACCGCGAGCTGCCGCTCTCCGAGCAGGAGAAGGCCGCCCGCGCCGAGCAGGAGCGGCTCGCCCGCCAGGAGGCCGAGCGCCGCGCGGCCGAGGAGGCGCGGCAGAAGGCCGAGGCGGAGGCCGCCGAGCGCAAGCGGCAGGAGCTGCTGGAGCAGCTCCGGGCCGAGCAGGCGGAGAAGGAGCGCCTCGCCAAGGAGGAGGCCGAGCGCATCGCCGCGGAGGCGGCGCGCAAAGCCGCCGAGGAGGCCCGCCGCAAGGCGGAGGAGGAAGCCCGCCGGCGTGCCGAGGAGGAGGCGAAGCTGCGTGCGGCCGAGGAGGCCCGGCTCGCCGCCGAGGCTGCCGAGCGCAAGCGGCTCGCCGACGAGGCGGCCGCCCAGGCGGAGCTCCAGCGGCAGCGGGAGCTGGCGCGCGAGGAGCAGCGGCGGCGTGCGGAGGAGGCGCTGCAGCGGGCCGAGGAGGCCCGGCTGGCACAGGCCGCGGCGCTCGCCGCGGCGGCTGCGGCGGCCGAGAGCGCGGCCGACCGGGCTGACCGGGCCGACCGTCCGGTGCCGGGGGATGCGGTGACCACCGAGCTGCGGATGGTGAAGGACCCGGACGACGTCACCCAGGAGATCTCCGAGCGGGACCGCCGGGCGGCGGTCCGGGCGGCGGAGGCGGGCGGTGCGGACGCCTCCGGTACGTCCGAGGTCGACGCGACGACGAAGCTGCCGGTCGTTCCCGCCGCTCCGGCGGACGAGACGGCCGTGCTGCCCCGGGTGCCCGCGGCGGACGCCGGCCGGGGCCCGGGCGACCGTTCTGTGGCCGACCGTTCCGTGGCCGACCGGACCGAGGTGCTGCCGCGGGTCGAGCCGGCCGGACCGGCCGACCGGGTGCCGCCGGGCCTCTGGCGGGACGACCAGGCCGGCCGGGCCGCGCAGGAGCAGCCGGTCGACAGCACCCGGGAGCTGCCGGTGGTCGACGAGCCGCAGCAGGCCCCCGAACCGCGTCCGCGGCCGTCCTGGGCCGAGGAGACCCCGATGGACGACCTGCCGAGCCTGACCGACACCCTGCTCGGCTCGCGCGACGAATGGGCCCGCTGGGATCACACCGGCCCGGCCGGGCCGGGCCCGCAGGACCCGCGCCTCGCCTACGGCGGCGACGCGGCCGGTCACGGCGGCGCCGATGGCGGCGGTCCGGATGGTCAGGACGGCCAGGACGGTCCGGACGACCAGGGTGGCAAGGGCAAGGGCCGGCGCTGGCGGCGCCGGGGCTGACCCGGCCGGGGCGGACGTCCCAGGGCGGTCACCTCAGGGCGGTCACCTTTCACGACGGACGGATGGACGGATGGACGGACGGCGGGCGGTGCGGCCGGGGCGGTGCTCCGGCGGCACCGCCCGCCGTCGTACCGGGCACGTATGCTCGACCGCGGGGAGCGGAGACCGGGCCGGGCAGTGGGCACCGGGGCGGTCCGCACGAGGCAGTCCGTACCGAGCTTGGGAGCAGCAGTGGCCGTCTGGGACGACCTGGTGGGCCAGGAGCGGGTGGTCGAGCAGCTGACCGCCGCCGCCCGGGCGGCCGGGGCGACGGTCGCCGCCGGCCGCGGGACCGCGGCCGAGCCGGGCGGCAACGCCTCGCTGATGACACACGCCTGGCTGTTCACCGGGCCGCCCGGGGCCGGCCAGACCACCGCCGCCCGCGCCTTCGCCGCCGCCCTCCAGTGCACCAGCCCGGACCTCGCGCTCGGTGGCACACCCGGCTGCGGGTTCTGCGACAGCTGCCACACCGTGCTGGCGGGCAGCCACGCGGACGTGAAGTACGTGCGCACCGACGGCCTGTCGATCGGCGTCGGTGACATGCGAGACCTGGTGCTGCGCGCCTCCAGCTACCCGACCGGCGGCCGCTGGTCGGTGATCCTGATCGACGCCGCCCACCGGCTCACCGAGGCCGCCGCCAACGCCCTGCTCAAGGGCGTCGAGGAGCCCTCGCCGCGCACCGTCTGGCTGCTCTGCGCGCCCTCCGTCCAGGACGTACTGCCCACCATCCGCTCGCGCTGCCGCCTGCTGGTGCTGCGCCAGCCCGCCGCCGAGGCCGTCGCCGACATGCTGGTCAGCCGCGATGGCGTCGACCCTGGGACGGCCCGGCTGGCCGCACTCGCCGGCCAGGGGGACATCGAGCGCTCCCGCCGGCTCGCCGTCGACGACGAGGTCCGGACCCGCCGGGCGGAGGTGCTGCGGATCCCGCTGGAGGTCGCCGACATCGGCGGCTGCCTGGCCGCCGCCCAGCGGCTGGTCGACACCGCCAAGGCCGACGCCGAGGCGCTCGCCGAGACCCAGGACGCCAAGGAGACCGACGACCTCAGGGCCGCGTACGGCGCCGCCGAGGGCAGCAAGGCGCCGCGCGGCATGGCCGGGGCCGTCAAGGAGCTGGAGAAGCGGCAGAAGAGCCGCGCCACCCGTACCCGCCGGGAGACGCTCGGCGTCGCCCTGCTCGACCTGCTGAGCTTCTACCGGGACGTGCTCGCCCTGCAGCTCGGCTCGACCGGCGCGCTGGCCAACGAGGACCAGCGGCCAGCGCTGGACCGGGTCGCGCAGGCCGGTCCGCCGGAGGGCACGCTGCGCAGGATCGAGGCGGTGCTCGCCTGCCGGCAGGCGCTGGACCGCAACGTCGACCCGCTGCTCGCCGTCGAGGCGATGACGGTCGCGCTGCGGGCGGGTTAGCGCGCGACGCCTCGCGGCGGGCTGCGGGGCTCCACGGGCCCGACAGCGCTCAACGGTGCGTCAACGGTCTCCCCAGGACTCCCCAGGGCTCAGCGGGACTCGGCGGCGCTCCGGGGTAGGGCTTCCCGCGCTAGTGGCGTGTCCCACCTTCGAGTGAACGGGCCGTACGCGCCGAGCACACCCACGTGTGACCGCCGGGTCGTCTTGCACGCTGGGGCCGACTGCGCCCCGACGCCGGGGCCGTCGCGTCCCGTCCGGCACCGGGCCCCACCGGTCGTCCGGCCCTCCTCCCGAGGCGGTGCGTTCCATGGTCCGTTCGCTCCTCGTCGTTCCCCTGCTGGCCGCCGCCGGGGGCGGTGTCTGGCTCGCGCGCGGCGCCCTGCTGCGCTGGCGCGACCTGCGGGCCGCCGAGACCTACGAGCTCACCGGTGACCAGCGGCCGATGCTGGTGCGCGCGGCCGGGGCGATGGTGTGCGGTGTCTGCGTCACGGCGCTGACGCTGCTGACGGCCCTGGGGACGTTCGGCGGCCTCGGGTCCCAGGACCCGCGCTCCGGCTCCGCGGAGTTCGGCGCCGATTCCGACGCCGCGCCGGGCAGCGGCGCCGAAGGTGGGCGGCCGGCGGCTCCGCCGGTCCCCGAGACCGCGCCGGTGACCGCCTCCGCCGCCCCGGCCGGTGCCACGACTCCCGCCCCCGCGCCGGTGCCCAGCCGGTTCGACAGCGTCGGCCACCCGGCCGGCGGCGAGCTGCTGCAGTCCGCCGTGCTCGGCCCGGACGGCCACCCGCGCAACGTCCGGGTCTGGCTGCCGGCCCAGTACGCCAAGGACCCGGACGCGCGCTTCCCGGTGGTCGTGATGCACGCCGCCACCCCGCGGAAGACCGCCGACGTCGAAGTCCCCGACGTCTTCGAGGGCCTCGGTTCCGCCGTCCAGACCGGCAAGGCCCGCCCGTTCATCCTGGTCGCCCCGGAGGCGCCGAACGGCACCGCGCACCCCTGCGAGCTGGTCGCCGCCGCCCCGCAGGCCGTCGCCGACGACGCGGTGCTGCGCACCACCATCGCCGCCACCTTCCGCACCCTGCCGCCCGGCCCGGCCTCCTGGGGCACGCTCGGCGTCGAGGGCGGCGCACCCTGCGCCGCGGCCGCCGCCCTGGCCCGCCCCGACCTGTACGGCGCGGCCGCCGCGGTCTCCGGCCGGTACGACACCGCCGCGCTGGCCCAGACGGGTGCCGAGGCCCCCGCCAACGCCGCCCCCAAGCTGCTGCTGGCCGCGGCCAAGGCCGACAGCGCCGGGCTGGACGCGGCCCGCAAGCTGCAGGCCGCGCTGCGCGGCGGCACCGGCGCGGCGGCCCGCGCCGACGTGCGGATCTCCGACAACGTGCAGGACTACACGGCGGACCGGGAGCGGCTGCGGCTGGTCCGGCAGGCCGCGCAGTACCTGGCCGAGACGCTGGCCAAACCGTCCTGAGCTGCGGCCGAGCCGTCCTGGGCAGGGCGCCGGCGGGCACTACGCTTCGCCGTACCCGGACGCCGGCAGCGGCCGCGTTCCCGTACCCGAGTGCCGAGGGGAACAGATGAGGGCGGAGCGGGACCGGATGAGGGCGGAGCAGGAGCGGATGAGGGCGGAGCGGGACCGGCGCGGGCGGGCGGTGGCCGCGGTGCTGGCCGCCGGGCTGCTGATCGGCGGGTGCGGCTCCGGCTCGTCCACGCCGCACGCCTCCTCCTCGGACACCGTCGCGCCCCGCTCGCCCTCGTCCCCGTCCTCCCCCGGTGCGGCGACCGCCTCCCGGCCCGGGGTCACACCGCTGGAGCCGCTCCCGGCGGCCGTCCCCGCCGCGCTGGCGCCGTACTACGGGCAGCGGCTCGCCTGGCAGCCGTGCGACGACGGATTCGAGTGCACCACCTTCACGGTGCCGCTGGACTACGAGCACCCGGCGGGCGGGGACCTCACCCTGTCGGCCGTCCGCGCCCCCGCCGTCCCGGCCGGCTCCGGTACGGGCGCCGCCGGCCGGCTCGGCTCGCTGCTGCTCAACCCCGGCGGCCCCGGCGGCTCGGCGGTCGACTACGTGGAGGCCGTCGCCAGGACGTACGACAGCGGGGTGCGCGCCCGGTACGACCTGGTCGGCGTCGACCCGCGCGGCGTCGGCCGCAGCTCCCCGGTGACCTGTCTCGGCGGCGACCGGATGGACGCGTACACCGCCGCCGACATCACCCCCGACGACCAGGCCGAAATCGACGCCCTGGTCGCCGCCGACAAGGAGTTCGCCCAGGGCTGCCGGCAGCGGGCCGGCGACCGGCTCGGCCATCTGAGCACCGTCGAGACCGCCCGCGACCTGGACGTGCTGCGCGCGCTGCTCGGCGACGAGAAGCTCAACTACGTCGGCAAGTCGTACGGCACCTTCCTCGGCGCCACCTACGCCGGGCTCTTCCCGGGCCGAACCGGCCGGATCGTGCTGGACGGCGCGATGGACCCGTCACTGGACGCGCTCACCGGCAACCGCACCCAGGCCGGCGGCTTCGAGACCGCCTGGGCGGCCTTCGCCAAGGACTGCGCCAAGCGTGAGGACTGCCCGCTCGGCCGGACCGAGCAGCAGGCCGGCGAGCAGCTCACCGCCCTGTTCAGGACGATCGACGCCCAGCCGCTGCCCACCACCGACGGCGGCCGCCGGCTCACCGAAGCCCAGGCCACCACCGGCGTGATCCAGGCCATGTACGCCGACTTCCTCTGGCCCAGGCTGCGCACCGCGCTCGCCGACGCCAAGACCGGCGACGGCACCGGCCTGCTCAAGCTGTCGGACTCGTACTACGAACGCGGCTCGGACGGCTCGTACCCCAACCTGATGTTCGCCAACATGGCGGTGAACTGCCTGGACCTGCCCGCGCCGTTCGCCGGACCGGCCGGCGTCCAGCAGGCGGTGCCGCAGTTCGAGCAGACCTCGCCGCAGTTCGGCCGCGTCATGGCCTGGATGGCGCTGACCTGCACCTACTGGCCGGTGAAGGCCACCGGAGCGGCGCACACCATCCGCGCCGCCGGCGCCGCGCCGATCGTCGTCGTCGGCACCACCCGCGACCCGGCCACCCCGTACGCGTGGGCGCAGTCCCTGGCCGGGCAGCTGGAGTCCGGCCGGCTGCTGACCTACGAGGGCGACGGGCACACCGCGTACGGCCGGCACGACGCCTGCGTGGACGGCGCGGTCAACCGGTACCTGCTGGGCGGGGAGGCACCGGAGCAGGGGAAGCGCTGCGGCGGGTAGGGCGGGCGTTGAGCGCGGCGCGGCCCGCGGGGTAATTTCCGCTTCAACTGTCGGCCGGTGCGAAGTTACGATGAGCGGCCCCCTGCCATCCCGCCACCCTCACCGGAGCCCCACCGTGCTCGGAGTCAACGACCTGGCGACGTACATCCTCGGCGCCCTCGTCATCATCCTCCTCCCCGGCCCCAACTCCCTCTACGTGCTGTCCGTCGCCGCCCGCAAGGGCGTCCGGACCGGCTACACCGCCGCCGCCGGCGTCTTCGTCGGTGACCTCACCCTGATCAGCCTCACCTCGCTGGGCGCCGCCTCGCTGCTGGAGGCCAACCCGGCGGTCTTCGCCGTGGTGAAGTTCGGCGGCGCCGCATACCTGCTCTGGATCGGCATCGGCATGCTCCGCGCCGCCCGCCAGCTCTGGCGCGAACGCCGCGCCGCCGCCACCGCGGACCCCGACGCCACCGCGCCCGCCGCCGAGCCCACCGAGCGTCCGTTCCGCCGCGCCCTGGTGATCAGCCTGCTGAACCCGAAGGCGATCCTGTTCCTCCTTTCGTTCTTCACCCAGTTCGTGGACCCCTCCTACGGGCAGCCCGCGCTCTCCTTCGCCCTCCTCGGCGGCATCCTGCAGACCTTCAGCCTGCTCTACCTCTCCATGCTGATCTTCGCGGGCACCACCCTCGCCACCGCCTTCCGTCGCCGCAGGCGACTCTCCGCCGGTCTCACCAGCGGCGTCGCCGTCCTCTTCGCCGGCTTCGCCGCCAAACTCGCCGTCTCCTCCGCCTGACCGCCCACCCCGGCAACCCGTTACGGATCACCCGCGAACCTGTGTAGACTGGCCCGCGTTGCGACCACGCGTTGCAGCGGCGCCGCCTTAGCTCAGTTGGCCAGAGCAACGCACTCGTAATGCGTAGGTCATGGGTTCGAATCCCATAGGCGGCTCAAGATGAACCCCAGGTCAGGTCTCTGATCTGGGGTTTTCTCGTTCTCGTGACCATGGGGGCGCCCAGAGCCGGCGCGGTGAGGCTGTTCGTGGCGCGCGTAGGCGACGCCTTTCGGACGCTCGGTTGCGGTGGAGCTGATTCCTGCGCCGGACTGTCGAGCTTGACCCGCGCACCCGGCGATTCACGGTGCTCGCTCGGCGGTGGGCCTGGCCGTGATGCCCAGTGCGCGGCAGGTGTCGGCGAGTTCACGTTCGAAGAAGAGTGAGCCGTCGTCCAGGGCGAAGTGCAGATGGCCCAGGACGTCCATGCAGATCAGGCCGTACAGCCGGACCCAGCACCGCAGAATCACGGCGATGGCTTCCACCGGAACGTCTGCGTGGCGGTTGGCGCGGAGTCGGTCGAGCTGGTCGGCCAGCCGGGGCGCCATGGTCCCTGGGGGCTGGACGGGAAAGGGCCGGGTGCGCCACAGGTCCGACATGAGGTCGGCGAAGACCAGGCCGAAGACCCATCCCGGATCCTGGTCGAGATCGGACTCCGCTGCGCCGACCGGTCCTGGTGCACCGGAATCCAGTAGCAGGCCGAACTCGCGCGGGTGTTCCAGGCCCCAGCGTCGCAGCGCGTGGGCGGCGGCGATCAGCCGTCCCGGTGCGTCGTTCGCCGGCAGGGCATCGCACGACTTCGCCAGGCAGTCGGCGACTTCGGTGAAGATGTCGGTCCGGACGGCCTGCAGCAGTCCTTCATGGTTGTCGAAGTAGCGGTACACCGCGGGGGCGGTCATCCCCATTTCGCGGGCGATGGCGCGGATGGTGACGTTGCCGATGCCTTCGCCCACCAGCAGTGCCCGGGCCACGTGTTTGATCTCTTCGATGGTCCCCCGGCGCTGCCGTTCCCTCCGCGAGGTTCCCGGTCGCGCTATCTGCCCCTGACTCATGCCGCTCCACTGCCCCCTCTCTCCCTCTCCCGGATGCCGTGCCGGAGCATCTCGCACGGAAGTTAACAGGTGTCACCCGATCTTGGGGAGCGGGCCTGCGCGATGAGTCCGGCGGCGAGTACGTCGGCCAGGTCGTCCAGCAGTGGCTCGTCCACCGGCTGGTGGAAGGCGAGCAGCGCGAGGAACAGGGGTCCGCCCAGCATCAGATGGGCAAGGAGCGGGTCCAGTGGCCGGGCCATCTCGCCGCGCCGCTCGGCACGTTCGAGGATCGCCGTGAGGTCTCTGCGTTCCTTCGCGATGAAGGTGTTCTGAAACCGGGTGACGAGTGCGGGGTCGCGAGCCATCTCCGCCATCAGAGCAGATGTCACATCGCGCGCCGCGGGGTTCGACAGGCGCTCGTGGATCAGCCGCGCCATCGCACGCAGGTCCGCGCGCAGTGAGCCGGTGTCCGGCGGCGGCTCGATGTCCATGCCGTGCACGGCGGCGGCGAAGAGCAGTTCGGCCTTGGAGCCGAACCGGCGGTAGATGGCGGCCTTGCCCACCCCCGCGCGGGCAGCGGTCGCGTCCATGGTGACGCGACTGTACCCGGTCTCGACGAGGAGCTCGCGGGCCGCCTGGAGCACCGCCTGGTCGATCTGTTGGTCGCGGGGGCGGCCCTTCCGCTGTTCCGGGTTCTGCATGACGGCAGTATACGATACCGGAGTTCCGGAACTCCGGTATCGTATGAAGCCAGGCGTCGGCAACCCAGGCGTCAGCAACTCGGACGCCGGCAAGCCCGACGTCGGCGACCCAGCACAGAACGTTCCCCCCGAGGTGTATCCGCGGCGGGTGCGGATGGATCTCATCCAGCGAATGCCGGGACCGGACTGCGGGCCGGAGCCGGCCACGACGAAAGGCGGACGCGGTGAAGGACCGCAACCTCGATCCCGGGATCAGTAGTTGTGACGCTTGGCTGCCCGAGTACCAGTGGCGCACCCACCATGGGCGGACCGTGCGGGCAGAACCGTCCGTCACCGCCCGGGCGGTGCGCGACGTGGTGCCGGCGGACATGTACGTGATCCGTCCGCTGGTCTTCGTCCGCAGCATTCCGGCTCGTCTGATGCCCGGCAGTGACGAGCGGTACATGGACAAGCAGGCGCCTGTGCTCGACGGGCTGACCGAGGGAGTGGGTGCGTTCGGCCTCCAGGACGACCCGGACGGCGATCTGGTCGTCGGATTCGCGGGCCGGCCCTGGGCGTTGCGCCAGGAATGGCTTTCCCTCACCCCGGAGGAGTTCCTGGATTTCGACGAGCCGGGAAACATCAAGGGCCTGATGGCCTTCTCGGCCACCGCGCACGGCACGGGGACCCGCCTGCGCACGGAGACCAGGGTCTATGTGACCGACCCCGACTCGGCCCGCAGGTTCCGGCGCTACTGGCTGCTGATCGAACCCTTCAGCAGCCTGATCCGCCGCGACTGGCTGGCCGCGGCGGCGCGCAATGCAGAGAACTGAACTGCGAAAGAGAAACGGAGAGACGATGCCAAGCATGACGGTGCCCATCGCGCCGGACATCAAGCGAATTGCGCCGCGTGTTCTCGACGAACTGTGGAACAAGCGCGATCTGGGCGTCATCGACGAGCACTTCAGCCCCGGCGTGGTGACCCATGTGCCGCTGCCCGGCCAGCCGGAGATCCATGGCATCCCCGGCCTGAAGGACCTGGCCAGGCAGATGTTCGAGGCGATACCCGACCTGGCGCGCCGCTCCCACGAGGTTCTGGCCGATGGCGACAAGGTCCTGGTGCGGGGTGAGTTGACGGGTCACCAGCGCGGCATGCTGATGGGCATTCCGGCCACCGGACTGCCCACCCGGCTCTCCGAGCACGTGATCCTGCGCTTCGAGGGCGACACGATCGTTGAAATGTGGCAGCAGGCCGACTACCTGGGCGTGCTCACCCAGCTGGGCATCACGCCGCCCGAGGACGCCGGACCGCTCGGCAGCGTCGCGCACACCTTCAAGACCGTCGGCCGGCTCGGCGCCCTGATCGCCAAGGACCGGATCAAGCAGCGAAGGAAGGGTGCGGCCCGATGACCGTCGACGAGCAGCTGCAGGGTGTCGGGAACAGTGCGGCGGGCGGCGGATTCAAGCTGACCCGCGAGCACATTCTGATGGTCTCCGACCTGTCCTGGTCGAGCGACAACTCCCGGGCGCTGCCCTGGTACTCGCCCGACTACAAGTGCTACCTGCCCGGACGCCCGATCCTGAACGGCGGACAGGAGTTCCTGGACACGCTGAACCTGGTCAAGGCGGCGAAGCCGGACGTGCAGATCGACTGGCACAACATCCTCATCGACGGCAATGAGGCAGTGCTGCACGTGACCTTTCGCGGCACTCATCTCGGCCCGCTCTTCGGGATTCCGCCGACCGGGCGCCGGCTGGAGATCGGCGAGATCATCATCGAGAAGTACGACGACGAGGGCCGCATGCGCGAGTTCCGGCAGGAGGGCGACTACGCCGGGATGCTGACCCAGATGGGCATTGTCCCGCCGCCCGGCACCGGACCGCTCGGCACCCTGGCCCACTCGGTACGCACGGCCGTCCGGTTGTCCTACCTCGACCGCAAGTACCGCAAGGCACAGGGCCGGTAGCCCGACGCGCGCAGGTGCGGGGGCCGTCACTTCGGTACGCGCCCGAGCATCCCACCCCTTGAGATCGGATGAGATCGGAGCATCATGCTCGTGCGTATCGGGAGGGCTGTGACGGCCCGCCCCAAGAGGTTTCTCCTCGCCATTCTCGGGTTTGTCGTACTGAGCGCAGCCCTCGGCGGCGGGGTGGTCAGCAAGCTGGCCGCCGGCGGCTTCGACGACCCGGCCGCGGAATCCACCCAGGCTCGCCAGGCACTGGCCGACCAGTTCCACGTCCAGGGCATCAACCTCGTCCTGGTGGCCACCGCGAAGTCCTCGGTGGACGCCCCCGAGGCGACCTCGGACGGCACGGCGCTGGCCGGGCGGCTGAGCCGCGAGCAGGGCATCGAGCAGGTGGCCTCCTACTGGACCAGTGGCAAGCAGCCGGCGCTGAAGGACGGCGACGGGCGGGCCGCCCTGGTGCTCGCCCACATCTCGGGCGACGAGACCGCCGCGGCCAAGCGGATCGACGGGCTGCGCAAGGAGTACGCGGGCACCCAGGGTGCCCTGGAGGTCAAGCTGGGCGGCAGTGTGGCCGCCGCGCAGGACACCGAGGCCGCGGCGCAGCAGGACCTGATGGCCATGGAGCAGATCGCCTTCCCGGTGCTCCTGGTGGTGCTCATGCTGGTCTTCGGCAGTCTGGTGGCCGCGCTGCTGCCGATCCTGATGACCATCCCCGTGGTCGTCGGCGTCCTACTGTTGCTGCGGGTCATGGCGATGTTCATGGACGTGTCGGTGATCGCGCTCAACGCCACCACCATCATCGGCCTGGGCCTGGCCATCGACTACAGCCTGTTCGTCGTCTCGCGCTACCGCGAGGAGCTGAACGCCCGAGGCGGTGACATCACCGACCGGGCTGTGCGTTCGGAGGCCATCGTCGCCGCGGTCCGCACGGCGGGGCGCACGGTGCTCTTCTCCGCTCTCACCGTGATGCTGTCGCTGGCCGCGCTGGCGATCTTCCCGCTGTACTTCCTGCGCTCGATCGCGGTGGCCGGCATCGGGGTGTCCCTGTTCGCCGCACTGGCCGCCATCATCGTCGTCCCGACCCTGCTCGCTCTGTTCGGCGCGAAGGTCAACAGCCTGGACGCCCGCAGGCTGCTGCGCCGCACTCGGGCGCGGGGCGCGACGGCCGCCGGCCGGACGGCGCCGGAGCACGGCCTCTGGCACAGGGTCGCCACCCTGGTGATGCGCTTCCCGGTGCCGGTCGCAGCCGTGGCCGTGGTCGCCCTGGTGGCCCTCGGATCGCCCTTCGCCGGCGTCAAGTTCAGTCTGCCCGACGACCGTCAGCTGCCCAAGAGCTCACAGAGCCGCCAGGTCGGCGAGACGGTCAGGACCGCCTTCGGCTCGCGCTCGGCGGACGAGATCACGGTCGTGGCCACCGGGATCGGCGACGGCAGGACCAAGACCGGCGAGATCGGCTCCTACGCCCAACGGCTCTCCCAGGTGGCCGGGGTGGCCTCGGTGAGTTCGTACGCCGGTGAGTACCGGGCCGGCACTCTGGCCGGCGCCCCGGGCCCCGCCGACCAGGCCACCGCCACCGAGGCCGGAACGTACCTGCGGGTGGTGCCGTCGGTGGAGACGTACTCGGACAGCGGGGAGCGCCTGGTGCGGGACCTGCGCGCGGTGAGTGCGCCCTGGCCGGTGAAGATGACCGGAGCCGGGCCGGCCCTCGCGGACACCAAGCAGACCCTCGGCGACCATCTGCCGATGGTGCTCGGGTCTGTGGCGGTCGCGATGATCGTGCTGCTCTTCCTCTTCACCGGGAGCGTGGTGCTGCCGCTGAAGGCGCTGGTGCTGAATGTGCTCAGCCTCAGCGCGACGTTCGGCGCGATGGTGTGGGTCTTCCAGGACGGACACCTGTCGGGGCTGCTCGACTTCACCGCCACCGGCGCACTGACCGCGGTTGCCCCCATCCTGATGTTCTGCCTGCTGTTCGGGCTCTCCATGGACTACGAGGTGTTCATGCTCTCGCGGATCAAGGATGCCCACGACGCGGGTGCCGACGACGTGACGGCCGTGGCCGGCGGGCTGCAGCGCACCGGTGGGCTGGTCACCTCGGCGGCCGCCCTGATGGGTGTGGTCACCGTCGCGGGCCTGTTCACCAGCACCATCGCCTTCCAGAAGATGTTCGCGCTCGGACTCACGCTGGCCCTGGTGATCGACGCCCTGGTGGTCCGTGGTCTGCTGCTGCCCGCCTTCATGCGGCTGCTCGGGCCGGTCAACTGGTGGGCGCCCGGGCCGCTGCGCCGCTTGCACCGTCGCTTCGGCATCGCCGAGGCGCCGGTTGCGACCACCGAGGGTCCGTCAGCCGGCGACAGCGACTCGCGCGGCCTCACCGACCCCCGCCCCCTAACCGGCCGCTCGGCCCAATGATCCAGAGGGAAGCCGTTGCCGTGAACTCTTCTGCCGTGCACCGAAGCCGCTGGCGCATCCTCGCCGTCCTGTGTCTGAGCCTGATCGTCACCGGCATGGACAATCTGATCCTCAATCTCGCGCTGCCCCGGGTCCAGCACGACCTCGCGGCCACCGGCGGGGAACTGCAGTGGATCATCGACGCGTACACCCTGGCCTTCGGCGGGCTGCTGCTGCTCGCCGGCGGGCTCGGCGACCGTTTCGGGCGCAAGCGGGTGCTGCTCGCCGGCCTGGTGCTGGTCCTCGGTTTCAGTCTGGCGGCCGCGTACGCGAGCAGTCCCACCCTGCTCATCGCCATGCGGGCCGGCATGGGCATGGGCGGTGCGTTCGTCATGCCCGCCACCCTGTCCATCATCAAGAACATCTTCCCGGCCGGGGAACAGGCGAAGGCGATCAGCATCTGGGCCGGCTCCGGTGCCATCGGCGTGCCGCTGGGACCGGTGCTCGGCGGGCTGCTCCTCGAGCACTTCTGGTGGGGCTCGGTCTTCCTGATCAGCGTGCCGATCGTGCTGGTCGCCCTGCTCGCCTCGGCGGTCATGGTGCCCGAGTCCCGCAACCCCGAGCGCACCGCGCTCGATCTGGTCGGCGTGCTGCTCTCCGTGGCCGGTCTCGGCGTGCTCGTCTACGGCATCATCGAGGGCCCCCAGTACGGCTGGACCGATCCGGTGACGCTGTCCGCGCTCGGGGCCGGAACGGTCTTCCTCGCTGCGTTCGTCTGGTGGGAGCGGCGCACCGCGCACCCGATGCTATCCGCCGCGCTGTTCCGGGCTCCCCAGTTCGCGGGGAGCGCCGTCGCGATGTTCTGCGTGAACTTCTGTCTGTTCGGGCTGCTCTTCGTGGTCACCCAGTATCTTCAGTTCGTCCGTGGCCACGGGCCGTTGGCGGCGGGGGTGCGGCTGCTGCCGGTGCTGACCGCGATCATCGGCGCCGGCCTCGGCGGCAAGCTGGCCGAGCGGATCGGCATCAAGCCGGTCGCCGTCACCGGTCTGGTGGCGCTCACCGGGAGCATGCTGCTGATGGCGCGGGCCGACGCCGGTGCGGAGCAGCTCGCGCTCGGAGCCCTCGCGCTGTTCGGCTTCACCATGGGCCTGGTGCTGCCGCCGTGCGCCAACGCCATCCTGGCTGCCGCGCCCGAGGAGCAGGGCGGCGCCGCGTCGGCGGTCACCGATGCGACCCTCCAGGTGGGCGGCTCGCTCGGGATCGCGGTGGTCGGCAGCGTGCTGACCACCGCGTACCGCGACGGTCTGCCGGACCTCGGCGGACTGCCCGAGCCCGCCGCCAGTGCGGTCCACGACTCGCTCGGCGGAGCGGCCGAGGTGGCCTCCCGGATCGGCGGTGAGGCCGGCGGCGGCCTCCTCGCCCTCGCATCGGACGCCTATGTCGGCGCGCTCGCCGACGCGATGACGGTTGCCTCCGGGGCGGCCGCAGCCGGAGTGCTGGCCACCTTGCTGCTGCTGCCCGGTCGAGCCCGGCCGGACGGCGCCGCCGCACCCGTTCCGGCTCCTCAACTGCACGACCGTGAAAGGAATCCAGTCGCATGAAGGAAAGTCAGCCGAAGGAAGGTGTCGAGATGTCGGACGGCAAGCGTGTGAAGAAGAAGAGCAAACTCCTGCGGGTCCTGATCGTGGCTGTGGTCGGGGTGTTGCTCGCCGTCTTCACCTGGGGCAACGCGAACGCGGCGCAGGACGCCGCGGGCCGGCGCGACCAGCGGGTCGACACGCAGGGCGAGGCGAGCAAGAAGGTGGTGCTCGGCTTCTACACCGAGATCCTCGCGAAGCACCAACTGGAGCGCGCCGGCGAGTACATGCGGGATGACTACATCCAGCACAGCCCCGGTCTCAAGCAGGGACTCCAGGGTTATTTCGAGGACTACCACCTGTTCCACAGCATCTTCCCCGACCTGACCGCCACCATCCACACGGTGGTGCCGCAGGGCGACAAGGTCATGCTGCTGGCCACCTTCACCGGACACCAGGTGCAGACCGGCAAGGAACTGGTGTTCGAGACCGCCGAGTTGTACCGGGTGCAGGACGGCAAGCTCGCCGAGCACTGGGACGCGGTCGACTACGCAGCCATGCAGGCCTTCGGTGTGAACCTGCCCGGCGGTGACGAGCCCGGCACCCCGGTCGACTGGCGCGGCACCCGGCAGCAGCGGCAGAACCAGGTCGCCCTGCTGTGGACGGTCGACCTCTTCTACCGCAACCCGGGCCTGTCGCTGCCCGGCGCGATCGCCCCGGACCTGATCGAGCACCAGCGCGGTGTCGCGCCCGGCGCCGAGGGCCTGCAGGAGAACCTGCGCAGCTACCGGGAGCGTTTCCCCGACCTGAGCTTCGAGATCAAGCACACGGTCGTGGACAACAACCAGGCTGTCGTCTTCTGGGTCTGGCACGGCCACGAGAAGGGCACCGGCAAGGAGTTGCGGTTGAACCGGGCCGATGTCTTCCAGGTGAAGAACGGCCGGTTCGTCGAGCACTGGAGCCGGCTCGACTATCGGGCGGTCAACCCCTTCGGCCTGGTGTGACCCCGGCCGAGGACAGCTGAGACCACACGGGTGCCGGTCCGGGAGACACGCTCCGGACCGGCACCCGCGGTTATGAACAACTTCCGCGAGAGCAAGGGGAATCCGGCATGGCACGACGGTCAGTGATCATTGTGGGCAGTGGAGTGGGCGGCCTCGCCCTGGCCGGGATGCTGACCCGGCAGGGCATGGACGTCACGGTCCTCGAGCGCTCTGCGGCGCGCCGGGACGGACTGGCGATCACCATCTGGCCCAACGCCCTGCGCGCGGTGCGTAGTTCGGGCGGCGAGGAGATGTACGAGGCGCTCCTGAAGATCTGCCAGCCGATCGGCTCCGCGCGGATGTTCAACGGCGCCGGAAAGCAGCTGGCCGCCATCGACCTGGGCTTCCTGCAGCAGGACTACGGCGTCACCGGCCAGGGGGTGACCCGCGCGGAGTTGCTGGACACCCTGATCGAACAGGCCGGCACCACCGTCCGGTTCGGCGCGGAGGTCGTGCGGTGCACCGCCGACGGAACCGTCGTACTGGCGGACGGGGAGCGTCTGCGCGCCGACCTGATCGTCGGCGCCGACGGCGTGGGCTCCACCGTCCGCGCCGGACTGCTGCCGCCGGGCCAGGACGAGCGCCGGGAGAACCCGTTGGAGAGCTGGCAGGGCGTGGTCGACCGGGGCAGCGTCTGGACGTACCAGGGAACCGACTTCCACTTCGGAGCCAAGGGGACCTGCGGCATCATGCCGCTGACCCGGGACCGGGTGTACTGGTTCGTCGACGGCTCGATCGACGAACCACCCACCGGGGAGGGCTGGCCCGAGGTGGTGCGCGAGTTGGTCTCCCGCACGCCGGCCGACCAGCTCTTCCCCGGCCAGGCCTGGGATCGCCGGCCGGTGCGCAACTGGGGGCGCGGCCGGATCACCCTGCTCGGAGACGCGGCCCATCCGATCCTGCCCACCATCGGCCAGGGGGCCTGCATGGCCCTGGAGGACGCGGCGGTGCTCGCCGCCCGCCTGGCCCGCACCGACGACGTGGAGGCGGCGCTGCGCAGCTACGAGGACGACCGCTATCCGCGAGTCCTGAAGCACTTCGAACGAGCCCGGGGAATGCTGCGGATGCGTTCGCTGCCGTCGCCGCTGCGCGACCGGATGATGGGCGGCATGCCCCGGCCGCTGCTGACCCGCCTGTTCACCCGGTCGACGCTGCCGCTCACCGAGTTCCGCTGAGCCCGGGCGGGCGTGAACAGCAGGCCGGATGAGAGCGCATCGGCCAACTGCCTGTATCCAGCGGGGCGGTGGCCGGATCTTCCTGAGTGAAGAGAGCACCGCACACCTCCTGGAGGTTCGATGACCAGCACAGCACCACCTCTGACGGACACGGACTTCGATGTGATCGTGGTTGGCAGCGGTCTCGGCGGCCTGTCGGCGGCGGCCTATCTGGCCAGGTTCGGGCGCCGGGTCCTGGTCGCCGAGCGGGGCGCCGGGATCGGCGGCTACGCCCATGCCTTCCGGGCCGGCGAGCGCTACTACGACCCGGCCATCCACGTGGTGCCGGGCGCGGCCGAGGGCGGCACCATCGACGTTCTCCTGCGCTACCTGGGCGTACGTGAGATGTGTGACTTCGTCGAGTCCGACGCCCTGTACCGGGTGGTCATCGACGACGACGTCCTGGACGCGCCGTTCGGCTCCGAGGAGTTCATCGCCGCGCACGTCAAGCTCTTTCCGCACGAGGAAGCGGGCATCCGGGGCTTCTTCGGGCTCTGCGAGCAGTTTCTGGCCGAGGCCCATCAGGTCCCGGTTCAGCTGTCGCCCAAGGAGCTCAGCGAGGCGGTCGAGCGCTTCCCCACGCTGTTCGGGCACCGGCTGTCCACCCTCGGAGAGGTGCTCGACCAGTACATCTCCGACCCGCGCTGCAAGGCGTTCTGCAGCGCCGGCTGGCCGTACATGGGGCTGCCGCCGTCCCAGCTCTCCTTCGAGCTCTTCGCCCGGTTCCTGTACACCCAGATGCACGGCCTCTACCACTGCAAGGGCGGCTTCCAGCACCTGGTGAAGGCCTTCACCACGGCGATCGAGCGCGACGGCGGCGAGATCGTCACCAATTCACCCGTCGAGAAGATCCTGATCCGCGACGGGCGCACCGAGGGCGTCGTGCTGGCCGGCGGCCAGGAACTCCGGGCGCCGATCGTCATCTCCAACGCGGACGCCACCCACACCTTCCAGGACCTGGTGGGCCTGGAGCATCTGCCGAAGGCGTACAACCGCCGACTGCGTTCGCTCAAGGGATCCATGTCGATGTTCGTGGTGTACGCGGCCACGACCCTGGACATCGCGGCGGCGGGCGGGGCGCACGAAACCTTCATCTACGAGTCCGACGATCACGACCGCAACTTCGCCGGTTTCTCCGAGGGTGAGGCGCCGGCCACCGTGGTGGTCGTCCCCACGCTGCTCGACCCCAGCCTCGGCCCGCCCGGCGAGCACCTGGTCACCTCGACGGCGCTGGCTCCGTACGAGGGTCCGGAGCCGTGGGAGGAGCTGAAGCCCAAGCTGCAGGAGAAGTACCTCAACCTGATCGAGCGGCTCTACCCGGGGTTCAAGGCCGGACTCACCTTCGTCTCCAGCTCGACTCCGCTGACCCTGGAGCGCTTCACGGGCAACCACCGCGGTGCGGCCTACGGCTGGGAGAACACCCCGATGCAGGCCGGCAGCAAGCGGCTGACCTACCACACCCCGATCGAGGGGCTCTACCTCTCCGGCCACTGGGCGCAGGCCGCCAGCGCACTGCGGGTGATCGTCTCCGGCAGCCACACCGCCCAGGAGATCCTCCGTGCCGCCGGTGTGACCGATGTCGGCCCGGAGCTCTGAACGCGCCCGGTTGCGCACGTTCACCCATCCCGTCACCAGTATTCGCTCCCGAAAGGACCGCTGATGTCGCGTCCCGCCCGCATCGACACCCAGTCCGCCGCCAACTCCGACGGATCGCTCGACAAGACCTACCACGAAATGGCCCGCCGCTACATCGAGGAGGTCTGGGACAAGAACAACGCCGAGACCGAGCGCGAGCTCCTCTCCACTGACTGGAAGGACCACATGCCGCTGCCCGGCTGCCCGCAGGGCCCGGCCGGCCACCGCGCGGCCGTTCAGCTCATGCACGACGCCTTCCCGGACCTGCGGTTCTTCCTGGACGACGTGGTGATCATGGGGGACAAGGTCATCGACCGCTGGACCGCCACCGGGACCTTCCACGGCGAGCTGTACGGATTCCCCGGCACCGGCCGCCGGATGACGATGACCGGCCTGGACTTCCACGTCGTCCGGGACGGGAGGTTCTCCGAGCTGTGGCACGAGGAGAGCACCGCCTCCATGGTCGAGCAGTGCGGCATGGCCCCGGAGCCGGGCAGTGGTCCGGGCGCCATCCTCAAGCTCACCTTCGGGAACATCCTGCACGTCGCCCGGCACAAGATCCGCAACCGCTGACGACATCTCACCAGTAGAGCGAGGCAGCATGAGTCTGACCCTGAGCGGCCGCGTCCGCCAGGCCCCGGGGCCGCAGGGCTATCCCGTGGTCGGCTGCGGCCCCGACCTCGTCCGCGACCTGGTCGGCACCTTCACCCGGGCCTGGCGCGACTACGGCGACATCGTCCGGTTCCGGCTTCCGGGCAAGCGCAACCTGTTCCTGATCGTGCATCCCGACCACATCAAGCATGTGCTCGACGACCGGCAGCCCAACTACCCCAAGGACCCGCTGTCGGTCGGCAAGTTCGAACCCTGGGTGGGGCAAGGGCTGTTCACCAGCAACGGCGAGTTCCACTTCCGCCAGCGACGGCTCGCCCAGCCCGCCTTCAAGGGGTCGCGGATCTCCGGGTTCGGGCCCGCGATGGTCGACGCCACCAGCCAGCTGGTCTTGGACTGGCACGGGAGGGCCACCCGCGAGGAGACCTTCGACATCACGCCCGAGATGTTCCGGCTGGCGCTGACCATCGTCATGCAGACGCTGTTCAGCACCGATGTGAGCGGCCGGGCGGGCGAGTTGGCTCGAGCGGTGCGGATCTGCAACGCGTACACCAATGTGCGCCTGCAACGCTTCGTGGAGCTGCCCCAGTCGCTGCCCAGCCGGGCGCGCACCCGGTTCCTCCAGGCGCGCGCGACCCTTGACTCCTTCGTCTACGGGCTCATTTCCGAGCGCCGCCGGGACAGTTCACCTCCGGACGACCTGCTGACCCGGTTCCTGAACGCCCAGGACGAGCAGACCGGCGAACGGATGTCCGACAAGCAGCTGCGCGACGAGGTCGTCACCATGTTCCTCGGCGGCTACGAGACCACGGCGCTGTCACTGGTGTGGGCCTTCTCGCTGCTCTCGCGGCATCCGGAGGCCGAGCGCAAGGCGAGGGCGGAGATCGCCGAGGTGTGCGGGGACCGTGAGCCGCAGGCCTCGGACCTGCCCAAGTTGCGCTACCTGCGGGCCTTCTACCAGGAGGTGCTGCGGCTCTACCCCTCGGTGTGGACGCTGTCGCGCAGCCCGCTGGAGGACGACGAGATCGGTGGCTACCACATCCCCTCCGGGTCCCAGGTGTTCATCAGCCCGTACCTGATGCATCGCCACCCGCAATTCTGGGAGAACCCGGAGGGGTTCCGTCCGGAGCGGTTCGAGAAGAACGCGACCGGTGGCGCCCCGCTCTACGCGTACATCCCGTTCTCCCGCGGGCCCCGGCTGTGCCCGGGATCGTCGGTGGCCGTGCTGGAGGCTCCCCTGGTCATCGCGCGGATCCTGCAGGCCTACCGGCTGACCCTGGCCGGCGGGCATGTCTGCGAGCCGACGTCGAATGTCTTCCTCTATCCGCGCGGTGGGATGCCGATGCGATTGCAGCACTTCACGGCAGCCGTGGAAGGAGCGCTCTGATGCCGGGGGAACGCACGGTAGGGCGGCGGCCACCCGGCCCGCGCGGACTGCCGCTACTCGGCTCCGCGCTCGACTTCCGCCGGGATCCGCTGGGCACCTTCATCGCCGCCTGGCGCGAGCACGGCGACCTGGTCCAGTTCAGAGGACCGGTGCCCGTCGTCCTCGTCACCCACCCCGACCACCTCAAGCACATCCTCGCGGACCGCTTCGACAACTATCCGCACCCCGAGGACTTCAACCGCAAGGTGGGAGTCTCGGTCGGCCAGGGGCTCGTCACCAGCGAGGGCGAAGTGTGGCGCGCCCAGCGGCGCACGGTGGCGCCGACCTTCCGCAGGGAGCCGCTGGAGCAGTTCGCCGGTGTCATGGCGGACAGCGCCGCCGCGATGCTCGACCGGTGGGAGCGGACCGCGCGCTACGGGGAGGTGATCGACGCCAGGACCGAGATGCAGAGCCTCACCCTGGAGATCCTCGCCCGCTGTCTGTTCCGTGCCGACTGGTCGAGCGACGCCTTGTCGCTCGGCCACGCGGTCGCGGTCCAGCTGGAGCACATCAACAGCAAGCTCATCGCCGTGGCCGACATCCCGGAACGGGTGCCGACCCCGCGCAACCGACGCTTCCGCGCGGCCCGCGCGCTCCTTGACGACACGGTGTACCGACTGATTACCGAGCGGCGCCGGCTGCCGGCCGAGGGGGAGGCGCAGGACCTGCTGTCCATGCTGATGCGCACCCCCGACCCGGAGACCGGGCGGCTGATGACGGACGAGCAGCTGCGCGACCAGGTGATGACGCTTTTCATCGCCGGGCACGAGACGGTCGCGGCCACCCTGTCGTGGATCTGCCATCTGCTCTCCACCCGGCCCGCAGAGACCGAGCACGCCAGGCAGGAGGTGCTCGACGTCCTCGGGGACCGCCCGCCGACCATGGAGGACCTGCCGCAGCTGAAGTACCTGAAGCTGTTCATCCAAGAGGCGCTGCGGCTCTACCCGCCGCTGTGGCAGGTGGCACGGATGCCGCGTGAGGACGACGTCCTGGGTGGCTACCACATCCCGGCGGGCTCCTTTCTCCTGCTCAGTACGTACATCACGCACCGCAATCCGGAGTTCTGGGACAACCCCGAGGGCTTCGATCCGCTCCGATTCACCCGCGAGCGGTCGGCCGGCCGGCCCAGGTACGCCTACGTCCCCTATGTGGGAGGGCCCCGCAACTGTGTGGGACTGGCCTTCGCCAACATGGAGTTGACCATCGTGGTGGCGTCGATCCTGCAGCGCTTCCACCTGGACATGGTGCCGGGGCATCCGGTGGTCATCCAGCCGGACATCTCACTGCGGGCCAAGCACGGCATCAAGATGACGCTGCGCCCGGTGCCGGCGCGCGGCGCGGCGCCGGGCATCACCGAACCGGCCGCCGCGACGGAAGCGGTGCGGGAGCCGGCCGCCGAGCCGGACGGGGAACCGGCGGCCGGCTGCCCTCTCGGACACGGGGCGGCGCCGGCGGAGGTCCCGGCTGAGGTTCCGGCCTCCTGAGACGACCGAAGGCCGGGGGTGGGTGCGCATCGTGCGCGACCGCCCCCGGCCTTCTTGGTTCCGGCTTTCTCAGTCGGCGGTGTGTGCGGTGGGCGAGAGATAGATGTCGCTGCCCTCCACCCGTGCCGTGAACGCCGGCACCGCCTCGGTCGCGGGCAGGTCCAGGGCCTCGCCGGTGCGCAGGCAGAACCGGCTGAAATGCCACGGGCACTCGATGGTGCCGTCCTCCACCTCGCCCTCGGACAACTGGGCTCCCTCATGGGAGCAGAGCCCGCTGATCGCGTGGACCGCATCGCCGACCCGGCTGAGCAGCACCGGACTTCCGCCCAGGTCGACGGTGAGGATTCCATCCGGCGGGATCTGTTCTGTGCTCGCCACCAGTATGTCGTTCTGGGTTTCCACAGTGGTCCTCTCAACTCTGTTTGGACGGGAAGTTGGACAGGAAGTCGGACGGGAAGCCGGGCGGAAGGCGGGCCGGGTCTAAACGAAGCCGGGCAGGCCCGCCAGCGCCTCGGCGCGGATCTCCACCTGGGCGCCGAGCTGGCAGAGCATGGCCAGCGTGGCCAGCCAGACCCGCTGGACCAGCGCATGCTCGGGAGGCATCCGGACGTGCGTCCGAATGGTCTGGGACTCCTTGGTGAGCGTCGCGGAGCGCATCACCTCGCGCATCCAGTCCCGATCGAAGGCGAAGATCTTCTCGGAGAGCGAGGCGGCCATCGGGGCCATCGCCGTGTACAGCCAGTCGAAGTCCTGGTGGCGATCGTCGGGTTTGAGCATCCCGTGCGCGCGCAGCACCTCGGCCATGCCGTCCGGATCGCCGTTCGCGCAGGCGCTCATCACGCCGCCGATCCATCCCGGCAGGCCGTCGGGGAGGCGGGTGACGGCTCCGAAGTCCAGCACGCCGAGCCGGCCGTCCTCGCGGAGCCGGAAGTTGCCGGGGTGCGGGTCCGAGTGCAGCAGGCCGATCCGCTGCGGTCCGGCATACATGAGGCGCACCAGCAGCAGGCCCAGCCGGTCGCGTTGCTGCTGGGTGCCGGCGTCGATCACCGCGGCCGCGGGCGTGCCGTCCAGCCACTCGGTCACCAGCACCCGTTCGGTACCGAGCACGACGCGCGGCACCACGAAGTCGGGGTCGTCGGCGAAGGCCTCGGCGAAGGCGGTCTGCGCCTCGGCCTCCTTGCGGTAGTCGAGTTCCTCCAGCATCCGCTCCCGGACCTCGCGCAGCAGGTCGCTGATCGGGAGCCCGTCGGCGAACGGCGCGATGACCAGGCCGAGCCGCTTGAGATTGCCCAGATCGGAGTGCAGGGCGCGGTCGGCGCCGGGGTGTTGGACCTTGACGGCGACCTGCGTCCCGTCCCGCCAGACCGCCCGGTGGACCTGGCCGATCGAGGCCGTGGCGACCGGTGTGTCGTCGAATTCCCGCATCGGCGAACGCCAGTCGTCCCCGAGCTCGGCGCGTAGCACGTTGTTCACCACCGACCTGGGGAGCGCGGGTCCGGCCTCCTGCAAGCTGGTCAGGGCGGCGCGGTAGGGCGCGGCCACGTGCTCTGGCAGGCCGGCCTCCATCACGCTCAGCACCTGGGCGAACTTCTGTGTGCCACCCTTGAGTTCACCGATGATGGCGAACAGCTGCTGCGCGGTGCGCTCCTGGACCTGGGCGCGGACCGCCTCCTGGGCTCCGCCGGCGATCCGGCGGGCGAGGCCGAACGCGCTGCGCCGGGCGTGCCCGATCGGCAGCGCCGCGACCTTCAGCGAACGCCGCAGTGGTCCGTGCGGCAACCCGTTCATGTACCTACCGCCACATGTTTCCGGTCCCGAGTGTCCATCGCTGTCGTTCCTCCCTGGACGCCGGCCTGTCCGCCGGACACCGGGCGCCAACGCCCGCTCCCCCGACAGATCCGGGCCCGGCCGAGCTGGATACACCCTGTCGGTCGACGGGCGCGGCCCGGCGAGGACACCTTCGTAATCCGGTCAATTGCCTGTATCCACCGCCGTGCGGTGTGGATCTGTCCAACTGCAGCGCCGCCGACCAATGGTGCGGTGCACCGACGGGAGGGGGGCCCGGCGTGCGGATCGCGATCGGGGTCGATCTGGTGGAGATCGACCGAGTAGTCAGCCTGCTCGCAGTGAACGAGCAGGCGGAGCGGGACATCTTCACCCCCGGTGAGCTGGCCTACTGCGCGGGCAAGCGCAACCGGCAGGCCCATCTCGCGGGCCGGTTCGCCGCCAAGGAGGCGCTCCTCAAAGCACTCGGCACAGGGCTGGGCCGCGGGCAGGCATGGACGGACGTGGAGGTGGTTGCCACGCCACTGGGGCCTCCGCGGCTGCGCCTGAGCGGCGTGACCGCGCTGCGCTGCGCCGCCGACGGCTGGGGACAGGCCAAGGTCTCCATCTCGCACACCGGCGGCTACGCCATTGCCCAGGCCGTGCTGCTCCCGGCACAGGACGGCACCCACGATCAACCGCAGGACTCGGCGCAAAACGACCCGCGCGCCCGCGCTCTCGACGAAGGATCACCATGCGCTTCCATCTGATCGACCGGATCGACGCCCTGGAACCGGGCAAATCAGTCCGTGCTCGCAAGGCGACCTCCAGGCTGGAGGACCACTGGCGGGACGCCGGACGCGGCCCCGAGATGCCGGCCCCGCTGGTGCTGGAGGCACTGTGCCAGGCCGGTACGTGGCTCATCATGATCACCACGGAGCTGCGTCAGCGCGCCGCCCTGCTCTCCGTCGAGGGCGTCGTCTTCCACAGCCCGGTCCGGCCCGGCGACATGCTCACGCTGGTGGGCGCGGTCGAGTCGTTCGGCGACGAGACGGCCGTGCTGAGCGGCACCGCCTCGGTCGGCGGACGCGTGGTGATGACGGCCGACGCCATCATGTGCGCGCTGCTTCCGGCGGACGAGCTGGAGGACCTGGAGTCCACCCGGCTGCTCCAGCGCCGCCTGACCCGCGCGCTGCCCGAACTGGCGAGCGCCCGATGACCCGGGTGGCGATCACCGGGATCGGCGCGGTCACCCCGCTGGGCACCGACGCGCGGAGTACCTGGAAGGGCATGGTCGCGGGTCGCAGCGGCGTGGGTCCGCTGGAGACCTTCGACGCCGCGGCGATGCCGGTGCGGGTCGCCGGCCAGGTCCGGGACTTCGACCCGGCCGCCGCAGGACCGGCCCGCAGCCGCCGGCACCTGTCTCGGGCCGCACTGTTCGCCGCGGCCGCCGCCCGGGAGGCGCTGCGGGACGCCGGACAGGGCTGGGAGCAGACCGATCCGTACCGGCGCGCGGTCGCCGTCGCCGGTACCGTGGGTCGTCCGCCGCTGCAGGAACTGGTCGACATGTCACACCAGTTGGAGGCGAGCGAGTACCGCGACCTGTACCGGCAGGCACCCGCCGATGTGCTGTTGCGCAACCAGAACCTCGGCAGCAGGGCGGTGGCCGAAGCGGTCGGCGCCCGAGGCCCGATGCTGAGCCTGAGCACCGCTTGCGCCGGAGCGGCACACGCCGTCGGCGAGGCCTATCGGGCGATCCAGGACGGCGAGGCCCAGCTGGTGGTGGCCGGTGGCTTCGATGCCCTGACCACCTGGATGGACGTGGTCGGCTTCTCGCTGCTCGGCGCGCTGACGGACCGTTGGAACGACGAGCCCGAGCGGGCCTCGCGTCCCTTCGAGGCGGACCGCTCCGGATTCGTGCTCGGCGAGGGCGCGGTCTTCGCGGTCTTGGAGGACTGGGATGGCGCGGTGGCCCGCGGCGCTCGGATCCACGCCGAACTGATCGGCTACGGCTCCTCGCTGAACGCCTACCGGATCACCGACTCGCCGCCCGACGGCAGCGGGGCGATCGACGCGATGCGCGCTGCGATCACCGAGTCCGGGCTGGCGCCCGAGGAGATCGACTACGTCGTCGCGCACGGCACCGGCACCCCGGGCAACGACCTCAGCGAGACTCTCGCGATCAAGCAGGTGTTCGGGGAGCACGCCTACCAGCTGGCCGTCAGCTCGCCCAAGTCGATGACCGGGCACCTGACCTCGGCCGCCGCCGGGGTCAACCTGCTGGCCGCGCTCGGTGCGCTGCGTGAGTCAGTGGTGCCGCCCACGATCAACCTCGACCACCCCGATCCCAAGCTCGACCTCGACTACGTACCGCACAAGGCACGCAGCCGCCCGGTCCGCGCCGTCCTGGTGAACGCCTTCGCCTTCGGCGGCACCAACGCCTGCTTCGTGGTCCGCGGCGCCGCTGCCGGGCCGTCCCAGGAGGAAAGATGAGCACCGCAGCAGAGTTGTACGACACGGCGCAGCCGGGCGAGCACCGGATGGACGGGATCCTGGAGCTGGTCCCCGGCCTGCGCGCGGTCGCCGTCCGCAACGTCCCCGGCACCCTGCCGCTGTTCGCCACCCACTTCCCGCGCTTCCCGGTGCTGCCCGGGGTGCTGATCCTGGACGACATCGCCGAGACCGCCCGGCTGGCGGCCGGTCCGGGCGACTGGACCATGGCCCAGGCCTCCCGGATCCGCTACCGGCGCTATGTCGAGCCGGGCGACCGGATGGTGATCGCGTTCGAGGTGGCCGAGGCCGACCGCGACTCGGTCCGTGGCTCGGCCACGGTGAAGGTGGACGGAAACACCGTCACCACCGTGCGCGACATCCGGCTGGTCCGGGTCGGCAGCCGGCTGACCGCGCTCAGCGGTCTGGACGGGGTGACCGCATGACCCGGACCGGCCGCCGGGTGGCCGTCACCGGTATCGGCCTGGTCACCGCTCTCGGCGAGGGCCGGGCGGAGACCTGGAAGGGCCTGCTGGAGGGCCGCAGCGGGGTCGGCCCGATCCGTGGCTACGACGCGCACGCGCTGACCACCCGGCACGCCGCCGAGCTCGAGAACTTCCGTCCCGAGCTCTACGCCGAGAAACGCGCGCTGCGGATGACCACGCACAACGACCGGCTGGCCATCGCCGGCGCGGCGCTGGCCATGGAGGACGCCGATCTCGACCTGCTGGAGAGCGGGTACCGCCCCGAGCGGGCCGGTCTCTTCATCGGCGGAAACAAGGAGATCTCCAACCCCGAGCGCCTGCTGGCCGGCAGCCTGGCGGCCCGGGACGAGCAGGGCCGGGCCGACTTCCGGCTGCTCGGGGAGCGGATGACGTCCGCCTTCCACCCGCTGTACTACGTGGAGGGCCTGCAGTCGGCCGCGCTCTTCCACCTCTCCCACGCGCATGGTTTCACCGGCCCCAACTCCTACTTCCACGGCACCGCCGACGCCGGCGCGAGCGCCATCGCGCGCGCTTACCGGTCGATCCGGCGCGGCGAGTGCGATGTGGCCTTGACGGGCGGGTCGGACGACGCCGCCTCCTGGTGGAGCATGACCAAGATGGACGGCCTCGGCGTGCTGGCCACCGGCGATCTGCCGTCCGATCGGGTCTTCCGCCCGTACGACCGCGAGCGCAGCGGCTCGGTGCTCGGCGACGGCGCCGCCTACCTGGTGCTGGAGGAGCTGGACGCGGCCCGGGCGCGCGGCGCGACGGTCTACGCCGAGATCCGGGGCACCGCCGCCACCCGCGACGCCGACGGCCTGATCACGCCCGAGCCGGACGGCCACCCGCTGGCGAACGCGATCACCCGGGCGCTGGCGGCGGCCGAGGTGGCCGCCGAGGACGTCTCGTACGTGGCCGCGCACGGCTGCGCGACCCGGCTGGGCGACCAGAGCGAGGCACGGGCGCTGGCCCTGGCCCTCGGCCCGGGGCGTACCGCCGTGGCCAGCAGCGTCAAGCCCGCCACCGGACACCTGGTGGCCGGGGCGGGAGCCCTGAACACCGCCATCTGCGCGCTCGCGCTGGACGGCGGCGTGGTGCCGCCGACCCTCAACCTCGAAGACCCGGACCCGGACTGCCACCTCATGGACTGGGTGCCGGGCCGGGCCAGGGAGCTGCGGCTGCGCCACGCGGTGGCCGTCGCGCGGGGGCTGGAGGGCCAGCAGGTGGCCATGGTCCTGAGTACACCGGAGCAACGATGACAGAACCCCAGGCAGTCGGCCCGGCTGGCGCCCAGAGCTCGCATCAGAGTGCGACCTGGCGTCAGGACCTGCTGCCCCCGCTCGAAATGACGCTGTCCGCGATCGGTTGGAACCCGCTGGCCGCGGCCTCGCAGCACAGCCGGGGCAGCCGTCCGGGCCGCCATCGCAGGGCGGCCCAGCCGGCGGCCCACCGAACCTGCAGGAGAGGAGAGACGAGCGATGCCTGAGTCGTCCACGACGCCGGACTGCTTCGAGGCCGGCGTGGCGATCGTCGCCGCCGGGGCCGTGACCGCGTTCGGCGCGGGGGCCGATGCGCTGTGGGAGGGTGCCCGGGCCGGTCAGGTCGCGATCCAGCCGATCCAGGCCCTGTCCACCGATGGGCTGAGCACCAAGCTGGCCGGCGAGGTCACCGTCCCGGTCCAGCGGCCCGGCAATCACCACCGTCCGAACGGCTTCCGGGAGCGGGCCATCGAGCTCGCGCTGGTCGCCGCCGAGCAGGCGCTGGCGGCCCTGCCGCCGGGCCTGATCGCCCCGGAGCGGTTCGGCATGGTCCTCGGCACCTGCAACGCCGGGCTGCTCTCGGCCCGGGAATGGCTGGCTCAGCAGGCCCTGGGCGAGCCGGATCCCCGGCTGCTGACCTTGGTCACCCCGCAGGCGCTGGCCGAGGCGGTGGCCGCCGCGCTGCGGCTGCGCGGCCCGGTCACCACGGTCAACACCGCCTGCGCCTCCGGCGCCAACGCGATCGGCTGGGCGGCCGACCAGCTCCGTCTCGGCCGGGCCGACGCCATGCTGGCCGGCGGCACCGACGCGCTCTCCGACGTGGTGCTGGCCGGTTTCAACTCCTTGGAGTCGCTCGCGCCGGAGCCGGCCCAGCCGTATTCGGCCGATCGGCAGGGGCTCTCGCTGGGTGAGGGCAGCGGCATGGTCGTGCTGGTCCGCTCCGACCTGGCCGAGCAGCACGGACTGACCGTGCTGGCCGAGGTAGCCGGCTATGGGCTCTCCGCAGACGGATACCATGTGACGGCCCCGCGCCCGGACGGTTCGGGAGCGGCAAGGGCGATCCGCGCCGCACTGCGCCACACCGGGCTGGCCGCCGCCGATATCGGCTACATCAACGGGCACGGCACCGGCACCCCGAAGAACGACGCGGCCGAGAGCAACGCCATCCGCAACGCGCTCGGCGACGAGGAGGCCGCCCGGATCCCGGTCAGCAGCACCAAGTCGGTGATCGGCCATCTGTTGGGCGCCGCCGGGGCGGTGGAGGCCATCGTGACCGCCAACGCGCTGGCCGCGCAGACCGCGCCGCCCACAGCCGGCTACCGGGTGCCCGACCCGGACTGCCCGCTGGACTACGTCCCGGGCAATGCGCGACCGATCACGGCCCAGGCGGCCCTGTCCAACAACTTCGCCTTCGGCGGGGCCAACGCGGCCCTGCTGCTGACCCGGCCGGGCTCCGGCCTGCGCCCACCGGCGCCGCACCGCGATGAGGTGGTTGTCACCGGCATCTCCGTGCTCAGCCCGGCCGGTGACGGTGTCGCAGCGGCATGGCAGCAGATCAGCGGGCTGACCGAGCCGGTCGACGTGGAGTCCGGGGTTCGGGTGGGCCGGGTCGACCTTGACCCGGAGCCGTACCTGAGCCGCAAGGAGCGGCGGCGGATGGACCGGCTCGGTGTGCTCAGCGTGGTGGCCACCGCCAAGGCGCTGGCCGATGCCGGGATCGAGCCCGGCAGCGGGCCGGCCGCAGCAGTCGGTGTGGTCTTCGGCACCGGCATCGGGCCGATGGAGGCGATGGAACGGTTCACCGTGCCGGTGCTCAGTGACGGACCGGCCGCGGCCGATCCGGCGATGTTCCCGAACACCGTCTACAACCAGGCGGCCGGTCAGATGGCCCTTCATCTGGGCCTGCGCGGTCCCACGTCGACGGTCTCGGTCGGCCACGCCACCGGCGCGGCAGCGCTCGGCTACGCCGCCGACCTGCTGGCGGCCGACCGGGCCGAGGCCCTGGTGGTGACCGCCACCGACGCGCTCACCGCCCAGGTGGCGCGGGCCTACGCCGCGATCGGCGCGGCCACCACCCGCTCGGTGGGCAGCGCACCGGACGGCAGGTTCCTGCTGGCCGAGGGCAGTGTGTCGCTGGTGCTGGAGCGCCGCTCCGCGGCCGAGGCGCGCGGCGCCCGGATCCTGGGCACGATCCTGGGTCACGGAATCGCCTCGGACGCCAGCCGGGCCCGGGTCTGGGACCCGCGCGGCGACGGGATGGAGCGGGCCATGCGGGCTGCCCTGCGGGACGCCGGCCTGGCCCTGGACGAGGTGCGTGACCTCTGGCTCTCCGCCGCCGGCCTGGCCTCGGCCGACCGGGCGGAGGCAGCAGCGGTGTACCAGCTGACGGCCGGCGGCACGCAGCTCAGGCTGCATTCCCCCAAGGCCGTGCTCGGTGAGCCGATGGGCGTCGGTGGCGCGCTCGCCACGGCGCTCGCGCTGCACACCGGTGACGGCGCCCCCGTGCTGGTCAACAGCTCCTCGCTGGGCGGCACACACGTCACCCTGGCGGTCCGCGCAGCCCTGCCGGACCCCGCACAGAGCAATGAGACGGAAGGAACCCACTGGTGAAGCTGACCGGACAAGTCGCCCTGGTGACAGGCGGATCGCGCGGGATCGGCGCTGCGGTTTGCCGGGCGCTGGCCGCCGACGGCGCGGCCGTGGCGGTCAACTACCGCACCTCCGAAGGGCCGGCCAAGGAGCTGGTGCGCGAGATCGAGGCGGCCGGCGGCCGGGCCATCGCGGTGGCCGGCGACGTGGCCGAGCACCAGGACGCCGAGGCGATGACGGCCCGGACCGTCGAGGAACTCGGCGGCCTGGACATCCTGGTCAACAACGCCGGGATCGCCCAGGACGCGCTGATCTACCACATGGGTCCGGACGACTGGCTGGACACCATGCGGGTGAACTTCGGCGGCGTCTTCCACTGCACCAAGGCGGCCTTGCCGCACTTCATGGCCAAGGGCGCGGGCGTGATCGTCAACGTCTCCTCGGTGATGGGGGAGCGCGGCTGGATCGGCGAGTCCAACTACGCGGCCTCCAAGGGGGCGGTGAACGCCTTCACCCGCTGCTGCGCGATGGAGTCCGCCCGGTTCGGAATACGGGTCAACGCGGTGCTGCCCGGCTTCTCGCCCACCGAGCTGGTCGCCGGGCTGACCGAAGGCGAGACCGGACGGTCCATCAAGAAGCAGATCCCGATGCGCCGTTTCGGCCCGGTGGAGCAGATCGCCGAGGTGGTGCGGTTCCTGGCCGGCCCTGAGTCCGCGTACATGACCGGCGCGCTGGTCAACGTCGACGGCGGCGCGATGACCGCACTGGGCCTCGGCCGTCCCTGACGGTGTATCCCGCCGCACCGACGACGGATCTGTACTACCAGACACCCCGAAAACAAGCGATGGAGCACTTCTCATGTCTCTGACCCAGATCACCGAAGCAGTCCACGCCGCCGTCGCCGACGCGCTGGCCGCCGAGCCGGACGAGGTCGTGGACGAGGCGACCCTGCTGGACGACCTCGGTGCCGAGTCGATCGACCTGCTGGACATCCTGTTCCGGATCGAGCGCGGCCTCGGCATCAAGATCCAGGCCGCCGAGCTGGCTGAGTACGTCCAGGGCGGCATCCCGGAGGAGGAGTTCGGCGACGAGAACGAGATCGTCACCGAGCGGGCGCTGGCCCAGCTCAAGACCGTGATGCCGCAGATCGACGTCGAGGAGCTCACCGGCCGGCTCAAGGCCACCCAGGTGATGAGCCTGTTCACGGTCGGCAACCTGGTCCAGCTGGTCGCCACCAAGGCGTCCCAGCCGGTGTCTTCCTGACCTCTTCCTGGCCCCCCGCGACCTGCAGCGAACCGAAGGAGCGACCGCGTGACCTCGATCCGCATCATCGGGACCGGCGGTTACCAGCCCGGTGACCCGATCCCGACCGAAGAGATCACCCGCCTGGTCGGGCCACTGCCCGACGAGGTGCTCGAAGGGCTCTCGATCGAGCAGCGGTACTGGCTGATCGACCCGGCCACCGGCGAGCACCGGGAGAACAACTCGGACATGGCCTACAAGGCGGCTGTCCGGGCGCTGGACGCGGCGGGCCTGGAGGCCGCCGAGATCGATCTCCTGGTGCTCGCCACCGGGACTCCGGACTACCCGCTGCCGGGCGTGGTCAACATGGTGCAGGAGCGGCTCGGCCTGGTCCGCTGCGCGACCATGGAGCTGCGCTCGGGTGGGGCCGGAGTCGTCCAGGGCCTGGACATCGCACGGCTCTACCTGCAGGCCGGCACCTACCGCACGGCCCTGGTGATCGGCAGCGAGGCGATCTCGCCGGTGCTCGCCCCGGTCTTCCTGGGACAGGACCCCAACCGGATCCGGATGCGGGACCGGATGCCGGTCTACATGTTCGGTGACGGCGCGGGAGCCATCGTGCTGCGGGCCGAGGGGGGTGAGGGCGGCTTGCACGCCGGCGCCACCAAGGCCATCGGCGGCGACCGCAAGCCGGGCATCCACTCGGTGGGCGGTGGCACCCACGCCCCGATCCACGAGCAGCTCAAGGCCAAGCGACTGGTCGACCTCCGGGTCGACGTGGTCGGCGCCGGCGACTTCACCCCGGTCATGGTCACCGAGGCGATCCACGACACGCTGACCAGCAGCCGGGTGCCAGTGGAATCGGTCGACCTGTGCCTGGTCCCGGAGGGCAATGTCGGGTGGATGCTCGACTCGCTGCACGAGCTCGGCCTCGACACCACCGAGTGGAAGGCGCTGGACGGCAAGATCTTCGACAGCCTGTCCACCATGGGCGCGGTCGGCTGCGCGGCAGTGCCGCTCTTTCTGGACGCCGCCTGGCGGGCCGGCCAGGTCAAGCCCGGTGACCGGCTGATGCTGGTCGGCGTGGAGAGTACCAAGTGGATCTACGCAGGGGTGGTCGTGGACTGGACCGCCCAGGCCCCGGTCCGCTGATGTCCACGCTCGCCACGGCAGGCCAGCCGACCTGCCCGCCCGCACAGCCGGATGAGCCCTCCTTCCGGCGGGCGATGGGGATGTTCGCGACCGGGGTCGCGGTGGTCACCACCGATGGTCCCGGCGGCCCCTTCGCCACCACGGTCAACTCGTTGACCTCGGTCTCCCTGGCGCCGCCGCTGCTGCTGGTCTGCCTCACCCGGGGTTCCAGGACCGCCACCGCGATCTCCGCTGCGGGCGCTTTCGTGGTCAACGTCCTGCACCAGCGTCAGACCGATCCGGCCGCCAGGTTCGCCAAGTCCGGCCGCCCTGCGGGCGAGCAGGCCCTTGCGGGCATCCTCCACCGGCCGGGCTGGCGCGACATCCCGGTACTGTCCGAGGCCATCGCCCAGTTCGGCTGCCAGGTCGAACGGGAGATCCCCGGGGGCGATCACACGATCTTCCTCGGTCGCGTCCACGAGTTGACCTCCTCGCCCAGCGACGACCCGCTGCTCTACTACCGCGGGCAGTTCGCACGCCTGAACCAGGCACTTCTCGGCCCGTCGGTCTGAGCCCGGCGGGACATCGCGCAGTGCCTACCCCACGAACCGGGGGCTGACCGCGAGGTCGGCCCCCGGTTCTGCCTCCACCCCCCAATCCGCCGCATCACCCATGAGGAGCGAAATGACCGCCGTTGCCTTCCTGTTCCCCGGGCAGGGGTCGCAGCGGCCCGGAATGGGCCGTGACCTGGCCGAGCGCTTCCCCCACTTGGTGGATCGGTACTACCGACCCGCCGAAGAGCTGCTCGGCCTGCCGCTCGCCGCGATCTGCTGGGAAGGCTCGGCCGAGCAGCTGCGACAGACCGAACTCACTCAGCCGACGGTCTTCCTGACCTCTCTGGTGGCGCTGGACGTGCTCCGCGCGCACGGCGTCCGGCCCGCGGTCACCGCCGGGCACAGCCTCGGCGAGTACACCGCGCTGGTCTGCGCGGGCGTGCTGGAGTGGACCGACGCGCTGCGCCTGGTCCGCCGGCGCGGTGAGCTGATGGCCGCCGTCAACAAGCACACGCCCGGTGCGATGGCCGCGCTGATCGGCCTGTCCGCCGGACAGGCCGAGGAGTTGTGCGCGCGGGCCCGGGAGCAGGGCTCGGGTGTGGTGGAGGTCGCCAACGACAACGAGCCCGCCCAGCAGGTGGTTTCCGGCACCCGTGCGGCGGTTGAGCAGGTGATGGCCGCGGCAAAGGATGCGGGCGCCACCAAGGTCGTCCGTCTGGAGGTCGGTGCGCCGTTCCACTGCAGCCTGATGGCCGAGGTGGAGCAGGAGTTCGCGAGCGCGCTGGACGCGGTGGAGTTTCGCGACCCGCAGATCCCGGTGTTCGCCAATGTCACCGCCGAGCAGGTCCACACCGGGGACCAGGCCCGCGAGCGGCTGCGCCGCCAACTCGCCGGTCCGGTCCGCTGGACCGCGACGTTGCGTCAGCTGCCCGCGTACGGGGTCACCGCGCTGGCGGAGGTCGGACCGGGGCGGGTGCTGGCCGGGTTCTCCCGTGCGGTGCTGCCCGACGTCCCGCACTACGCGGCCGGCGAGTGGCGGCGCCTGTCCGCCGCTGTCGCCGCGTTTAAAGAAACTATGAATACGGTGGAGTTCGGCCCGTCCGTTCTTGCCGGGACAGGCCTGGACCTCTATCCTACTGAGTAGTCATTGACTCATAAACTACTGCGTGGGAGGCGAGGTTGAGCGACTCGGAGCAAGGGCTGGAAAGGCTCAGGAGTGCCATCGGTCCGATGCCTGCCGACCTGACCGCCAAGGTCAAGCTGGTGATCGCGGAGCAGCTCGATGCTGCGTGTGCAACCGAGGATCAGCCGGCCACTGAATTCCCAGCAGACTCTCAGGATTCGCAGTAATTCCCAGCGGACTGGGGATCGCCTCGGGTGGCCCGATGTCACCAGGGCCACCCGAGGCGGTGCGGCTAGCCGGTCTGCCGCATGGCGAAGACCTGCAGGCCTGTCTCCCGGACCGTCTGTACGAGTCGGGCGTCCTCGGCGGACTGCCCGGCCCGTTGCTTCATGATCCGCTCAAGATGGGCCAGGCAGCGGGACCGAATGGGGCCGATCGAGCCTCGGGCCATGCCGAGGGTGGCGCTGATCTCGTCGTACGGCGTGGGTGGATCGGTCACCAGCAGGCTCAGCAACATTTGGCAGCGTGGTGCCAACTCGCAGAACGCCAACAGGACTTCGTCGTCCCGTTCACTGGCGAGGACACGCTCCTCCGGGTGGTTGTCGCTCGGCTCCGGCCGATCGAAGACGGCCGGCTCGCCGACCGGCACGCTGCGCCCGCGCTTCTCCAGGTGCTTGAGGCTCTCGCGACGAGCCGAGGTCGCGATCCACTGGGCGATCCGGTCGGGGGAGTGCAGCTTCCCCAGGTACTGAACGGCCCTCAGCCATGTTGTCTGGACAACATCCTCGCAGTCCGCCGGACTGAGTCGGTGCCCTCGCGCAATGGCGAAGACCAGCGGTGTGTAACGGTCAACGAGCTGACTCCAGGCAGCCTGATCCCCAGCCAGGCATTTCGTAACCAACTCGGATGGTGCGGCGATCTCCACGAATCCCCCGTAGAATGGTCGACCTCTCCCCGATCTCTCGCAGCGTCGCGAACCCCTGTTATCAGCTGCAAGGTGTAACTGTCGACTAGTAACTTGCGTGACAGTACTATCACTTCGGCTACTAGTGTTTACTATACGGGCCAACCCGGATCTGCTGTCAACCATCACCGTGCGTCGTCACACAACTGTGGCAGAGGCACTTGACCGTGTTCATCCGATCGGTGAACCGTCGCTGCGTTATCCCCGGTTACTTTGGCAATTGCCAACTAGGCTCACGCGGGAACCAATTGCGCGGGCAGAACGGAGTCGCCATGGCGACCAGTCCAGCGAGCGTCGCCCGTCCGACCCGGCGGGAGCGCTACCGCCTGGCGGCCATCACCGAGATCAAGTCGGTGGCCCGCGACTTGCTCGCTGGGGAGGGCGAGGCCGCCGTCACCGTTCGTGCCATCGCCCGCGAGATGGGGATGACCGCCCCCGGGGTATACCGCTACTTCGATTCCCATGAGGACGTGGTCAAGGCATTGCGCAGCGATATCTTTGCCGAGGCTGCACAGGCCGTTCGCACCGGCGCCGAGTCTGCGGCCGGCTCCGACGAACCGCTGGTCCGTCTGCTGGGCGGTGCCAGGGCACTGCGGCACTGGTCGATGGCGAATCGTCATGAATTCGCCCTGATTCTGGGCGCCTCCCCACTGAGTACCCGAATTGCCCACGACGATGCGATGCAGAACGCGGGCTGGGTCTTCGGCTCGACCTTCGCGGCCCTGATGATCGACCTCTGGCAACGCGGCCCGTTCCCGATCCCCACCGATGCGCAGCTCTCCGCAGAACTGCGGCAGCAGCTGGAGGTGCTGCGGAGCGAGCGGAGCCTCGACCTCCCGGCCGGGGCGATCGTCGTCATGCTCGGCGGCTGGGCCCGGCTGCACGGTCTGATCTGCCTGGATGTCCTCGGCCACCTGACCTTCGCGCTGCCCAACAGTGAGGCGCTGTTCGAGCACGAGCTGGCCCGCCTCTGCGCGGATCTCGGTCAGCCCGACGGTTACCGCGCCCCGCACCCATCGAGCCCCCGGGCTTCGTAGCGAGCCGCGAGGAGAAGCAGCAGCACGGCGGTGTCACCGGTCGGTTGGGCGGGATGAAACGTCAGGGCCGGAGGCGGCATGCCGCCTCCGGCCCGTGTCGCACGAGGAGATCCGGGTGCAGCCGGACGCTCGGGGGGCTTCGGCCTGCACCGGGTGGAGTGGGGGGTGGGGGGCTCAGGCCGTCTGGTGCTGCCTCGTGGCCGGTTCCGGGCCGGCCGGCGGGGGAGTGTCCGCCGGGCGGTTGGCGGTGGGGCGCAGCAGGACGGCGACCACGGCCGCACCCGCCAGCGCGGTGAGGGCCGCGACCAGCATCGTGTGGTCCAGTGCGGTGGCGAAGGCCGTCCGGATCAGGGACTCCGGGGTGCCGGCCGGGGTCTGGCCGGTGCTCAGGGCGCGGGCGGCGGCGGCCGGGTCGGTGACGCCGGGGCGGCCGGCCAGGGTGGTGCGCAGCCCGTCGTCCAGGATCAGGCCGAAGACCGCGATGCCGAGGGCCTGGCCCAGCTGGCGGAAGGTGTTGAGCGCGCCGCCGGCCATGCCACCGCGCTCGGGCGGGACGGCGGACATCGCGCTCGCGGCCAGGACGGGGCTGACCGCACCGACGCCGAGGCCGGTCAGGGCCAGGCCCGGCAGCAGGGCCGTCCACCCGGAGGAGCCGTCCAGGGTGCACTGGAGGAGGGCACCGGCGCCGATCACGGCGAGGCCGCCGGCGAGCGGGAGTGCGGCCGGCAGGGTGGCCAGCCGGCGGCCGGCCACGGCGGAGACGACGAAGGCGACGGCGCTCATCGGCAGCATGGTGAGCCCGGCGGCCAGCGGGCCCTGGCCGAGCACCGCCTGCAGCCAGAGCGAGGTGTAGGGGAGGTAGGAGAACGCGGCGGCGGAGTAGACCAGCCCGCAGAGCATCACACCGGTGAAGGTCGGGCGGCGGAACAGCGCGAGGTCCAGCAGCGGGTGCGGGCTGCGCGCCTCGATCAGCAGGAACGCCGCGAGGGCGACGACGGCGAGCGCGGCGAGGGCGAGGACCGGCGTCGAGGTCCAGCCGTCGGCGCCGCCGCGGACCAGCACCAGGACGAGCGCACCGGCCGCGACGGTGAAGGCGCCGGCGCCGGGCAGGTCGGTCCGGCGGGCGGCGGGGTCGCGGGACTCGGGCAGGGTGCGCAGGGTGAGCGCGACGGCGGCGACGCTGATGGGCAGGTTGACCAGGAAGATCGACCGCCAGCCCAGGTACTCCGTCAGCAGCCCGCCGGCGATCGGCCCGATGGCGGCCGCGGCGCCGCTGACGGCGCCCCAGACCCCGAAGGCGACGGCCCGGTCGCGGCCCCGGTAGGCGAGGTTGAGCAGGGCCATCGCGGTGGCGAACATCGCCGCGCCGCCGGCCGCCTGGACCACCCGGGCGGCGACCAGCACCGGGCCGTTCGGGGCCAGTCCGCAGGCCAGCGAGGCCAGCGCGAAGACGACCAGCCCGGTGAGGTAGACCCGGCGGCGCCCGTGCCGGTCGGCCAGCGCGCCGAGGCCGAGCATCAGGGCGGCCAGCGCGAGCGCGTAGCCGTCCAGCACCCACTGCAGGCCGGCGAAGTCCATGCCCAGTGCGGTGCCCATGTCCGGCAGCGCCACGATCACGATGCTGACGTCGGTCAGCAGCATGAAGACCCCCAGGCTGACCGCGACCAGCGGCCACCACTTCCGCATCCCCGTACTCCTTGTTCCGGTGCCCGGCCAGGGCGGCCGGGGCTCCGCCACTCTGAGCCCGGGGCGCGAGGCCGCGCCGGGTACCGGTGCCGATTCGACGGATCTCGACACCAGGTAGCGTCCGGCTGGTGGAAATCGTGACGCTGGACGATCTTGACCGTGCGCTGCTGCACGCCCTGCACGTGGACGGCCGGGCGCCGTACCGGCGTCTCGCCGAGGTCCTCGGAGTGTCCGACCAGACCGTGGCCCGCCGCTACCACCGGCTGCGCGCCGACGGCGTCCTGCGGGTGGTGGGGCGGACCAGGGCCCGGATGCTCGGCGAGGTCGACTGGCTGACCCGGGTCCGCTGTGTGCCGGACGCGGCGGCGGCGATCGCGGAGGCGCTGGCCCGCCGGCCGGAGACCTCCTGGGTGAGTCTGCTCTCGGGCGGCGGCGAGATCGTCTGCAACACCCGCTCCCCGGCCCGGCCGGACCGGGAGGAGCTGCTGCTGGGCAAGCTGCCGCGGACGCCCCGGGTGCTCTCGGTCAGCGCGCACTACCTGCTGCGGACCTTCGTCGGCGGGACGGCGGCGTGGAGCGGGCGCACCTCGGCGCTGACCGCCGCACAGGTGGCCAGGCTGCGCTGCGCCTCGCGGGCCGCGGACGGGGACGGCGCGGAGGCCTCGGTGGTTCCGGCCGTGCCGGTGGTGCCGGACGAGCTGGACCGCGGGCTGCTGGCGGCGCTGGCGGAGGACGGGCGGGCGCCGCTCGCCGAACTGGCGGCCCGGACCGGGGGGTCGGAGGCGACGGTGCGGCGCCGACTGGCCGCGCTGACCCGGTCGGGACTGCTCTATTTCGACGTGGACGTGGAGCCCCGGCGGCTCGGCTTCGAGATCGAGGCGTTCTGCTGGCTGACGGTGGCTCCGGGCCGCCTGACGGCCGTGGCCCAGGCGGTGGCGGACCACCCCGAGGTGGGCTTCGCCGCCGCGACCACCGGGCCGACCAATCTGGTGGCGGGCCTGGTCTGCCGGGACATCGAGGCGTTCTACGGCTACCTGACGGACCGGCTGGGCGGACTGGACGGGGTCGGCGCGCTGGAGACGGCACCGGTGATCCGCAGCGTCAAACGGGCGGGGCTGCTCATCCGATAAGCGAAGGTATTTGCTCGTATCCTTCGCCATTCTGGCCAATAGTTTGCCTACCTATTATCCGACAAATTTTGACGCTTGGGATTCTTCCCTAAAATCCCTCGCATCGGCTTCCGGCTACCGTTAGTATCGGAACGATTGCTTTCGGTGATCACTCGGTGCTGGGCCGCGAAGGGGGTAGCCGTGAGTAGGACGCTGCGCGCCGTGCTGCGTCATGTCGCCTATCCGACCCTGCTGGTCACCGTTGTGTCGATATCGGTCGCGGCCCTGCGCTGGCGCTGGGATCTCGGGCGGACGAGCCAGCGCTTCCTGCTCGGCACCATCGGCTGTCTGATGGTTCTGGAGCGGCTGATTCCGTACGAATCCGAATGGCAGCCGAACCTCACCGAATGGGGCTGGTACGGCGTCTACTTCGTCCTGACGATGATCGGCGGGGCGTTGGCGCAGCTGCCGGTGACGGCCGCGGTCGGGTGGCTGGCACCGCCCCATCCGACGCTGCCGCTCTGGGTGGAGATCCCGGCTGCCCTGCTGATCGGCTCGCTGGCCAACTACCTGATGCACCGCTGGAGCCACAGCAACCCCTGGCTCTGGCGGCTGCACGGGGTGCATCATGCGCCCGAGAAGGTCAACGTCGCCAACAACGGGGTCAAGGTCAACCACATCATCGATGTGCTGGTCTCCCAGGGCGCCGTCCAGCTCTCGCTCGCGCTGGCGGGATTCTCGGCGGAGGCGGTGTTCGTGGCCGGCCTGTTCGTGGTCGCCCAGGGGTACTTCGTGCACGCCAATGTCGACGTCCGGCTCGGCGTGCTCAACCACGTCTTCGCCGGCCTGGAGCAGCACCGGCTGTTCAACGAGCCGGAGCTGGCCGCGATGCACGAGGACCTCGGCGGGCTGGTCCGGCGCGGCGAGATCCGCTACCACCAGACCGTGCACAAGGGCTTCGACGCGATCCCGCAGGCCTACCGCAGCCTCTACGTGGACCGCGAGGCCAACCGGGGCAAGGTGCTGGTCGAGGTCTGAGCCCGGAAGGCGGGAGGGGCCCGTCAGCCCCTCCCGCCCGGAGGTCACGTACCCCGAGCGTTACGCACCCCGGGGGGTCACTCGTCGTCGAGGTCCAGGCCGCCCGCGTCGCTGCCGTCCGGGGTGCCGCTGATCGCGTACCCCTGGCGGCGCGCCTCGTAGCAGGCCACCGTCGCGGCGGCGGAGACGTTCAGCGAGCCGACCCGGCCCAGCTGCGGGACGAAGACCACCTGGTCGCAGAGGGCCAGCGCGTCGGGGGTGATCCCGCGGTCCTCGTGGCCCAGCACGAAGGCGACCGCCGGGGTCAGCTCGGCGGCGAACATCGGCACCGCCTCGTCCGCCAGCTCCAGGCCGACCACCTTGTAGCCGTCCGCCTTGGCGGAGGCGACCGCCTCGGCGACGGTGGGGAAGTGCTCCACCTTGAGGTACTTGTCGGTGCCCATCGCGGCCTTCTGCGCGCCGGACGAGCGCACCGACGGGGTGTCGCCGGTCAGGTACAGCTTCTCGGCGCCCATCGCGGCGGCGGTCCGGACCACCGAGCCGACGTTGAACGGCGACTGGAGGTTCTCCAGGATCAGCGCGAGCCGGAACTCGTTGCTGCGCCGCCACTGGCGGTGCAGCCGCTTCAGTTCGGTCCCGCGGAGCTGCTTCACGACGTCGTACCTCGTCCACTCTCGGGGCCCGCACCCTCGGGGCGGGGCCGCGCTTCCAGAATCCGGAACCCGTTGACCGAGGTGACCCGGCCGGTCGGGTAGCCCTGGTCGTTCAGCCACTTCTGCAGCGAGTCCGAGCCCAGGTTCTTCTGCACCACCAGGAACGCCGAGCCGTCCGGGGTCAGCCGGCCGAGCCACTGGTGCAGCAGCCGGCGCAGGGCGGCCTTGCCGATCCGGATCGGCGGGTTGGAGTAGATCGCCGCGAACCGCAGGTCCTCGGGGACGTCCTCCGGCAGCGACGCCTGCACATTGCCCAGCCCGAGCGACTCCGCGTTCAGCCGGACCAGCTCCAGCGCGCGGGTGTTCACGTCCACGCCCCAGACCGGCAGCCGCTTGCGCCGGCTCGCCCAGGTCAGGGTGATCGGGCCGTAGCCGCAGCCGACGTCCAGGATCGGGCCGCGGACCCGCGGCGGCGGGGCGTGCTCCAGCAGGACCCGGGTGCCCGGATCCAGCCGGTTGCGGGAGAACACCCCGGCGTCGGTGGTCAGTTCCAGGGTGAGGTCCGGCAGGGTGACCGTGATCGGACGGCGCTCGCTGGCGACCTCGGGTGCACCGGTGAAGTAGTGCGAGCCGGACATGATTTCCCCGTCGTTCGTAAGGCTTCGGGGCCACCGGGTGGGTGTGGGTAAGCCCTGCTGGTACGGCATTGATCGTACCCCCGGCGGCCCGGGCGCCGGCAGCACGGGAAAAGGGGCCCTGCTGCCGGGACCGTGCGCTCCGCGCCGTCCGGACCGTCGCGGCGGCTCCGGCAACACGCCGGGGGGTGGGCGGCGCATCGCGCCCGGGCGGCCGCCGACGGATACTTCGAGTACCCGGGGCGGGCCCGTGGGAGCCTCCGAGCAGCGAGGACGGATGCCATGCCGCAGAATCACGAGGACTACCTGGACGAGGTCGCCGAGGCGGTGGAGCCGGACGACGAGGCCGAGGAGGGCGACGAGTACGACGAGCTGGCCGAGCGCCGCGCCCTCGGCGCCGACCCGGCCACCGAGGTCGCCGACGTCGCGGAACAGAGCAGGATCGTCCAGCTCGACGAGGACGAGTACCGGGAGTAGGCGCGTGCCGGGGGGTAGGCGGCTAGAGTGCGCCGCGCCGCTGGAGCCAGGCGAACGCCGCCCAGCCCGGCAGCACCGGCAGGACCAGGGTCAGCAGGCGGAAGAGCGCGACGGCGGCCAGCGCGCCGCCCTCCTCCATCGACGCGGTGTGCTCCATCAGCGTCACCAGCGCGCTGTCCACGGCGCCGGCCCCGCCCGGGGTCGGCGCCGCGTTGCCGACCGCGTTGCCGATCAGGAAGACCACCGCCACCGAGGCGAAGGCCGGTTCCCGGCCGACCGCCCGCGCGCAGCAGTACAGGCACGCCACCAGGCAGAGTGAGACCAGCAGCTGGCCGGCGATGCCCACGGCCAGCCGCTGGGGGCTGCGCAGCAGCTCCAGCAGCCGGGGCAGCACCTCGGAGGTCAGTGGGCGGAGCCGGGCGGTCAGCCACCGCCGGGCCGGCGGCACGGCGGAGACCCCGGCCAGCAGCACCGCGGCCCCGGCCAGGCCGCTCACCACGGCCGGCAGCGCGTCCAGCTCGGACCCGCCCGGTTCGAGGCCCAGCAGGTAGACGAAGGCGCCCAGCTGCAACAGGTGCAGCACCAGGCCGAAGAGCTGGCACACACCGACGCTGGACAGCGCCTGGGCGGTCGGGAGGCCGGCCCGCTGGAGAAAACGCGTGTTCAGGGCCACCCCGCCGACGCCGCCGGGCGAGACCAGCTTCACGAAGGAGCCGGCGAGCTGGGCGAGGACGGCGTGGCGGAAGTTCAGCCGCTCGGGGACGAAGCCGACGAAGCCCATCGCGGCCGTGAAGTGGCTGGCCGCCGCGGCCAGCAGGGCGAGCACCAGCCAGAGCGGGTCGGCGTCGGCCATGGTGGCGATCGGGTTCTGCTCGCTCGCGAACAGCTGGGGCAGCAGCAGCCACCCGGCCACCACGCCGCCGCCGACGGCCAGCAGGGTGCGGGGGCGCAGCCGCTCCAGCCGGACCGCCCGCACCGGCGCCTGCGGCCTGGTCCGGAGAACCTCGGCGCGGATGGCGTCCAGCAACTCGACGGGCGGTGCCGCGGGAGCGGTGGTGGGGGCCGCCGTGGCCCCGGGCCCGGCCGGACCGGCGGCGGCGCGCCGGGCGGCCGCGGCGCGTTTGAGGGCGGTGCGGGTGGTGCGGGCGAGCGCGATGGGCTGGAGCAGCGGGAGGGCCGCGCCGACGGCGTCCGGGCCGAGGACGGTCACCGCGCTGCGCACGGCCCGCTCGGCGCCGGTGCGCAGGGCGAGGGTGGTGAGCAGCTGGGCGATGTCGCACTGCAGGACGAGTTCGCTCGCCGCGATGTCGCCGTCCGCGAGGTCGACCAGGTGCACCGCGCCGGCCTCGTCCACCAGCAGGGCGGAGGGGACGAGCGCGCGGTGGGAGATCTCCCGGCGCTGGAGGAGCGAGAGCTGGGTCCAGGCGTCGGTGAGCAGCGCGTCGGTCAGTTCGTCGTCGGCGAGCCGGTCCAGGGTGCGGCCGGGCAGATACTCGTAGGCGACCAGGGCGGTGTCGCGGCCGAGCTCGACGGTGACGGCGATCCGGCGGGTCCGGACACCAGCGGCGACGGCCGCGTACGAGACCAGGGCCTCGTGCTCCAGCCCGGTGCGCAGCGAGCGCAGGGCCCGCGGGTGCGGGGCGGTGCGCAGCCGCAGCCGGCGCCAGACGCGCTGGACCAGGGCGGCGGTGACGGCCTGCCGGTCGAGCAGCTGGACGTCGAGGTCGGGGCGGCCGGCCTCCTGGCGGACCAGGTAGCGGTCGGGGCCGGCGGGCCGGGCGGTGACCGGGCGCAGCCCCGCCTCGCGCAGGCTGCGCAGGAGCCGGGCGGGCCGGGGCCGGGGGTCGGGGGCGCCGACGGCGTAGAGGGTGCCGTGGGCGGTGGTCCAGCCGATCAGCAGGCCGAGCAGCACCGCGGTCGGGGTGGCGTACCCGGCGGCCAGCCCGGCGAGGCCGGAGACGGCGAGGAGGACCCGGGGGACCCTGCGTTCGCGGGCGCCGGAGGCGGTGAGGAAGGCGAGGACCGGGGCGAGGTAGCCGTAGACCGGTTCGGTGTGGGCCAGGTAGCTGTGGCCGGGCCCGGAGTAGGCGAGGCCGTCGGCGGGCAGCGGCAGGGTGAGGGCGGTCAGCAGTGAGCGCGGGGCGGCCCCGTCGATCCAGAGGTCCAGGGCGAGCGAGACCCCGTAGGCGAGGACGGCGGCGAGCAGCCCGTCGGAGAGGTGCTGGAGGGTGCGCCGGCGGTCGGGTGCCGGGCCCAGGAGCCGGCGGACCGCCGAGTACGCCGGGACGAGCAGCAGGGCCGCGGTGGAGAGCCCGCCGGCGATCGCGGGGAGCGGGAGCGGCACCAGCAGGACGGCCTGGGCGACGTCGGAGGCGATGCCGCTGGTCGTGGAGCGGGCGTACTCGGCGAGCAGCAGGGTGAGGGTGAACGCGGTGAGGCCGACGAGGAGCCGGATCAGCGCGACCGGCTGACGGATCCGGCCGGTGCCCGCCGCGCCGACGCGAGCCGATCCGGTGCCCGCCGATCCTTTGCGCCCTGGGCCGGAGAAATCGGGGCCGGAGGAGTGCGGGCCGGGACCGTCGGCAGGGTCGGAGGTGTCCGGTATGTCCGGCGGCATACCGGGGCCTGCCTGTCCCGGTATGCCGCCCGCCCGGGCACCGCCGGTGTCGCTGTCTGTTCCCCCCGTTACAACCGCCACGGTTGGCATGCTCCCATGGCGCCTTCCGGGCCCGCCGGGGAACCCGGGCGGGCGGCCCTCGTCAGGCCTGCCGGGTCGGCAGGGCGACCAGGTGGCGCAGGTTGACGTGCCGGGGCCGGGTGACGGTGTAGCCGATCAGGTCGGCGATGTCCTCGGAGGTCAGCGCGGGGATCGCGGCGAACATCCCGCCGAGCTGCTCGCGCAGCACCGGGTTGTCGATGTGCCCGCCCAGCTCGGTGTCGGTCAGCCCGGGCTCGATCGCGCTGACCCGGACGTCGCGCGGGCCCAGCTCGCTGCGGAGCGCGGCGGAGAGCTGGGTGAGCGCGGCCTTGGTGGCGCCGTAGACGGCGTAGTCGGGGAAGACGATGTGCGAGGCGATCGAGGAGACGTTGACGAGGTCGGCGGTCCGGCCCTCGGCGGCGGCCGCGGTGAGGTCGGCGGTGAAGGCGCGGACGATCCGCAGCGCGCCGGTGAGGTTGGTGTCGATCATGCGGGTCCACTCGTCGATCCGGCCGTCGCCGAGGGGGTTGGGCAGCATCACGCCCGCGTTGTTGACCACCAGGTCGACCGGGCCGTACGCGTCGTGGACGGCCTTGGCGGCGGCGTCCACCGAGGCCTGGTCGGTGATGTCGGTGGTGACGGCGATCGCCCGGCCGCCGGCGGCGGTGATCTCGGCGGCCAGCGCGTCCAGCCGCTCGGTGCGGCGGGCCAGCAGCGCGACCCGGGCGCCGCCGGTGGCGAGCAGACGGGCGGTGGCCTCGCCCATGCCGCTGGCGGCTCCGGTGACGACGGCGGTGCGGGTGGCGAGGGCGGGGTGGTTCATCGGGCGCTCCTGGGTGGTTCCGTCGGGGCTGGCGGGGCTGACGGGGACCACTCTGCGCGCCTCGCGGCCGGCCACCCAGGGCTGCGCCGCACCTGGGAAAGCCGTGCCCGGGAAAGCGCAACCCGGGAAAGCGCAACCTGGGAAGTCCGTTCCTGGGAAAGCCGTTCCTGGGAAAGCCGGTACCACCCTCACGGCGGCCCTCCCGGTCTACGCTGCCGGGCATGGAGAACACCGTCGGGGACTTCCTCCGCTCGCGCCGTGCCCGGATCCGGCCCGAGGAGGTGGGCCTGCCCTCGCACGGCCGCCGCCGCGTGCAGGGGCTGCGCCGCGAGGAGGTGGCCCAGCTCGCCGGGGTCAGCGTCGACTACTACGTCCGGCTGGAGCAGGGCCGCGGCGGCAGCGCCTCGGACGCGGTGCTGGACGCGGTGGCGCGGGTGCTGGGGCTGGACGAGGTGGAGGCCGCGCACCTGCGGTCGCTGGCCCGCCCGCCCCGGCCGGCCGCGTCGCCGCGCGGCCGCCAGCAGGTGCGGGAGGGCACCCGGCTGCTGCTGGACCTGATGCCCGGGGTGCCGGCCTTCGTGCTCGGCCGCCGGATGGACGTGCTGGCCTGGAACGACCTCGGCGACGCGGTGAACGGCTTCACCGCACGTTCGTCCGGCGAGGTCAACGCGGCCCGCCACGCCTTCCTCGACCCGGCCGCCCGGGAGTTCTACCCGCAGTGGGAGGCGGTGGCGGCCGAGACCGTCGCCTACCTGCGGCTGGACGCCGGCCGGTACCCGGAGGACGCCCGGCTGGCCGCGCTGGTGGGCGAACTGTCGGTGCGCAGCGAGGAGTTCCGGCGGCTGTGGGCGGACCACCAGGTGAAGCAGAAGACCCACGGGGTCAAGCTGATCCACCATCGGCTGGTCGGCGGACTCGACTTCGGCTACGAGACGCTGGCCGTCAACGGCTCCCCCGACCAGTTGCTGGTCGTCTACACCGCCCCGCCGGGCTCGCCGACCGCGCAGAAGCTGGCCCTGCTGGCGAGCTGGACGGCGCGGGACGCCCCGGCCGAGAGCGCCCCGGCGCGGGACGCCCCGGCCGCCGCGGACTGACCCGGGGGCAGGTCCGACCTGCGGGGCGTGTCTTGGGCGGTGGGCCGGGGCGGCCGTCACTACCCTGCGTGCATGAGCGCCTGCGAAGACCTCACCGCGGCACCCCGGGACATCGAGCCCCTCCCGCCGGCGGACGGCTGCGCCGACTGCCTGGCCCAGGGGCGCCGGGACTGGGTGCACCTGCGGGTCTGCCTGGACTGCGGCCACATCGGCTGCTGCGACTTCTCGCCGCAGCGGCACGCCACCGCGCACTTCCACAACAGCTCCCACCCGGTGATCCGCTCGTACGAGCCGGGGGAGGACTGGCGCTGGTGCTACGTCCACGAGGTCATGGGCTGAGGGGCTCCGGGCCGTGCCCCTGAGGTTCCGGAGTGGGCGAGGTGGCAGGACGACCTAGGTGTAGGGCGGCTAAAATCCGGACATAACGCCCGTGCGGTCCTCCCGGCCGACGCTTGTTCGGCCGGTGACCGCCGAAGGGAGGCCGACGATGACCAAGTCGATGCCGAGCAGCACCCACAAGCTCCGCCGGGGCACCCAGGAGCTGCTGGAACGCCGGGGCATGGCGATGAGCCCCAGGTCGCTGCCACCACGGCTGCGCACCAACGCGCCACCCGCGGCCACTGCCGCCGCCGGCTCCGCCTTCCGGCACGGTGGGCGCGACGCCGAGGTGGCGGCCATGCACTCCGCCCCGGCGATGCACGCCGAACTGAAGGGCCACCGCCACCGCGGCGCGGAGAAGCACTCCGCGCACTGAACCCTCTGCGCACTGAACCCTCCGCGCGCCGGGCGGGGCGGGGGGGGGGGGGGGGGGGGGGGGGGGGGGGGGGCAGGGGGGGGGGGGGGGGGGAGGGGGGGGGGGGGGGGGGGGGGGGGTGTCGGCGGGTGGGGGGGGGTGTGGGGGGGGGTGGGGTGGAGGGGGGGGAGGCTCGGGGAGGA
>NZ_JBVJCO010000013.1:169999-181144 GCF_055588525.1 Kitasatospora sp. NPDC041988
ATCCCCTCTCCTCTCCGCCCTTCTCCCCTCCCCCCCCCCCCCCCCCCCCCCCCCTTCTCTCCCCCCCCCCCCCCCCCCCCCCCCCCCCCCCCCCCCCCGCCCGGGTGCCGGCCCCGGGATCCCTCGGGGTCGGCTCCGGGCCGCCTGGGGGGCCGTCCCGGATGGCCGCCGCACCGAACTCCAACAGACTCGTTCCCGGAAAGAGCACGAGCCGCCGGACGAGCCACAGTTGGAGACCAGCCCGATGAACACCGCTCAGCGCAACCGTCGTTGGACCACCCTCGCCGTCTCCGGCGCCCTGCTGGCCGCCGTCGCCGCCGGTGCCGCGACGCCGGCCCTGGCCGCCGACCGGACGGCGGGCAGCGCGAGTTCGGCCGACGCCGCCGTCCGCCTGGCCGGTCCGCTCGACCGTGAGGCGCTGGCGAAGACGCTGGCCGGCCTGCCGGACGACGGCATCACCGGCGCGCTGGTCCGGGTCGACGGCCGCGGCGGCCGGTGGGCCGGCACGGCGGGTGACGTCCCGGCGGACGCCCGGTTCCGGATCGGCAGCATCTCCAAGGTCTTCACCGCCACCGTGGTGCTCCAGCTCGCCGCCGAGCGGAAGCTCGACCTGGACGGCACCGTCCAGCAGTACCTGCCCGGACTCCTTCCGGCGTCCTACCCGCCGGTCACCGTCGGCCAGTTGCTCGACCACACCAGCGGTCTGCCGGGCGGCGGCGGCCTCACCTCCGGGGACGGCACCGAGAGCTGGTTCGCCGCGCACAAGGCCGACTCCTGGACGCCCGCCCAGGTGGTCGCGGACGCCGTCAAGCAGCCGATGGGCTTCGCGCCGGGCACCGCGCAGCAGTACAACGGCATCAACACGTTCGTCGCCGGGATGGTGGTCGAGAAGGTCACCGGCCACACCTTCGCCCGGGAGGTGCAGACCCGGATCGCCCGCCCGCTCGGCCTGCGCGACACCGTTGTCCCGGACCGCGACGACCTCGCCCTGACCGGTCCGCACGCGCGGGTCTCCCTGGACGTCGGCGGCCAGGCGGGCCCCCGGCAGCTGGTGGACGTCACCGAGCAGAGCCCCTGGCCGTGGGCGGAGGGCGGCATGATCTCCTCCGCCGCCGACCTGGACCGGTTCATGACCGCTCTGCTCCGCGGCCGGCTGCTGCCGCCCGCCCAGCAGGCCGAGCTGTTCGACGTCCCGGACGTGCCCAACTACCGCAACAAGAACTGCGAGGTCGGCCCGACCGCCGGTCACGCCTGCTTCTCCAAGGGCCTGATGAGCGCCACCCTGCCCAACGGCGTCGTGGTCTGGGGCAAGACCGGCTCCCGCCCCGGCTACACCAGCGGCGTCTTCGCCACCAAGGACCTCAGCCGCAAGGTGGTCTACTCGATCAACCCGACCGGCATCTCGGGTGCCGAGTTCCCCAGGGTGTGGGAGATCGTGACCACCTCCTTCGGCTCCGGCCAGAAGTACGGGGACCAGCCGAAGCAGGGCCGCTGATGCTCCTGTCGGCTGTCGGTGGGCTGCGGTACGTTCGTGCCGATCACTGGCGGTGTGGCAGAGACGGGGGAACGCGATGGCCGGGCCGATGACGGAGGAGCCGGTCGAGCTCCAGCTGGAGCGCTACCGGACGGAGCTGACCGGCTACTGCTACCGCATGCTCGGCTCGGTCTTCGAGGCCGAGGACGCGGTGCAGGAGACGATGATCCGCGCCTGGCGCGGCCACCGGGGCTTCGAGGGCCGGGCGGCGCTGCGCTCCTGGCTGTACCGCATCGCCACCAACGTCTGCCTGGACGCGCTGAACGGCCGCAACGGCCGGGCCCGTCCGATGGACCTGGCCGGCCCGTCCACCGTGGCCACCGCGACGGGCAACCAGCTGCCCGAGGTGACCTGGATCGGCCCGGCGCCGGACGGCCGGATCCTGCCCGAGACGGGGGACCCGGCCGAGGTGGCCGCTCAACGCGACTCGGTGCGGCTGGCGTTCGTCGCCGTGCTCCAGCGGCTGGCGCCCCGGCAGCGGGCGGTGCTGATCCTGCGCGAGGTGCTCGGCTGGAAGGCCGCCGAGGTCGCCGAACTGCTCGGCGTCACCGTGGCATCCGTCAACAGCGCGCTCCAGCGGGCGCGCTCGGTGCTCGCCGGGGACGCCGCGGTGACCCGTCCGGCGCCCGTGCTGGACGAGGACCACCGGGCGCTGCTGTCCCGCTACGTCTCGGCCTTCGAGGCGTACGACATGGACGGCCTGGCGGCGCTGCTGCACGAGGACGTCACGCTCAACATGCCGCCGTACGAGCTGTGGCTGACCGGGCACGCCGACATCCGCGAGTGGATGCTCGGCCCGGGCCACGGCTGCCGGGGCTCGCGGCTGGTCCCGGTGGAGGCCAACGGCAGCCCGGCCTTCGGGCAGTACCGGCCGAGCCCGGCGGGCGGCCACGAGCCGTGGGCGCTGATCGTGCTGGAGGTGTCAGGGGGCCGGATCACCGGGCTCACCAACTTCCTCGACACCGATGTGCTCTTCCCGCTGTTCGGCCTCCCGCCACGGCTGGACGGGTAGTCCGGGCTCGACCGGCAGCACGCCGGCCAGGCCGGTGAGGGCGAGCAACTCCCGCAGGGGGCTGCTCGCGTTCGTCAGTACCACCCGGACGCCGTGCCGGGCGGCCGCGAGCCGGAGCCGGGCGAGGGCGTCGACGACGGCCAGGTCGGGGGCGGTGAGGGCGCCGACGTCGCAGGTCAGCGGTGGCTCGAACGGGGTCTCTCGGTCGGTGTTCACAGACCTTGGACCGGCGCGGTGGGCGTGGCTCATCGGCCCGCCGGGAGATTCCCGGAAGAATTTCCGGCGGGAGCGATGGGTGGCAGAGTGGGCGCCAGTTGCCCCTGCTCCGGAGGAGGACCCTGGTGTCGGCCGAGCCGTTGAAGTCCAAGGAAGAGTGGCTGGCGTCCCTGCCGCGGATCTACGCGGCCGCCGGGTGCGTGCTGCGGGACGCGTCGGGGCGGATTCTGATCGTGAAGGCAGGCTACCGGGAGCACTGGCAGTTCCCGGGCGGAACGATCGACCTCGGTGAGGGGCCGGCCGAGTGCGCCGCGCGGGAACTGACCGAGGAGACCGGGCTGGTGCGCCCGGCCGGTGACCTGCTGGCGATCTCCTGGACCCACCCCTCCGCCGAACTCGACCACCCGGCCGAGCACTTCCTCTTCGACTTCGGCACCGTCCCGGACGGCACCCCCGTGACCGTCCCGGCCGGTGAACTGGACGACCACCGCTGGGCGGGCGACGAGGAGGCGCTCGAACTGCTCGGCCCGGCACGGTCCCTGCGGCTGCGGGCGGCGATGGAGGCGGCCGCCGACGGGCGGGTGCGGATCATCACCACCCACGTGTCCGGCTTCTGACGACAGGCCCGTGCCCCCGGGCTGGCCGGGGACCCGGGCGAGTCGTTCAGCCCTGCTCGGTGGCGCGCGCCGCGATGAACGCCGCGACGGCCTCCGAGGTGAAGGTCTCCGTCTCGGCCTTGTCCACGCCGAGGTCGGCGAGCGGGCCCGCACCGTTCTCCTGCTCCAGCAGCGCCAGCAGGATGTGTTCGGTTCCGACGTAGTTGTGCCCCAGCTTGAGCGCCTCGCGGAAGGTCAGCTCCAGCACCTTCTTGCCGTCGGCGTCGTACGGGATCAGCCCGGGCGCCTCGCCGGAGGCGGCGGGCAGAGTGGCGGTGACCGCCGCCCGGACGGCGTCCGGGGTGATGCCCTGGGCGGCCAGCGCCCGGACGGCCAGGCCTTCCGGTTCGGCGAGCAGGCCGAGCAGGAGGTGCCCGGTGCCGATCTCGGCGTTGCCGGCCCGGCGGGCCTCCTCCTGCGATTCCATCACCACGTGCCGGGCCCGGGGGGTGAACCGGCTGAAGCCCTGGCTGGGGTCGAGGTCGGAGGGCGTACCCGGGTCCTTGGGGACGAAGCGCTTCTGGGCGGCCTGCTTGCTGACGCCCATGCTGCGGCCGATGTCGGTCCAGGAGGCGCCGGAGCGGCGGGCCTGGTCGACGAAGTGGCCGATCAGGTGGTCGGCGAGGTCGTCGAGGTGGTCGGCGGCGATGACCGCGTCGGAGAGCTGGTCGAGCGCGTCGCTGTGGACCTTCTTGATCGCGTCGATCAGGTCGTCGAGGCGCAGCGGAGTGGTCTGGGGCACGATGGGGTTCTCCATGCGTCAACCGTAGGTTGTCGACCCGAGGGTCGTCAACCACCGGTTGACGATGTTCCGAGTTGTGTTCCGCGCCGTGCCGCCCGGCCCTTCCGCTAGGCCTTCTTCTCCCAGACGTATGCGGCCGAGACCGGGTGGCTGCGGTACTTCTCCCACTTGGGCTTCAGTGCGATCCAGGCGTCGTCCACCACCGCCTCGGCCATCTCCACCAGCGTCCAGCCGGCCGCCAGCCCGGCCGACAGGTGGTCGGAGACCAGGTGGACGTGGGTGGTGATGGCGATGTCGTCCCCGGTCGACCCGGTGAAGTGGGTCGGCATGCCGGCCGCCATGATGAAGTACGGGTGCAGGCCGACCAGCACGAAGCGGCCGCCCGGGCGGGCCAGCCGGAAGGCCTCGCGGTAGAGCGGGCCGAGGTCGGCCAGGTGCTCGTCGATCAGCGAGGAGATCGCCAGGTCGTAGCCGCCGCCCGGCAGCCCGGTCGAGGCGACGTCCGCCTCGGTGAGGCTGTCGTGAACGGCCTTCTTCTCGGCGGCCGCCAGCATCTCGGGGGTGAGGTCCACGCCGTCCAGCACCAGGCCCTCGGCGGCTTTCGCGCGGAGCCAGGCGCCCGTCCGGCCGGTGCCGCAGCCGAGGTCGGCCGCGCGGGCGACCTCGGCCCAGGCGGGGACGGTGAGCCGGTCCAGCACGGCGAGGTCCATGGCGTCCTCGACGGTGCGCTCGTAGGTCTCCACCCACTGGGCGTAGCCGGTACGGACGTCCACGGTCGGGTAGTTGCGGGTATCGAAGTCGGAGAAGTCCACCATGATCGGAAGTATTGCCCGGGGCGGCGGGCGCCCGCGATCGATTATCGCCGCGACGCTGTTCCGACGGACAGTCAACTCATGGCTCAGAGAGCGAGCTTGAACCCGTCGTGACTGCGCTCGAAGCCGAGCGAGGCGTAGAAGCGGTGTGCCTCGGTGCGGCGCTTGTTGCTGGTCAGCTGGACCAGCGTGCAGCCGCGGTCGCGGGCCCGCCCGACGGCCAGGGTCAGCAGCTCGCGCCCGAGGCCGGCACCCCGGCGGTCGGCGCGCACCCGGACGGCCTCGACCAGCGCGCGCTCCTCGCCGTGCCGGCCGAGCCCGGGGATGTAGGTGAGCTGGAGGCAGCCCAGCACCGTACCGTCGCCCTCGTCCAGGACCATCAGCTCGTTGCGGGCGTCCTCCTCCACGGCGGCGAAGGCGCGGGCGTAGGCTTCGTCGACCTGCACGGTGGCGGGGTCGATCACGCGCTCCTCGTCGGCGAGCAGGGCGATGACGGCGGGCAGGTCCCGGCGGGTGGCGGTACGGAAGATCACGCCCGGAGTCTGCCAGACCGGCTCCGGTCCGCCGGGCCGGAGCCGACGAGCGTTGCGAGGAGGAGCGTGCGGATACTCACCGCGCCGGAGGCCGAGGTGCCCGGCGAACTCAAGCTCCAGGTGGCCGCGTTGCAGGACCAGGCCTGGCCCGGCCCGCCGGCGCCGTCCGCCGAGCCGGTGCACGACCCGGCGCTGCGCCCGGTGTCGATGCTGCTGCTGGACGGCGACCGGGTGGTGGCCGCGCTCGACGTGCTCTCGAAGGAGCTGGCCCACGCCGGGCGGACGTTCGCGGCGAGCGGGCTGAGCGCGGTGGTCACCGACCGGGCCCGGCGCGGTCGCGGGCACGGCCGGCGGCTGGTGGCGGCCGCCCGCGCCGCCGTCGCGCAGAGCGGCGCCGATCTGGGGCTCTTCACCTGCGACCGCGAACTCCGCGGCTTCTACGAGGGCGCGGGCTGGGAGCTGCTGCCGGGCGCGGTGCTGGTCGGCGGGACGGCCGAGGAGCCGTTCCCGAGCGATCGGGCGGGCTTCGACAAGGTCACCATGGCCGGCTTCTTCACCGCCCGCGCCGCCCGGCACCGCGCGGACTTCGCGGGCTGCCGGATAGCGCTGCACCCGGGCGACATCGACCGGCTCTGGTGACCGGCTCTGGTGGCCGGCTACGAGTGCAGCAGCCGGGCGCGGACGGCGGCGAGGTCGGCCGGGTCGACGCCGGCGGCGAGCAGGTAGCCGGCCGGGTCGAAGCCGTCGAGGGTGGCGTGCAGGGCGGCCTCGGCGGTGGTGCCGGCCTCGGCGAGCACCGCGTCGATCCGCAGGTGCTGGTCCGGCAGGCCGAGCATTCCGTACAGCGGGCGCACGTTGGGCGCGCTGAGCAGGTAGTCGGCGACGATCTCCGAGGGCTCGACGCTCGCGAGGGCGAGCAGCAGCAGGGCGGCGAGGCCGGTGCGGTCACGGCCGGCGCCGCAGTGCACGACCAGCCCGCCGGGGCGGGCGCCGGCGATGGTGGTGACCAGTTCGGCGGCGGCGTGCGCGCAGTGGTCCAGGTAGGGGCGGAGCGCGAGCGGGGTGCCGTCCAGCCTCCCGTACGTCTCCCACCAGGCGGAGCCGGCCAGTTCGTCCAGTGGGACGCGGATCAGCTCGACGTCGTCGGGGAGGGGTAGGAGCGGCTTGTACTCCTCGATGTTGCGCAGGTCGACGACGGTGCGTATGCCGTGGTCGAGGAGGGCGTCCCAGCCTTCGGCGGTCAGGCGGTCCAGGTTGTCGGCCCGGACGATCGCGCGGTGGGCGGTCCGGGCGCCGTCGGTGGTGCGGAGGCCGCCGAGGTCGCGGACGTTGAGGCAGCCGTCCCAGACCAGCGTGCGGGCCTCGGTGGTGGTCAGCGTGTGCGTCCGGCTCATCAGGATCCCCGTTTCTCGCCGGGGGTCCGTTACCCCCTCGTTATAAGAGGACTATCGGGATGGTCGGATGGTTCCTGAGCTGTGCGACCAGGCGTCAGCAGGCTTCCCGTCAGGGGCGTTCCGCGTGCGGCCGGCGGTCGGTGGGTCTCCAGGCGGTGGGTCAGCAGGCGGTGGGCTCGGCGGCCTCGGTGCGGACCAGCTTCTCCATCGGGTCGGCGGCGGTGTGGCCGAGCATCGCGCCGGCGATGATCGCGCCGATCAGGAAGACCGTGGAGAGCCAGGCCATGGTCGACACCGGCAGGGTGAAGGCGCCGACCACGCGGGCCACGCACTCGGTCAGCAGGGCGGCGCCCCAGATCCCCGAGAAGAGCCGCTCGTAGCGGCGGAACGCGCGGGAGCCGGCCGCCCGGCCCTCGGCCAGCCGCTGCCACGCGGCGGAGCGGGCCCGGTCGCCCTTGGTCAGGAAGGGCATCAGCATCGGCGACATCAGCGGCCGGCCGATCAGCGCGGAGAAGAGGATCGCCAGCGCGAGGCCGCCGCTGAGCGCGCCGTCCTTGGCGAGCATCAGCCGGGCGTCGCCGGTGACGGTGGTGAGCGCCAGGCCCACGACGTTGACGCCGAGCATCATCGACGCCCACAGGTTGAGCTTCCGCTCGCTGACCAGGCCGATGACGGTCCGGACGGCCGGGACGGCGCCGCTCCAGGCGAGGGCGGCGAACTCGCTCATGCCGAACGCGGAGTGCAGCAGGTAGTAGCCGGCCAGCGGGGCGGCGACGTCCAGGGCGAGCGGGCGGAGGCCGGCGGCGACCGGGTTCGGCGCCTTGGCGCCCTCCTGGGTGGCGGCGGTGGTGGCGGTGGCGGCGCGGGCGCTGATGGTCTGGCTCATGGTGGGTTCCTCCCCGGACTGGCTGCTCGGCCCGCGGGCCGGTGCCCGCGTCGTGCCTCCAGTTTTCCGGGCCGACCCTCCGCCGGAGCAGTGTCGTCCGTTGCGGGATCCGCATGACAGTTGTCACGGTGCGCGTCATGACAGCGCCGCCGGACTGCGCGTTCACCCGTCGTCCGGGTCGAAGGACCAGGGCTCGCGGCCGAGCGTGTCCCGGCGGCGCGCCGCGTGGGAGCGGTCGTCCCGTGCCGCGAGGAAGGGGCGAGTCCGGCGGGGTCGGACGGAACTGCTTCGCCCACATACAACCTGGGCGGGAGAAGCCCGGCCGGGCTGTGGGCGAGGCCGGCGAGCCGCGGGACCTTGGACCCGGCGGGGTGCCGCCCTTGGTCCGGACCTGCCGGTGGCCCAGGGCGGTGACGGCCTGGAACGGTCTCGTCACGGGGCGCCGCAGCCGCCCGGGCGAATCGGACCCGGTCGCCCGCATGGCGCATGATGTGGCGGGTGCAGAGTGCAGATCGCCCCGGAGCGGGCACCGACAGCGCCGTCGGCCGGTCCGGACCGGCACCGACGTCGGGCCCCCCGCCCGGCCCCCCGTCCGCCCCGCCCCCGGGGACCGCTCCCGCCGACCTGTCGGCGGCGGTGAGGGCCGCGCAGGACGGGGACGAGGAGGCGTTCCGGCTGCTGTTCCGCAGCGTGCAGCCGGGCCTGCTCCGCTACCTCCGGGTGCTGGTGGGCGGCCGCCCCGAGGACGCCCAGGACGCCGAGGACATCGCCTCCGAGGCCTGGCTGCAGATCGCCCGCGACCTGCGCACCTTCTCCGGCGACGGGGACGGCTTCCGCGGCTGGGCCGCCACCATCGCCCGCAACCGCGCGCTGGACCACCTGCGCGCCCGGCGCCGCCGCCCCGTCGCCGACCTGCCGTTCGAGTACCTCTCCGAGCTGGCCGCCGGCGACGACACGGCCGGCGCGGCGCTGGCCTCCGTCGGCACGGCGGACGCGCTGGCGCTGATCTCCCGGCTGCCCCGCGATCAGGCCGAGGCGGTGCTGCTGCGGGTGGTGATGGAGCTGGACGCGGAGAGTGCCGCGCGGGTGCTCGGCAAGCGGTCCGGCAGCGTGCGGATGGCCGCGCACCGGGGGCTACGCCGGCTGGCCAAGGTGCTGGAGCAGTCCGTTGCGGCGGGCGCGGGGATTCCGGCGCAGCAGCCGCCGGCCGGGTCGACCGGGCAGCCGACCCGACCGGCGGAGGGGCAGGTCGGAAGGGACGAGAAAAAAATTCCTCCGCAGGGTGTGACAGAACGCCGGGCCGCGACGCTGAAGGACATGAGATGAGCACCAACCGATCCCGTCGGATCGACCACGACACGGCCGAGCAGCTGCTCGGCGGCGCCGTGGGCGGACCGTCGGCCGGGCAGGACGCCTCGCTCACCGGACCGGACGCCGGCACGGGGGTCGCCCACGTGCTGGCCGCCGCGGCCGCCCCCGCGGCGGCGGGCGAACTGGCCGGGGAGGAGGCCGCCCTGGCCGCGTTCCGGGAGGCCCGTCTCGCGCCTGTTCCTGCCGTACCCGCCGCACCCGCACCCGTCCGGAGACGATCGATGGCAACCGCCGCGCTGGCCAGGGCCTTCAGCACGAAGGCTGTCGCCGTCGTGCTCGGCGCCACGGCGCTCGGCGGTGTGGCGGTCGCGGCCGGCACGGGCAACCTGCCGTCCGCGCTCGGCGGCGGGTCGGGAGGGCTGGACCGCTCGCCGGTCCCGTCCGTCGTCGGCACGTCCGCCGGTGCGGGGACGGGCTCCGGCACGGCGGGCGCCTCGGCGGGGCGGCACCCCACCGGTGGCGCCTCGACCGCCGGTGGTCCCGCCTCGGACGGTCCGTCCACCGGTGCGTCGCCCGCCGCGGGCTCGTCCGCCGGTCCGGGGAAGCCCTCGGTGCCGGGGGCCTCGTCCCCCGCGGAGACCCGGGGCGGTCAGGTCCAGGCCGCGGTGGTCACCCTCTGCCGAGGGTTCACCGACCGGACGGGCAAGGGCGAGCGCCCGCGCCTGCTGGTCGCGGACCCGCAGTTCGGCGCGCTGGTCGCGGCGGCCGGCGGTCCGGACAAGGTGGAGGACTACTGCGGGGAGGTGCTCCGGCGCTTGAGCGACGACGACCGCCAGAGCACCACCCCGAAGCCCCGCAGCAGCGACGGCGACGGCGACGGGAAGAGCGGTGGTACCGGCACCAAGGGCAGCGCAAGCCCCCCGGCGCTGCCCGCCGTGCCGACGCTCCCCGACGTCCGCCCGAAGCCGGACCGCACCGACAAGTCCGCCGACCCCACAGCCAAGAGGTAACCCCAAGAACTCCGGGTGGGCGGCGAGCGAATCCCCCCGGGCTCGCCGCCCACCCGGACCGGACCACCCGCTCCACCCGGCAGTACCAGCACCACTCGCACCACCCGAAGACTCCGGGTGGCCGGTCGGCTCCCCCGTGCCAACCGTCCGCCCGGCCGGCCCCGGCCGGACCGGCAGGCGCACCCCGGACGCGCCACCGGCCCGGCCGGGACCAACCCCGTCGGCCCGCCCGCCCGCAGTCGGGCGGGCCGCACCCCCGCACCACCAGACCAGACCTGGACCCGACCGTGACCGTCACCTTGCACGACCACGAGCCGGCGGCCGGGGATCCGCTGCCCGGTTCCCCGGCCGCCTTTTCTTCCCCAGAGGCCGCCGAGACCACCGCCCCGGTGTTCGTGGACTCCTCCGGCCGCCGCCAGCGGCGGGTCCGCCGGCTCGGCCTGCTGCTGGCCGTCCCGGCCGCCGGTTACCTGGCGCTGCTGGCCAGCACGGTGCTCGGCGGCCCGACCGTCAGCGCGCCGTTCCTGCCGCTGCCACCCGGGCCGAGCGCCGCCGCGCCCGCACCGGCCGACCCGACGCCGGCCCCGGTACCGGAGATCACCGGCACGCCCGGGCCGGACAGCGTGCAGCCCGGGACGGCGCGGCCGACGGCGGCCGACCACCGCACGGCCGTCCCGGTGGCGGCCACCCCGCGGCCGACCACCCCGGAGGCGGAACCGTCCACGTCGCCGCCCGCCTCCGCCACGCCGGGCGGCAACGGCGCCGGCAACGGGGGCGGCAGCGCCGGGGGAGCCACCCCCGGTCACGGCCGCCCCACCGACGCGCCGGGCAACTCCGGCAACGCGGGCGGCAAGTCCGGCAAGCCCTCACCGACGCCCTGACAGCGGACTCCGGACGCCCGCCGTGGCCTGGGGGGGGGGGGGGGGGGGGGGGGGGGGGGGGGAGGGGGGGGGAAGGGGGGGGGGGGGGGGGGGGGAGGGGTTCCGTGTCGATGGCGGCGGGTACGAGGTCTCCGCCCACCTCCCGCGCTCCGGTGCCC
>NZ_JBVJCO010000014.1:0-45027 GCF_055588525.1 Kitasatospora sp. NPDC041988
CCCGACGGGCTGGAGTTGGGAGGGGGTGGGGCCCTGTCTTTCCCCTTCACGCCAAGGAGGGTCCGCCCCCCCCCCCCCACCCCCCCTCCCCCCCCCCCCCGCACGGGAGGTGCCCCCGCCCGCCGCGCCGAACGGACGGGCCGCCGGTCACCCCGGCGGCCCGTCGCTGTGTGGCTGTGTGACTGTGTGGCTGTGCGTCAGAAGATCCGCGCCTCAGAGCAGGGACTTCAGAGCATCGGCGCGGCCGGCCGGTCGGCGGCCGGGCGGGCGGGCCTCAGGACGACCGCGGTGAGCACCAGGGCCACCGTCAGCAGCCCGGCCGCTACCGCGAAGGCGAGCCGGAAGCCGCCGGTGAGGGCCTCCGCGGTCGAGTGGCCGGCCGCGGTCAGGGCGGCGCCGCGGGAGGTGGCCAGGGTGGTGAGGACGGCGACGCCGAGGGCGGCGCCGACCTGCTGAGTGGTGTTGAAGAGGCCGGAGGCGGTGCCCGCGTCGGCCGCGCTCGCGCCGGACATGCCCAGTGCGGTGAGGCCGGAGAGCACCAGCCCGCCGCCGCCGACCAGCAGCATCGTCGGCAGCAGGTGGACGACGTAGTCGGCGTCGGCCGGCAGTCGGGTGAGCAGCCCGAGCGCGGCGACCAGCAGCGCCAGCCCGGCGAGCAGGACGTTGCGCTCGCCGAAGCGGGCGTTCAGCCGGGCGGAGAGCAGCAGCGAGACGGCGCCGATGGCGATGGCCGCCGGAAGCATCGCCAGGCCGGTGGCGGCGGCGCCGTAGCCGAGCACGTTCTGCAGGTAGAGGGCGACGAGGATCTGGAAGCCGAACATCCCCGAGATGGTCAGGATCTGCACGACGTTGGCGCCGGCGACGGTGCGGGAGCGGAACATCCGCAGCGGCAGCAGCGGGTGGGCGGTGCGGGCCTGGCGCAGCAGGAAGGCGGCCAGCAGGGCGCCGGAGAGCGCGCCGAGGCCGAGGGTGCGGGCGGAGGTCCAGCCGTGCTCGCCGGTGCCGACGACGGTGTAGATGCCGAGCATCAGGGAGGCGGTGATCAGGACGGCGCCCAGGGCGTCGGCGCCGGCCCGCAGGCCGGGGCCGCGGTCGGCGTCGAGCACCCGGACGGCGAGCAGGGCGGCGGTGAGGCCGAGCGGCAGGTTGACCAGGAAGATCCAGTGCCAGTTGAGGGCCTCGGTGAGGACGCCGCCGAGGACCTGGCCGATCGAGGCGCCGGTCGCGCCGACGAAGCTGAAGGCGCCGATCGCACGACCGCGCTCGCCCGGCTCGGGGAAGAGCGTGACGATCATGCCGAGGCTGACCGCGGAGGCCATCGCGCCGCCGACGCCCTGCAGGAACCGGGCGGCGATCAGCACACCCTGGCCGGTGGCGACGGCGCAGAGCAGCGAGGCGGCGGTGAAGAGCGCGAGCCCGGCGACGAACACCTTCTTGCGGCCGATCAGGTCGCCGAGCCGGCCGGCCAGCAGGAGCAGGCCGGCGAACGCGATCAGGTAGGCGTTGACCGTCCAGGTCAGGCCGGCGGGCGTGAAGCCGAGGTCGGCCTGGATGGCCGGCAGGGCCACGGTGACGATGGAGCCGTCCAGGATGATCATCAGCATTCCCGCGCAGAGCACCGCGAGGGCGAGCGCGCGGGAGCGGGCGGGGGCCGCCGGGCTCGGGGCGGACGCGGTCGGGGCGGACGCGGTCGGCGCGGCCTTGCGCGGGGCGGGCGCGGTCGGGGCGTGCGTGGTCATGGTGGGTCTCCCGGTTCGTCGAGTACCGGGTATGACACTAACAGATGGTTTTGTTCGGGACTATCTTTCTCGGGAAGGTCTTGTTGGGTCCTCACTCAGCCCCGGGAGCGGCGGGCCCGCCGGACCGTCCGGTCGCTCTCCACCGGCTCCGCCAGGTGCCCGTCCACCAGCCGCGACAGCGCCGAGACGAAGGCCGTCCGCTCCGGGTCCGGCAGCGACTCCAGCACCTCGCGGTGGACCCGGTCGGCGATCGCGGTGCCCTGCTCGACAGCCCGCTCGCCCGCCTCGGTCACCGAGATGATCCGGGCCCGGCGGTCGGTGGCGGACGGCCGGCGCTCGGCGAGGCCGGCCTTCTCCAGCTCGTCGACGGTGACGACCATGGTGGTCTTGTCCAGGTCGGCCAGCTCGGCCAGCTGGATCTGGGTGCGCTCGGCCTCCATCGCGTGGAAGAGCACGCAGTACGCGCGCGGGGTGATCCCGAGCTCGGTGAAGGCGGCCGCCATCCGGGTCGCCAGCACGTGGCTGGCGTGGTCCAGCAGGCCGGAGAGGTCGCGGATCTGGCGCACGGGCGGGCTCGTCGTCATACGTCCGAGCGTAGCAAGGCAGTCTCCCGGCAGATGATCCCGTGAACAACCAAATGCGCCGCGCCCGGCAGCACACCCCCATCCAGCAGCACACCCCGCCCGACGGAACGCGCCGCCCGACGGAACGCCCGGTTTACGGAATGCCCAGCTCGAACAGCGCGTACCCCGCGTACCAGCCGGCCGCCAGCGACGGCACCGCGAAGAGGCCGATCAGGGAGGGCAGCCGCACCCGGCGCAGGGCGATCGCCAGGCCGATGAAGAGCGGGAAGGCGGGCAGCAGGTAGCGCGAGATGTTGCTGAAGATCTGGTTGCTGCTCAGCGCGGTGAAGACGGTCAGCAGCGTGTAGACCACCAGCACCAGCGGTGGCCGGACGCGCAACAGCAGCACCAGCAGGCCGGGCAGGGCGATCAGCAGCCCCACCGCGATGAGGTCCGGCACCGGGTTGGACTGCCAGAAGGTCCAGTGCCCGGTGATCACGTCCAGGAAGGTGCGGGAGGTGGAGGCGCCCCAGTCGAAGTAGCGGTTCCAGGCGCCGCGCTGGAGCTTGAAGTAGCCGCCCCAGTCGCCCATCCGGTAGCCGACCCAGGCGACGTACCAGAGCAGACCCCAGGGGGTGATCAGCATCGCGGTCAGGGGGCGCGCGATTCCGTCCCTACGCCGGACGAGTGCCACCAGCGCCGCGATCGAGACGGCCGCGATCAGCGCGGCCGCGGTCGGCCGGTTGAGGCCGGCCGCGAGGGCCAGCAGACCGGCGGCCACCCAGCGGCGCGTCATCACGCAGTAGCAGGCCCAGGCGGAGATCGCGACGAAGAGCGAGTCCGAGTAGACCGCCCACTCCACCCCCGAGCCCGGGAAGAGACCCCAGATCACCGCGGCGGTCACGCCCGCCCGGAAGCCGCCCAGCCGCTCGGCGATCGCGAAGATCCCGGCCGCCGCGACGAACGAGGCGATCACCGAGACGAGGATCCCGGAGCCGTACGGGCCGAGGCCGGTCACCGCGCCGACCAGCCGCATCAGCCACGGGTACAGCGGGAAGAACGCCGCCGAGTTCTCGTGGTACGTGGCCAGCGGGCCGAAACCGTGCAGCCGGATCAGCTGCGGGTCGTAACCGTTCTCGGCGATCCGCTGGTACCAGATGCCGTCCCAGGTACCGAGCACGTCCCAGGGCTGGGCACCGCCGCCGCGGCCGACCTCCTTCTTGAGGAAGTCCCCGGTGTGCGAGAGCAGCAGCATGAAGACGGCCAGGCCGACCGCCTTCACCACCGCGTACGCGCCGAGCGCGGGCGCGAAGCGGTCCACCGCGGCGGAGAACCGGCCCTGGCCCTCGGCCCCGTCGGGCCGATCGCCGGCACCGGACGGCTCCGCGCTCGCCGGCTCCGTACTCGATGTGCTCGCTGCCGTGCTCATCAGCTCGGGACTCCCTCCCCCGCTCGTGGTCGGCGCGGCCGTCCAACGCTCCGCCGCCGGGCGAGCCTACGTCACGGGGGTTCGACCACCCGCGTCAACCTTCCGTGCAGGACTCCCGGAACCGCCGCCGCCCGGTTGGGGGCGGCGGCGGGGTGGTGACCGGTGGGCGGCCTGGCCGGGCCGTCAGCCGTGCAGGTAGACGATGCCGAGCTTGGTGAGCTGCCAGAGCTGGTTGGCGGCGCCGGTGTCGGCGGCGAGCTCGACGAGCTGGTTGCCCTTGGCGTCGAGGTTGCCGCTCGCGGTGGCGACCTTGGACTGGTCCTGGGAGTCGGCCAGCTTGTAGAGGCCGTTGCCGGCCGGCTTGAAGACCCAGTGCTGGTTCCCGCCGCCGTTGCAGCCCCACTGCTGGAGGCGGGTGCCGGGGGCGGTGGAGGCGGCGTTGGCGTCCAGGCACATGTCCCGGTTGCCGCTGAAGTCGACCTCGTAGCCGCCGCCCTGCTTGATCTCCAGGACGAAGGACTGGTTGAGCCCGCCGGTGGCGTTGTAGGTGATGGCGGAGCGGCCGTTGGTGGAGTCGCCGTAGGTGCCGCCGCCGGAGAGGTCGAGCGCCTTGCCGTTGGCGGAGTTGGTGAGCTGGTACCAGGCGCCGTCCTCGGGCACGTCGGCGAACGGCTTGCCGGGGGTGAGCGGCTGGATGGACGTGGTGTTCTGCTGGTTGAGGGTGCAGTAGGCCTGCTGCTGGTCGGGCTTGGCGTAGAACTGGGCCAGGCAGACTCCTTCGCCGCGGTAGCCGGCCACCCGCAGGTGGTACGACTGGCGGACCATGTTCATGCAGAGGCCGGGGATGCCGATCTGCGAGTCGCAGCCGTTGCGCACCCATTCCGAGAGGTTGATGACGTCCCCGTTGCTGTACTCGTACGGGGAGCTGGTCCACTCGGCGCAGACCTCGTGGCCGAAGGCGACCCGCCGCTGGTCCAGGTACCGGACACCGGGCACCTGTTCGGCCGCGGCGCGCAGGGTGTCGCTGAAGACCGGCACCACCCAGTTGTGGCCCCAGGCGAGGTCCTCGGGGAAGGCCGGGCAGCCGTCGGCGACCTTGCCGAGGTAGTCGTTGCGGCGGATGTCCGGGGTGATCGGGTTGAAGTACGACTGGTAGACCAGCTGGTAGGCGTTGTCGGCGTAGCCGGCCTTCCGCATGGTCTGGCGGATGTCCTGCAGCGCGGCGACCACCTTGGGCTGGACCTTCTTGGCCCGCTGGGCGATCTCGTCGCTGCCGATGGTGTCGCGGCAGCCCTGGTCCTTGGGGACCGGGAAGTACTGCGCCAGGCAGTGCATCATGATCCCGCTGAAGTCGAAGTCGTCGTTGGCGCCGATCGTGACGACGACCATCTTGACGTCGTACTTGCCTGCCACCTCGGCGAGTTGGACGTCCTGCTTGCGCTCGCCGAAGTCGCCGCTGCCGCCACCGGTGATCCTGGCCAGCTCGGGGTCGCTGACCAGGTCACCGGTCTGGGCGCCGGAGCAGGCCAGGTCGACCGGGGTGACATCGGGGATGCCGGTGACGAAGATCTCCGACTTGGGGTGGCGGTGGCAGTAGTTGGTGGGGCTGTCGGTCTCGGGGAAGTAGCCGTCGCCGGTGTCGGTGCCGGCCCCCTCCCCGGAGATGGCGCTGTCGCCGAGGGCGACGATCGCGGCCGGGCGGGTGGTGCCGGCGGCCGCGGCGGCCGGTCCGGAGTCGGCGAGGGCGGCGGGGGCACCGGCCAGGCCGAGGGTGGCGACGAGGGCGCCCGTCGCCAGCAGCGCGCCGTACGGGGAGCGGCGCGCAACCGACCGGAACCGCCGCGCACCTGACAATCTTGACCTGATCACACGCGACTCCTTGCGGGGTGGGGGACCGCCCGACCGGGGGCGCCGGGCGGCTCGGAGCAAAGAAGGTGAGCAGGTCTCATATTCTAAGTACTGACAAGTAACGCAACAAGGCTTGTGACGGCACCGGGAATTGACACGCGTACGGCCACTCGCCCAGCCCGGCGCAGGCCCTGACCCAGCCCCGCCCAGCGCCCGCAGAGCACCGACGCGGCCGCCCGTACAGCGCCGGCGCAGCACCCGGAATGCGGAGAGCCGCCGCCCCGCGCCCCAGGAGGGAAGCGCGGAACGGCGGCTCGCGCCGGCCGAACCGGGCGCAGGTCAGCCCGCGTTGACGCAGTGGTTGCCGAACGCGGGGTTCAGCAGACCGATCACGTTGATGGTGTTGCCGCAGAGGTTGACCGGGATGTGGACCGGAACCTGGACCTGGTTGCCGGAGATGACGCCGGGGGAACCCGCGGCGACACCCTCGGCGCCGGAGCTGGCCATCGCGGTGCCGGCACCGGCCGCCACGATGCCTACCACGGCGGCACCGACGGCGGCCGTCTTCTTGATGCTCATAGGAGCCTCCTGACTAATCGACAGAGATGCACGGGGAGTGCGACATCTAGAACGACACCCGCCCGACCCGGTTGCGACGGCACACCCTTTGTCACCCAAGTGGCCTAACCGAACCGGCGCCAGGCATTCGGGTGATCACCCGGCCCGACCGTTTCCCCCCGGGCGCTTCCTCGTTCTCCCTGGCGGAACACGCTCCACCCAGGCCCTCCAGACGAATCGAGTACCGCACATGCGCAAGCTCGCCCACGGCGCCCTCGGCACCGCGGCCACCGCCGCCATGCTGGCCGCCGGCGCCGGCGTCGCCTCCGCCCACCACATCCACGGCGCGTCCGCCGAGGGTGTCGCGGCCGGCTCGCCCGGGGTGGCCTCGGGCAACGGGATCGAGATCCCGGTGCACGTGCCGGTGAACCTGTGCGGCAACTCGGCCAACCTGGTCGGCCTGCTCAACCCGGCGTTCGGCAACCACTGCGCCAGCGCCTGACCCAGCCCCGAACGGCCGCCCGGCCCACCTCGCCGGGCGGCTCATCGACTCCGGGAGATCCGCCGCCGGTCCGAGCCCGTCCGGAATTGCTCCTGGTCGCGCGTCTGCGCGAATTGTCCCGGCCGTGCGGGAACAATTCGCGACGTGCGGTGACGCGGCCGCCGTCCATCGCCCAAGCCACGGGCGACACGCGCCACTTGGGCCGCCAGAGTGACAATCACGGCATTTCCAGAAGCCAGCGGGCGATGATTCACCTTCGCCCGGCTCCCGACTAATTCCATTTACGGTCGGGCAGAAAACGGAGGAAGAACCCCATGCGTAACCTCAAGAAGGCCGCCGCCCTGTCCCTCGCCGCCGCCGGCCTGGTCGTCGGTGCGGCCGGCGGTGCGTTCGCCAGCTCCGGCGCCGAGGGCGTCGCCGCCGGCTCCCCCGGTGTGCTCTCCGGCAACCAGATCCAGATCCCGGTGCACATCCCGGTCAACGTCTGCGGCAACTCCATCGGTGTCGTCAGCATCCTGAACCCGGCGTTCGGCAACCACTGCACCAACATCGGCTGAACCGGCGGTCGCCGCACCGGCGACAGCTGCTTCACCGAGTCCGTGCCGCGCCCCGCCGACCGCGGGGTGCGGCCCGCTCAACCCGTGTGTGATCGAGGAGATCAACCCCCATGCAGAACGTGAAGAAGGCCGCCGTCCTCTCCGCCGCCGCCGCCGGCCTGGTGATGGGCGCGGCCGGTGCCGCCTCCGCCAGCTCCGGCGCCGAGGGCGTCGCCGCCGGGTCGCCCGGTGTGCTCTCCGGCAACCAGCTCCAGGTCCCGGTGCACATCCCGATCAACCTGTGCGGCAACTCCGTCGACGTGATCGGCGCCCTGAACCCGGCGTTCGGCAACAGCTGCGCCAACGTGGAAGCGCACCCGCACCACGACTCGGACGACTGCTGATCCCCGATCGGCACGCATTCCGGCCGAACTGCCCCCCGACCAGCCGGCCGGGGGGCAGTTCGGCATGCCCGGGCGCAGTCCAGCCGCCCGGGGACCCGATCCCCCCGAAGGTGATTCGCATGGTTTCGAAGAAGAGCGGGGCCGGCCTCGCCGCCGCCCTGGGCGCCGCGATGCTGCTCGGCGCCGGTGCCGGCACGGCGCACGCGGCGCCGGCCGCCGGCGGCGCCGGCCTGGCCAAGACCGACCTCGCCCAGGCGCTCGGCGGTACGACCGCCGGCCTCGGCTACGGCATCGCGCCGGTCAAGGACCTCCGTCTGGACCCGTGGGCCAACTCCTCGGCCGACGTGCTGAACAACGGCGCCACCGTCCAGCCGGACAACTCCGGCCTGGCGCCGGTCTCCACCAGCACGCTGACCGGCCCGCTGAGCGCCGGCGGCGGGCCGCGGGACCTGCCGGTCGTCGGGCAGGTGCTCGGCGCCCTGCCCGGCTGAGCCCGGGAGCGGACGCACCGGCAGCCGACGCACCGGCAGCGGACGCACCCGCAGCAGGCACGCGGGAGCCCGGTACCCCCGTCCGTCCGGACCGGCCTGGACGGGGATACCGGGCTCTCGCGCGGGTGGAATCGCTCAGAGCTGGGCGAGACCGGCCAGGCCGGTCTGCTGCACCACGCCGGTGGTGGTCGCCGTGGTGGTCGCGGCCAGGTCCCCCACCGAGTCGGTGACGGAGATCCGCTCGTCCTCGTTGCCGAGGGTGGCCTTGGCGCCGGGGACGGCCTGGACCGCGCCGGTGATCAGCCGCGGGTCGATCTCGTCCACCTTGAGCGCACCGTCGGCGAGCTGCCCGGTGCCGTCCTGGGCGAGCGCGAGCGGCTTGCCGAGGCCGATCCCCGGGGTGTCGGCGTGCAGCGGCGCGGCCGGGGCCTCCAGCAGCAGCTCGCCGAGGTCGGCGCCCCGGTCGACCAGCGGCAGCGGCAGCTCGGCCTTGGCCGTCGGGCCGACCTTGCCGGTGCCGAGCGCCGGCACGATCCGCTCCGGGAGGAGCTCGTTGCCGGTGGTGCGGCCGGGCACGGCCGGCATCACCAGGGAGGTCGGGATGCCGCCGGAGATCCGGCTGTCCAGCGGAGCGAGCGGCACGTCCACCGGGACCTGCTGGGTGCCCAGCCTGTCCTCCAGGGCCCCGACCTGGTCGGGGCTGACCGCGGCGGCGGACGCCGCTCCCTGGGAGGCGAGCACGCCCGCACCGACCGCCAGCAGCATCGCGCCGGCCCGCTTGGAGAACTTCATGCTTTTCACCGTTCTGCCTGTCCGTACTGGAGATCTGGGGAGACGGCTGCGCGGGCGCAGCCGGAAAGCAATCTGTCTCAACGAGACACCCGGAGCCCGGATTGCGGCGGTTAACCGGTTCGGCCTAATAATCCGACCGGAAAGCCCCGATCGCCGCGCCTCCCGGACTCTTTTCAAAAATCCCCGTAACCTTCCGTGCCGTCATTCTTTGATCTGAATGTCAGTGACCGCAGACCGGGTCTGAGCGTTGTACGCGTTGTACGCACGGAAACCAAAAGCTTTTCAGAGAGGGATCTCCCCATGATCCAGAAGTCCTTCGCCGCCGCCGGCCTGGCCGTCGCCGCACTGGCCGCCGCCGCGGCGCCGGCCTCGGCCATCGCGGACTCGGACGGCTCCGCCGCGTCCCTCCAGGGCAACGGCGGCACCAACTTCACCGGCACCGTCGGTGACAACAGCCCGAACTTCCACTTCCTGGACAACGCGAACGTCTGCCTCCCCGAGATCCACAACATCGCCGTCGGCGTGCTCGGGGTGGCCGTCCCGGTCGAGGTCCCGATCGCCAACAGCGGTGGCAAGCAGTACTGCACCCAGGGCCAGGGCACCCAGACCAAGGGCGACGCCGGCGTCTCCCACCTGGTCGGCTGACCCGCCTCCCCGCACCACCCCCCTGAACCACCCTTCGAATCGCTCCCCGATTCAACCCCGAGAGGAAAACCAGAAATGATCAAGAAGACCCTCGCCGCCGCCGGCCTGGCCGCCGCCGCCATCGCGATGTCCGCGGGTTCGGCCTCCGCCATCGCCGACTCGGACGGCTCGGCCGTTTCCGCCCAGGGCAACGGCGGCACCAACCAGACCGGCACCCACGGCAACGGCTCGCCGAACTTCCACACCCTGGACAACGCGAACGTCTGCCTGCCCGAGGTGCACAACATCGCGGTCGCCGTCATCGGTGTCGCGGTTCCGGTCGAGGTCCCGGTCCTCAACAGCACCCCGAAGCAGATCTGCAACGTCGGCCAGAACACCCAGTCCTCGGGCGACGCGGGTGTCTCGCACCTGATCGGCTGATCCAGGGGCATGGCGCGGACGGAGGGCCCGGGGACGTCTCCCCGGGCCCTCCGGGCTTTGATGCGATCAACTGTCCGGCCGGACCGCCTCGTTCGGGCGTGGCCCGGCCGGGTGACAGGCCGTCCGTCCCGGCGCGTGGGGCGCCGGGACGGACGGCAGCGTGTGTTCACGTGATCAGTGGCAGAGCGCTCCGAACGAGCGCTCCGAACGAGAGGGCAGATCCATGAAGAGCAAGCTGGGCAAGGCCGCGCTGACCGCCTTCGGCGCACTGGCGCTCGCGGGTGTCGCCACCCCGGCGTTCGCGCACGTCGGCCTGGCCGGCGGTGGCGAGTTCGTCGCCTCGGCCCACCCGGTGTTCGCCGCCGGCGAGTGGTGGGGCCTGGCCCACACCTCGCACATCCACAGCGGTGCGCACGGCTGGGGCGCCGCCACCTCCACCGACGCGCTCGGCGGCGTGGAGGGCTTCGCCCACGTCGGCTGACGTCCGGGCGTACGACGAAGGCCGGGCCCTTCCTCCGCGGGAGGGGCCCGGCCTTCGTCCGCGTACGGGACTACCGGACTACCGGACGACCGGACGACCGGACGACCGGACTACTTGAGCATCGCGGCGGCCTCGACCGCCCAGTAGGTCAGGATCTGCCCGGCCCCGGCCCGGCGGATCGAGGTCAGCGTCTCCAGGATCATCCGCTCGCGGTCGATCCAGCCGTTCGCCGCGGCCGCCTCGACCATCGCGTACTCGCCGGAGACCTGGTAGGCCGCCACCGGCACCGGCGAGGCGTCGGCCACCTGCCGCAGGATGTCCAGGTAGGCCATGGCCGGCTTGACCATCACCAGGTCGGCGCCCTCGGCGAGGTCCTGCTCCAGCTCGCGCAGCGCCTCCCGGGCGTTGGCCGGGTCCTGCTGGTAGCTCTTGCGGTCGCCCTTCAGCGAGGAGCCGACCGCCTCCCGGAACGGGCCGAAGAACGCCGAGGCGTACTTGGCGGTGTAGGCGAGGATGCCCACGTCCTGGTGCCCGGCCTCGTCCAGGGCCCTGCGGATCACCGCGATCTGGCCGTCCATCATTCCGGACGGGCCGACCAGGTGGACGCCGGCGTCCGCCTGGACCCGGGCCATCTCGGCGTAGCGCTCCAGCGTCGCGTCGTTGTCCACGCTGCCGTCGGCGGCCAGCACGCCGCAGTGGCCGTGGTCGGTGTACTCGTCCAGGCAGAGGTCCGACATCACGACCAGGGAGTCGCCGACCTCGGAGACCACGTCCCGGATCGCCTGCTGGAGGATGCCGTCCGGGTTGGTGCCCTCGCTGCCGACCGCGTCCTGCACCGCCGGCACGCCGAACAGCATGACCCCGCCCAGGCCCGCCTCGGCGGCCTCGACCGCGGCCTTGCGCAGGGTGTCGCGGGTGTGCTGGACCACGCCCGGCATCGACGTGACCGGCACCGGCGCGCTGACGCCCTCACGGACGAACAGCGGCAGGATCAGCTCCGCCGGGTGCAGCCGGGTCTCGGCGACCAGCCGGCGCATCGCCGGGGTCGTGCGGAGCCGGCGGGGGCGAACGTACGGGAATTCAGCGGACACGGCTTCTCTCTCCGAACGGTTGTGCAGCGCCGGGGGCGACGGGGTTGCCGCCCCCGGCGGGGAGGATTCTCAGCGGGCCTTGCGACGCGAGCCCGGACGGCGCTCGCTGGGCCGGTAGACCGGCTCGCCCGCCGCGGTCGCGGCGTCGCGGCGCTTGGCCCCGAAGTCTGCCAGCGCCTGGGCCAGTGCGGCCGCCGACGGGGCCGGAGCCATCACGTCGACCCGCAGGCCGTGCTCCTCGGCGGTCTTCGCGGTGGCCGGGCCGATGCAGGCGATGACCGTCACGTTGTGCGGCTTGCCGGCGATGCCGACCAGGTTGCGCACGGTCGAGGACGAGGTGAAGAGCACCGCGTCGAAGCCGCCGCCCTTGATCGCCTCACGGGTCTCGGCCGGCGGCGGCGAGGCGCGCACCGTCCGGTACGCCGTCACGTCGTCGACCTCCCAGCCCAGCTCGACCAGGCCGGCCACCAGGGTCTCGGTGGCGATGTCGGCGCGCGGCAGCAGCACCCGGTCGATCGGGTCGAACACCGGGTCGTACGGCGGCCAGTCCTCCAGCAGCCCGGCCGCGGACTGCTCGCCGGACGGTACGAGGTCGGGCTTCACACCGAAGTCCACCAGGGCCTGCGCGGTGGTCTCGCCGACCGCCGCGACCTTGATCCCGGCGAACGCCCGGGCGTCCAGGCCGTACTCCTCGAACTTCTCGCGGACGGCGCGCACCGCGTTCACCGAGGTGAAGGCGATCCACTCGTAGCGGCCGGTGACCAGGCCCTTGATCGCCCGCTCCATCTGCTGCGGGGTGCGCGGCGGCTCGACCGCGATGGTCGGCACCTCCTGCGGCACCGCGCCGTACGAGCGGAGCTGCTCGGAGAGGCCGGTGGCCTGCTCCTTGGTCCGCGGCACCAGCACGTTCCAGCCGAACAGCGGCTTGGTCTCGAACCAGGAGTGCGAGGCGCGGTGGGCGACCTGCTCGCCCACCACGGCTATCACCGAGGTCGCCGGGTCCACCGGGGCGGAGACCGGAGAGGGCAGCACCCGGGCCGCCTTCAGGTCCGCCGCGATGGTGGCCAGGGTGGCGGTGAAGGTGCGCTGGCGGGTGGTGGTGCCGGAGAGCGTCGCGCTGAGCGCCGACTCCGGCTTGCGGCCGTTGGCGACCAGCGCGTTGGCGGTGGCCGGCAGCTGCCCCAGGGTGGTGCGGACGACCAGGGTGGTCTCCGGCGCGCCCAGGTCCACCGGGCTGCCGGCGAGCAGCGCGGCGCCGTCCACGAAACGGACGTCGGTGCCGGCCGTGCCGCGCAGCGGGACGCCCGCGTAGGCCGGTACGCCGACCGACTGGGCGACGCCCGGGATCACCTCGAACGGGATCCCGCCGCCCGCGCAGCTGAGCATCTCCTCGGCGGCGCAGCCGTCCAGGCCCGGGTCGCCGTCGACGGTACGGACCACGTGCTTGCCCGAGCGGACCGCCTCCGCGACCAGCTGGGCCAGGTCGAAGTCGGTGCCCTCGGCGGAGGGGGTGTGCACCTGCACACCGGCCGGACAGTGGCTGCGCACGGCGGCGGCCGTCAGCGGGTCGGCGACCAGGATGTCGGCCGAGGCCAGCACCTCGACCGCGCGCAGGGTCAGCAGGCCCGGGTCCCCGGGGCCCGCGCCCAGGAAGGTGCACCGTCCGGCGGCGGCCGGCCCGCCCGCGAACGGGCTGTCGGCCGGGAACGGCGTGTCGGTGGCGGTGGTGGGGCTCATCGGGCTCGCTCCCCCATCAGGGCGGCCGCGCCCGCGTCGAGCAGCCGGGCGGCAAGGGCGTGGCCGAGGGCCTTCGCCTGCTGCTCGGCAGTCTCGTCGAGGACGATCGGACCGTTGGCGGACATCTTCAGCAGGGTGGCGCCGTCGACGGTGCCGACCACGCCCTCCAGCCGCAGTTCGTACGGGTGGCCCCAGGTGGCCAGCGCGGCGACCGGCGCGGAGCAGCCGGCCTCCAGGGTGGCCAGCAGGGCACGCTCGGCGGCCACCGCGACCCGGGTGGGGAGGTGGTCCAGGGCCGAGAGCGCGGTGATCAGGTCCTGGTCGGCGGTGGTGCACTCGATCGCGAGCGCGCCCTGGCCGGGGGCCGGGAGCATCAGCTCCGGGTCGAGGTGCTCGGTGATCTCGGCGGCGCGGCCGAGCCGGTTCAGACCGGCGGTGGCCAGCACCACCGCGTCCAGCTCGCCGGAGGCGACGAAGCCGATCCGGGTGTCCACGTTGCCGCGGATCGCGACCGTCTCCAGTTGGGCGCCGCGGGCGCGGGCCCAGGCGTTCAGCTGGGCCATCCGGCGCGGCGAGCCGGTGCCGATCCGGGCGGTGTGCCCGGCGCCGGCCAGCTTCTCGACCAGCTCGTCCAGGGCCAGGCCCTCGCGCGCCACCAGGGCGTCGCGGGCGTCCTCGCGCTCGGGCACCGCGGCCAGCGCCAGGCCCGCGGGCTCGGCGGTGGGCAGGTCCTTCAGCGAGTGCACGGCGAAGTCGATCCGGCCGTCCAGCAGGGCGTCCCGCAGGGCGGAGACGAACACGCCGGTGCCGCCGATCTGTGCCAGCGCCTCCCGGGAGGTGTCGCCGTAGGTGGTGATCTCCACCAGCTCGACGGGGCGCCCGGTGAGCCGGGTCACCTCGCGGGCGACCATGCCCGACTGGGCCATGGCTAGCGCGCTGCGCCGGGTGCCGAGTCGCAGGGGTGCGGTGGCGGCCGGGGCCTGGTCGGTGAGCGGTTGACCATTCATGAGGTGATCGTCCCGGTGGTACTCGTGGGATGGCTGACGGTTCATCTGGCGCCCCCGCCCGAAGGCTGCTGGGTGCCGATCGGAGTGCCCGAGACCGCGTGCACGGCCGCCGGGTCGAGGTCGAACAGCTCGCGCAGCGCGTCCGCGTAGGACGCGCCGCCGGGCTCGGCGGCCAGCTGCTTCACCCGCACGGTCGGCGCGTGCAGCAGCTTGTCGACCACCCGGCGGACGGTCTGGGTGATCTCGGCGCGGGAGCGCTCGTCCAGACCGGGCAGCCGGGAGTCCAGTCGGCCCAGCTCGGCGGCGACCACGTCGGAGGCCATCGCCCGCAGCGCCACCACGGTGGGGGCGATCCGGGCGGCCCGCTGGGCGGCGCCGAAGGCGGCCACCTCGTCGGCGACGATGCCGGAGACCGCGTCCACGTCCCCGGCGCCGGGGGTGGCGGCGTGGGCGTGCGAGAGGCTCTCCAGGTCGACCAGGAGCGCGCCGGGCAGCTCGTGCACGGCGTGGTCGACGTCGCGCGGCATGGCGAGGTCGAGGAAGGCGAGCGGGGTGGTGCCACCGCGGGCGGCGACCGCCGCGGCGACGTCCTCGGCCCTGATCACCACGCCGGCCGCGCCGGTGCAGGAGATCACCAGGTCGACGTCGGCCAGTGCCTCGGGCACCTTGGCCAGCTCGACCGTCCGGGCCGCACCGGCACCGAGGATCTCGACCAGCCGCTCGGCGCGCTCGGGCGTCCGGTTGGCGATCAGCAGGTCGGTGACGCCGGAGCGGACCAGGGTGGCGGCGGCCAGCGAGCTCATCGAGCCCGCGCCGACCACCAGGGCCCGCTTGCCCGCGATCTCGCCGGCGCCGGCCGCGACCTGCTCCAGGCCGAAGGTCACCAGCGACTGGCCGGCCTTGTCGATGCCGGTCTCGCTGTGCGCGCGCTTGCCGACCCGCAGGGCCTGCTGGAACAGCTCGTTCAGGCCGCGCCCGGCGGTGTGCTCGTCCTGCGCCTTGGCCAGTGCGTCGCGCAGCTGGCCGAGGATCTGGCCCTCGCCGACCACCATCGAGTCCAGGCCGCAGGCCACCGAGAAGAGGTGGTGGACGGCGCGGTCCTCGTAGTGGACGTAGAGGTGGGAGGTCAGCTCCTCCAGGTCCACCCCACTGTGGTGGGCCAGCAGCAGCGACAGCTCGGCGACGCCGGCGTGGAACTTGTCCACGTCCGCGTACAGCTCGATCCGGTTGCAGGTGTTCAGCAGCGCGGCCTCGGCGACGGTCGCGGTGGCCGCCGCGTCGTGCAGCAGCCTGGTCGGGACGTCACCGGTCAGGGCGGCGCGCTCCAGCACGCCGACCGGGGCGGTGCGATGGCTCAGTCCTACGACGAGAAGACTCATGCCCGCCCCCTGGTGCCACGGATCTCGTTGCTCATGCCGGCATCACCGCGGAGAGCTCACCCTCGCCGCCCTTGCCGGGCTTGTTGGCCTTCGGCGCCGCCTCGGCGTCCTTGGCCGCCGGCTCGGCGGTGGTACGGGTCTTGCCGGAGCCGCCGGCGGCGCGGCGCAGCTTGGCGGCGGCCGCGCGGACCGGACCGGGGGCGCGGTCCAGCACCGACTCGGTGCGGTCGGGCTCCTCGCCGGCCTTGCGCTGCTCGTGGAAGGCCAGGATCTGCAGCTCGATGGAGAGGTCCACCTTGCGCACGTCCACGCCGTCCGGGACGGTCAGCACGGTCGGGGCGAAGTTGAGGATGCTGGTGACGCCGGCCTCGACCAGGCGGTCGCAAACCTGCTGGGCGGCGCCGGGCGGGGTGGTGATGACGCCGATCGAGACGTGCTGGCTCTCCACGATGGACTCCAGTTCGTCCATGTGGCGCACCGGCAGGCCGGCCGCGCTGCTGCCGACCACGGCCGGGTCGGCGTCCAGCAGGGCCGCCACCCGGAAGCCGCGGGAGGCGAAGCCGCCGTAGTTGGCGAGCGCGTGGCCGAGGTTCCCGATGCCGACGATGACGACCGGCCAGTCCTGGGTCAGGCCCAGCTCGCGGGAGATCTGGTAGACGAGGTACTCGACGTCGTAGCCGACACCGCGGGTGCCGTACGAGCCGAGGTAGGAGAAGTCCTTGCGCAGCTTCGCGGAGTTCACGCCCGCGGCGGCCGCCAGCTCCTCGGAGGAGACGGTCGGCACCGAGCGCTCGGAGAGCGCGGTGAGGGCCCGCAGGTAGAGGGGAAGACGGGCGACGGTCGCCTCCGGGATGCCCCGGGCACGCGAGGGTCGGCGCGCGGCGCCCTGGTCGGGCGTCTGCGAACTGCTCTGTGGTGATCGGCCGATTGCCACGGTGCTCCTGTGGGTGAAGCTGGGCTTTGGCAGCCAGGCTATGCGTTTGTGAACGTGTGCACAAAGATGGTGTCCGATTTGTCCCCGCACAGTGATGCGCATCACGCCGAAGACCCCATAGCACCGGACTCCTTCCGGGCCGCCGCCGGGGGCTGTGCGCCCGGTGTCCGGACGGGGTGCGCGGGCTCCCGCAGCGGCTCGGGCAGGCCCGCCGCCGACGGCCCGGACGCCGGGTCGCGGTGGAGCAGCGGGACGGACTCCCCGGACGGCAGGTCGCGGCGGAGCAGCGGAACGGACTCCCCGGACGGCCGGGAACGCGCCCGGCCCAGCCGCGGCCACGGCACCCGGGCCGCCTCGCGCAACGGCACCGCCCAGTCGTCCGGCGGGCAGGACGGTGCCCCCAGGCAGTGCCGCAGCAGCTCGGCCGTGGCCCGGGCGTCGCCCAGCGCGGTGTGCGCCGGGAACCGGCCCAGACCCGCCGCCTCCGCGCAGGCCACCAGGCCGAAACCGCGGGCCTGCGGCAGGTGCGCGCGCGCCAGCCGCATCGTGCAGAGCAGCGGGACCGGCGGCAGCGGCACGCCGATCCGAGCGAACTCGCGGTCCAGGAACGCGTGGTCGCAGGTCACGTGATGGCCGACCAGCACCCGGCCGGCCAGCAGCTCCAGCAGGTGCGGCGCGATCTCGCGGAACCGGGGGGCGCCCTCGACGTCGGCCTGGGCTATCCGGTGCACATGGGTCGGGCCGACCGGGCCCAACGGGTCCAGCAGGGTGCAGAACTCGGCCTCGGGACGCAGCGCCCCGTCCAGCAGCACCACGGCGACCTCGACCACCCGGTGCCGCCACGGGCTGCGGCCGGTCGCCTCCACGTCCACCACCGCGAACCCCCCGGCCCCGGCGGGGGCGACAGAGGTCCCAGGGGTCGGGACGGGAAGCATGGCGGCACTCCTCGCGTGCTCAGCCCCCCATGGGCGCAAACGAGTTCGATCGTAAGCCGACCAGCAGGGGGCTCCCCAGAGCGATCCCGGTTTTCTTCACAACGATTCGGCGAAGCGCCCCCGCCGACCGGCGGGGGCGGCGTCGGCAGTGAGCGGGAGCCGACCGGCGGCGCTCCGGGCGCGTACCGCCCGCCTCTCAGGCCCCGAGGGCGGCGCGCAGGCGGCGCTCGTCGACCCGCCAGAAGTCGTGCTGGCGGCCGTCGATCAGGGTGACCGGGATCTGCTCCCAGTACTTCCGGTACAGCTCCTCGTCCTGTGTGATGTCCCTCTCCTCGAAGGACGCACCGAGCTCACCGGTCACCCGGACGATCACCTCCCGGGCGTCGTCGCACAGGTGGCAGCCCGGCTTGCCGACCAGGGTCACGGTCCGCTCGGCCGGCTTCGGGCTCGGGTTCTTGTCACGTCGCAGCAGTGGGCTCACCCGGCCATTGTGCGCCCCTCTCACACCGACCCGGACCCACGGCCGGGCCGTCCGGTGTTCACCGCGCGGGCACGCCGCCGTCACGGCCTCTCCCGGCCCGGCTGGCTATGCTCGGTGCCATGGCCGTGCTCCGAAGGCTCACCCAGTCAAGGCGTTCCACCACCGCGCGGACCGCCCTGGCCGGCGAGGCCGCGGCCGAGGCGGCGGAGGCCGCCCTGCGGGCCGAGCCGGCCGTCGCCACCGCCCCCGCCGCGCCGGACGAGCAGGCCCCGGCAGCCGAGCAGGCCCCGGCGGCCGACCGGCCGGCGAAGGCCCCCAAGGCACCCGCCGGGAACCACACCCCCGAGCGGGACGACCCGCGCGCCGCCGCGTTCTTCGACTGCGACAACACCATCCTGCGCGGCGCCGCGATCTTCTACCTCGGCGTCGGCCTCTACCGCCGCGGCTTCCTCACCCGCCGTGACATCGCCCGGTTCGCCTGGCAGCAGACCTGGTTCCGGCTGCACGGCGCCGAGGACCCGGACCACATGGCCGACGCTCAGCACACCGCGCTCGGCCTGGTCGCCGGCAAGCGGACCGCCGACCTCGAAGCCATCTGCGAGGAGGTCTTCGAGCAGGTCGTCGCCGACAAGATCTGGCCCGGCACGCGCGCCCTGGTCCAGATGCACCTGGACGCCGGCCAGCGGGTCTGGCTGGTCACCGCCGCCCCGCTGGAGGTGGCCCGGGTCATCGCCCGCCGGCTCGGCATGACCGGCGCGCTCGGCACCGTGGCCGAGGCCGAGGGCGGCCTCTACACCGGCCGACTGGTCGGCGAGCTGCTGCACGGGCCCGCCAAGGCGGCCGCCGTCCGGGCGCTGGCCCGCCGCGAGCGGCTCGCACTGGACCGCTGCGCCGCGTACAGCGACTCGGCCAACGACATCCCGATGCTCTCGCTGGTCGGCCACCCGTACGTGGTGAACCCGGACGGCGCGCTGCGCCGGCACGCCCGGGCCCAGGGCTGGCGGGTGCGGGACTTCCGGACCGGGCGCAAGGCGGCCCGGGTGGGCCTGCCGGCGGCGGCCGCACTGGGCGTCGTCGCGGGCGCGGCGGCCGCCGGGGTCGCCCTGCACCGCCGCCAGCGCGCCTGACCCGCGCCCCGGACCAGACCCGGACCCGCCTGAAGCACGTCCTGGCCACGCCCTCGCCGTGCCGTGGCGCGCCGGGGCGACGGCTTCCCCTGGACGGGTGACCACCCGTCAATCCGCATGCTGACCAGGCCCCTCGTACGGGCGAACTCCCGTGTGGCGCAGGGCCGTCCGAGCCGGCCGAACGAACCTGTCATCCAGTGACCGGTTCTGATCGTTCGTCAGACGGGGAAAGTCAGGGGTTACCGAGGCCAATGACTGGGAAACCGCCCACCAGACCGCCGAATTGGTCACCCTATGCGCCTGTTCGATCACGTTGAGCCGGATGAACGATGACATCTTCGGTCAGTGTCAGCCGAATATGCATGCAATGCGGATCCTAAACGACCACTTCGACCACACGGTGTAGCTGTCATTGCACAAAGCGTTATTCTCTCCTGGATGCACGTCACCCACGCGCCCCTCCCGACCGGGCGGCGCGGACGTGCTCTCCGCGCAGGCGGAGGTGATCCGTCCACAGTTCTGCCTCTGGGAGTCCCGTGTACCCACCCGTCCGGAACGACGCGCCTGCACCCTCCCGCCCGTCGCCCGCGCCCCTGCGCTCCCGCACCAGCCTCCGCGGCCGCCCGGCCTCCGCCCGGCAGATCTCCACCGGCCTGGAGCTGTTGCGCACCCTGCTCCGCAGCCAGCTCACCGCATCGCCCCAACTGGTCCCCGCCGGAGCCGCGTTCGGCTACGGCCCGCCCCAACCCGCAGGCCAGGCCCTGCGCACCACCGCCGCCGGCTCCTCCACCGGGACGGGCTCGCGCGGCCGGACCGGGGCCACCGGCACCAGCGGCCGCAGCCGGGCCAGGACGGCCCCGAGCCCCGGCTACGAGACCGAGCACAACCCGATCATGGAGCTCGTCGAGAAGGCCCAGGCCGGCGAGAGCGAGGCCTTCGGCCGCCTCTACGACCACTACGCGGACACCGTCTACCGCTACATCTACTACCGGGTGGGCAGCCGGGCCACCGCCGAGGACCTCACCAGCGAGACCTTCCTGCGCGCGCTGCGCCGGATCGGCACCTTCACCTGGCAGGGCCGGGACTTCGGCGCCTGGCTGGTGACCATCGCCCGCAACCTGGTGGCCGACCACTTCAAGTCCAGCCGGTTCCGGCTGGAGGTCACCACCGGGGAGATGCTCGACTCCAACGAGTGCGAGCGCAGCCCGGAGGAGTCGGTGCTGGAGTCGCTCTCCAACGCCGCCCTGCTGGACGCTGTGCGCCGGCTCAACCCGCAGCAGCAGGAGTGCGTCACGCTCCGCTTCCTGCAGGGGCTCTCGGTGGCCGAGACGGCCCGGATCATGGGCAAGAACGAGGGCGCCATCAAGACCCTCCAGTACCGCGCGGTGCGGACGCTGGCCCGCCTGCTGCCGCCCGACGCGCGGTGAGCGGAGCGGGACCGGGGGACCGCGGCGGCGGCGCCGGGGACGGCGCCGGGGACCGCCCCGGTGAGATAGCCGGGCAGCGAGCCGGGTGGACGACGGGGAGGACGACGGGTAAGCCACCGGGGAGGACGACCGGGGGGCCGTCACCGTCGGTGCCGGCCCGACACGTCCGGGTGAACGGTCGGTCCGATGATCAGCCGTGCGTAACCGACCGCCCGCACCGCTCGTTGGCCAGCGTGCAAGCCTCCACCAGGCGTACGGTCAAGTCGAATTGCGACCTCTCACCCGATGGAGTGGCTTTGGCCCGCCGAGGCAACCGTCCGGCAGGCCGGGGTGTCGACAACGACGAAGGGAGGTGTGGCCCGTGACGGCAAACGTGCTGGAGCACCGGCGGGTGAAGGCCTTCGCCGAGGCGCTGGAGGCCCACCAGGCAGAGCAACGCGGCGCCGACGCTGCCGGATCGGCCAACACCGTTTCCACCGGAGCCGGTTCGGCCGCCATGGCCGAGCTGGTCGGCATGGCCGGTGCACTCGGTGCACTGCCCGGACCGGAGCTGGACGCGGAGGTCCGAACCGTCCAACGCGCCCAGCTGATGGCCGCGTTCGAGCAGGCCTTCGCCGGCGGGCCGGGCGCGACCGTGCCCCGCCAGCGCAGGCACCGGGCGGTCCGGATGGCGCCGCGCGGCCGTTGGAGCCGCCGGTTCGCGATCGGCGGCCTGGTCGCCGGGCTCGCCGTCGGCAGCTTCGCCGGTGCGGCCGCCGCCAGCTCCAACGCCCTGCCCGGGGACACGCTGTACGGCATGAAGCGCGGCCTCGAAGGGCTCCGGCTGGACCTCGCGAACTCCGACAGCGAGCGCGGCGGGCTGCTGCTCGACAACGCCGCCACCCGGCTCGGCGAGGCCCAGAGCCTGGTCGGCCGGACGGACGGCGCCGGCGCGCTCAGCCCGGGCACCGTCGAGCAGGTCCGCAAGGCGCTCGACGACATGCACGCCGACGCCCTCAAGGGCCGCGACCTGCTGCGCTCGGTCTACCGGAGCAACGGCTCGCTCGACCCGATGCGCACCCTGGCCGGCTTCGCCCAGGACGAGGACGACCGCTGGAGCGACCTGCAGAGCAGGCTGCCGGTCCAGCTGATCCCGCAGGCGCACCTGGTCGACCAGCTCTTCGACGACATAAGCGAGGACGTCGCGCCCCTGCGTCTGGCCGGGCCGCCCGCCAAGGGCGGCGACAAGGTCGGCAACGGGACGGGCGGCGGCACGGGCTCCGCGCCCAGCGGCGGCTCCCCGGCCGGCACCCCGGCCGTCGGCGGCAACCCCGCACCGGGCGCCGGACCGGCCCAGAGCGGCGGCGCGGGCAGCGCCAACGGAGGCAAGGCCGGCACCACCGAGCGGGCACCCTCCGCCGGGGCGAGCACGCCCGGCAACGGCGGCGCCGTCGCCCCGAGCAGCGTGCCCAGCAACGCCGCGGGCGCGGTCAACGGGCTGGTCGACAACCTCACCAGCGGGCTCACCGGCACCAAGCCCTCCCCGAGCCCCGACCCGACGCCCGACCAGGCGGCCCCGCAGCCGTCCGGCACACCCAGCGCCGCCACCGGCGACGCACCGCCGCAGGGTGTCGAGGTGCCACCGCTGATCCCCGGGCTGCTGCCCGGGCTGCGGATCCTCGGCGGCTGACGCGGCCGGAACGGCTGAGGGGCCCGGCGCCGCCGGGCCCCTCAGCCGTTCCGGAAGGATTCCGGCAGGATCAGAAGAACACCGAACGCCGCTGCACCAGCAGCTCGTAGAGGGTGTGCTGGATGGTCTCCCGCACCTCGTCGGCCAGGTCGAAGACCAGCATCGGGTCGTCCGCCGCCTCCACCGGGTGCCGGTCGGTGGCGATCGGCTCGCCGAACTGGATCGTCCACTTGGTCGGCAGCGGCACCGCGCCCAGCGGCCCGAGCCACGGGAAGGTCGGCGTGATCGGCACGTACGGCAGGCCCAGCAGCCGGGCCAGTGTCTTGAAGTTGCCGATCATCGGATAGGTCTCCTCCGCACCGACGATCGAGCAGGGGACGATCGGCACCTGCGCCCTCAGCGCCGAGGCGACGAACCCGCCGCGCCCGAACCGCTGCAGCTTGTACCGGTCGGAGAACGGCTTGCCGATGCCCTTGAAGCCCTCCGGCCAGACCCCGACCAGCTCGCCGCGCTCCAGCAGTGCCTGGGCGTCCTCGTTGCAGGCCAGCGTGTGGCCGGCCTTGCGGGCCAGCTCGTTGATGCCTGGCAGGACGAACACCAGGTCGGCGGCGAGCATCCGCAGGAACCGCCCGCCGGGGTGGTGGTCGTGGATGGCGACCTGGGTCATCAGGGCGTCCAGCGGGATCGTCCCGGAGTGGTTGGCGACGATCAGCGCGCCGCCCTCGGCCGGGATGTTCTCGATCCCGCGCACCTCGATCCGGAAGTACTTCTCGGCGAGCGGGCGCAGCAGCGAGAGCAGCACCTCCTCGGTCAGCTCGCGGTCGAATCCGAACTCGTCCACCTCGTAGTCCCCGGTGATCCGGCGGCGCACGAAGGCGAGGCCGTCGGCGGCCCGGCCCTCCCAGCCCTTGCCGAACAGCCGGGTGGCGGCCGGGCCGAGCCGCCCGGCCAGCGCCCCGCCGACGGCGTCGGCGAGCTGGTCGGCCAGGCCGGCGGGCCGGTCGGGCTCGCTCCAGCTGGGCGCGGACTCGATCGGGATGACCTTGGCCTCGCCCGGCGCGTTCTCGGCTGCGGCACTCATCGCGGGTTCAGCTCCTGGGTCGGTCGGGACGGGTGGCCGGGCCGTGCTCGCGCCCGAGCAGCGCGGCCAGCCCGTCGGTGACGGCGGCGAGCCGCTCGGGCGGCAGCAGGCCGGCGGACTGGGCGGCGGCGAAGTCGGCGAACGCCTCCGGGGTGGTGTACCGGGGCCGGTAGCCGAAGGTCTCGCGCAGCCGGGCGGTGTCCACCACCCGGCCGTGGGTCAGCAGCCGCAGCTGCTCGGGCGAGAAGTCGACCATCCTGGTCTGCCGGGCCAGCCCGGCCATCCAGCTGATCGCGGGCAGCAGCAGCGGCAGCATCGGCCGGCCGAGCCGGCGGGCGCACTGGGAGAGCAGCAGCACGCCCTCCCCCGCCACGTTGAAGGTGCCGGTGTTGACGGTGCCCGGCTCGGGTTCGTCGGCCGCCAGGGAGAGCACCGCGAGCACGTCGTCCTCGTGGACGAACTGCAGCCGCGGGTCGTACCCGAGGACGGTGGGCAGCACCGGCAGCGCGAAGTACTCACTGAGCGGGGTGTCGGCGCCGGGCCCGACGATGTTGGCGAACCGCAGCACCGTCACCGCGACGTCCGGGCGGCGGCGGGCGAAGCCGCGGACGTAGCCCTCGACCTCCACCGCGTCCTTGGCGAAGCCGCCGCCGGGCAGGTTCTTGGGCTGGGTCCGCTCGGTGAACACCGCCGGGTCGCGCGGCGCCGAGCCGTAGACGCCGGTGGTCGACTTCACGACCAGCCGCCGCACCCCGGGCGCCTTCTGGCAGGCACCGAGCAGCTGCATGGTGCCGATGACGTTGGACTCCTTGACCGACGAGCGGTTGGTGGAGCCCAGGCCGGTGGCGCTCACGGCGAGGTGGACGACGGTGTCGACGCCGTGCTCGGCGATCACCCGGGCCACCGCCGGGCGGCGCAGGTCGAGCTGGTGGAACCGGTACGGCGCGGCGGGCCCGTCCGGCTCCTCGACGGCCTGCCGGGGCGGCTGCACGTCCACGCCGACCACCAGGTCGACGCCGGGCCGGCGGCGGAGCTCGGCGGCGAAGCGGGCCCCCAACTGGCGGGCCACACCGGTGACGAGCACGACCTTGCCCACAGTGCTGCACCTCATTCCTCGGCCTCCGCGACCTGCGTGCACCGTACCGCGACACCGCGGCGGGCCGTGAAACGACACCGCCCGCCCAGACCACGGGGGCCTGGACGGGCGGTGGAAGCGCCGGGCGCGCAGGGCGCGGCGGGCGCTTACTTCTTGTTGCGACGCTGCACGCGGGTCCGCTTCAGAAGCTTGCGGTGCTTCTTCTTGGCCATACGCTTGCGACGCTTCTTGATGACAGAGCCCACGGAACAACCCTCGCTCACTGAGACTCCCGTCCGTGAGAGACGGAGTCCATACGACTGACGGAGGGCCTAGCCTACCGTCCGTACGGCCAGGGCCGTAATCGTGCTCCCCGTGACCGGGAAACTCGGGGGAAATCTGCGGCAAACGGGTGCGGGGCCCACCGGCTGTGAGCCCCGACCCGCCGCCTGCCCTACGCGCTCTCGAGCCGCACGTAGGACTCCTTGAGGTACTCGTGCACCGCCTGCTGGGGCACCCGGAAGGACCGCCCGACCCGGATGGCCGGCAGCTCTCCGCTGTGCACCAACCGGTACACCGTCATCTTGGACACCCGCATGACCGCGGCCACTTCGGCCACGGTCAGGAAGACGACTTCCTGCAGGGGGCGTTCGCCGGAACTCATGACCATCACCCGACCCTTACCCGTGTGCAAGGCACCGGCTTCCCCTCCGGTGACTCCACCGGCACACGTGTATCCCCAGAGTAGTTATGGGTGGTACCAGTGGGAAGAGGGAGAAGCGCAGTCCTCGTACGGTGAGAGATAGGACTGTTGCAGTACGTAGTCGCTCGGCGGTCTGCCGTACCGTCCGTGCGCACCGCCCACACCCTTCACAACCGGGGGCCGCGGTTCAGGGCCGCTGGTCAGGGCAGCAGGCCGTGGTGGGGCAGGACGGCGCGGCGGGCGGCCAGGATCGCCTGATCGAGCCGGTCGGCCGGATCGTATCCCGCGTCGAAGTCGCGCCAGGCCGGCCGGGCGCCGTCGGTCATCCGCAGCGGGGCCGGGCGGCGGGTGCGCCGGTACACCTCCGCGCGCCAGGCCTCCGGGGTCTCGGTGGCCGGGTCGACGGGCCGGCCGGCGGCGGTGGCGACGAGGTGGGTCCAGGTCCGCGGGACGACGTCCACGACGGCGTAGCCGCCCCCGCCGAGCGCGATCCAGCGGCCGTCGGCGTGCTCGTGGGCCAGGGCGTGCAGTTCCTCGGCGATCAGGCGCTGGGCGTCGACGGTGACGGCGAGGTGGGCGAGCGGGTCCTCCAGGTGGGTGTCCGCGCCGTGCTGGGTGACCAGGACCTGCGGGCGGAAGGCGGCCAGCAGCTCGGGCACCAGGGCGTGGAAGGCGCGCAGCCAGCCGGAGTCGCCGGTGCCGGCGGGCAATGGCAGGTTGGCGGCGGTGCCGGGGGCGTCGGGGCCACCGGTCTCGGTGGCCCAGCCGGTCTGCGGGAAGAGCGTGGCGGGGTGTTCGTGCAGCGAGACGGTGAGCACCCGGGGGTCGTCCCAGAACGCCTGCTGGACGCCGTCGCCGTGGTGGACGTCCACGTCGACGTAGGCGACCCGCTCGGCGCCGAGTTCGAGCAGCCGGGCGATGGCGAGCGCGGGGTCGTTGTAGATGCAGAAGCCGGACGCCTTGCCGGGCATGGCGTGGTGGAGGCCGCCGGCGAAGTTGACGGCGTGCGGGGTCTCTCCGCGCCAGACGGCCTCGGCGGCGGCCACCGACTGGCCGGCGATCAGCGCGGAGGCGGAGTGCACGGCGGGGAAGGCCCAGTTGTCGTCGGTGCCGAGCCCGTGCCGCTGGTCCCGCTCGTCCGGGTGGGCGGCGGCGTGCTTGACCGCCTCGACGTACTCGCGGGTGTGCACCAGGTGGAGGGTGGAGTCGCCGGCCGGCGGCGCGGAGCGGACGGTGACACCCGGCCCGGTGTTCAGTCCGAGGGACTCCACCAGGCGCATGGTGAGCGCCAGCCGGTCCGGGTCCATCGGGTGGCCGGGACCGAAGTCGTAGGCGGTGACCGCCTCGTCCCAGAAGAGATGCAGGCCGCAGGGGGTGTCACGCTCGGCTTCGGGCATGGCCTCCACGGTAGTGCGTCGCGGCGGTGCGACGGCCGCCAGGGGCGTGCCCCCGGCCCGTGGGCGCGGCTACCCGCGGGCGGGCCGGCCGGCCGGGCGGGGCGTGGGGGCGGCCTCGGCACCGCTCGCGGCGGCGGCCCCGGCGGCGACGGCCCCGGCACCGGTCCGGCCCGCCAGGCGGCAGCCGAGGCAGTCGGGGTGGCCGTACCGGGCGGCCGCGTCGCGGGTGCGCCAGTGCCGGCGGCCGGGCGGACGCGGGCCGGTCGCCTTGCCCCAGCCGGCGAGGTGGAGCAGCCAGGCGGTGAGCGCCCCGAGCGCGGTGACCACCGCGCCGAGCCAGAGCCCTGCCGCCGAGCCGGCCACCAGGGCCAGGCCGGCGACGGCGCTGCCGGTGACCGCGAGGGCGACGCCGGTCCAGCCGGCGACGGTGTGGCCCATGTCGTGCTCGTCGTGTGCGCCCATGTCTCCTCTTTGGTGTGATGGGACCCGCGACCGGCCGGACCGCAGTGCGGAGCGGCCGCGCAGGCGTTTTATCTCACGAGCTAAGTAACTTAGATGCTAAGGAGATCTCCCGTGGAGGGCAAGCCGCGCCCGCAGGCGACGGCCGAGCAGGCGCAGTACGCGATGGACCGGATGATCGCGCTCGCACAGTTCGGACAACAGGACATCGCCGCACGGCTCGGACTGAACGTCACCGACCTCACCTGCCTCGGCTTCGTCATCGAGGCGGCCCTGGCCGGGGAGCCGCTGGCCGCCGGCGACCTCGCCGAACGGGCACACCTGACCACCGGCGCGGTGACCGGCGTGCTCAACCGCCTGGAGAAGGCCGGCTACGCCCACCGGGAGGCCGACCCCGCCGACCGGCGCCGGGTACGGGTGGTGATGGCCGAGTCGGCACAGGCGCGCATCCTGGAGGTCTACGGCCCGTTCTACCAGCGCCTCGGCGCGCTGTTCGCCGACTACACGCCGGCCGAGATCGCCGTCCTCGCGGACTGGTTCACCCGCGCCAAGGCGCTGATGCAGGAGTCACTGGACGAGATCCGCGAGCCCTGAGCCCTGAGCCCAGCGCCCGGACCTCTGACAGCAGGCCTCGGCCGTCAGGCCTCGGACGTCGGGCCTCGGACGTCGGGCCTCGGACGTCGGGCCTCGGACGTCGGGCCTCGGCCTCAGGCCGTCGCCGGAGCCAGCACCGGGGCCGGGGCGAACCGGCCGGCCAGCGGCAGGACGGCCAGCACCAGCAGCATCGGGGCGAGCAGCGCCCAGCGGTACGAGCCGGCACCGGCGATCGCCCCGACCAGGGGCGAACCGACCAGGAAGCCCACGTAGTTGAAGAGGTTGAGCCGGGCCACGGCGGCGTCCGAGTCGGCCGGGAAGAGCCGCCCGCCGGCCGCGAAGACCTGCGGGATGATCGCGCAGATCCCGAAGCCGAGCACGGTGAACCCGGCGATCCCGGCCGGGGCACCGGGCGCGGCGGCCGCCACCGCGAAGCCCAGCGCGGCCAGGGCCGCTCCGCCGCGGACCACCGGGACGGCACCCCAGCGCTGCACCGCACGGTCTCCGACCGCCCGGCCGAGCAGCATCGCCACCATGTAGCCGAGATAGGAGAGCTTGGCGACGTCCTCGGGGCTGCCCAGGCCGTCGGTGAGGTACTTGACGCTGTAGTTGGAGACCGAGGCGTCGGCGATGTAGGCGAAGGCCATCGCCAGGCAGAGCGGCAGCAGCGGCCGCCACGGGATGGACCGGGCGGCGGCCTCGGCGGCCTCCCGGACGGCGTCGCCGAGCTCGGCGGGCCCGGCAGTGGGGGTCCCCCCGGCCGAAGGCCGGGGGAGGGTGCCGGCCAGCACGGCGAGCGGGGCGATCACGGCGGCGGCCGTCCCGAACAGGACGGGCAGGCCGAGGTCGTAGTGCGAGCCGAGGCCGGCGAGGGCCGCGCCGAGGATGCCGCCGAGGCTGAACGCGGCGTGGAAGCCGAGCATGACCGAGCGGCCGTAGCGGTATTGGAGGCCCACCCCGAGCATGTTCATACTGGCGTCCAGCGCACCGACCAGCAGCCCGAACGCGCCCAGCGCGAGGGCGAGTTGCCAGAGCGTCCCACCGAGCCCGGCAGCGGCCAGGCTGAGGCAGACGGCGGGCTGGACCACCCGCAGCACGGCGCGCGCGCCGGTCCGCTTCACCAGCTGCTCGGAGACGATCGAGCCCACCCCGGCCAGGACCGGCACGGCGGCCAGGAAGACCGGCAGCAGCGCGTCGCTGAGCCCGTACCGGTCCTGGATCTCGGGGATGCAGGTGACCAGCAGGGCGAAGGTGACGCCCTGGAGCAGGAAGCTCGCTGCGAGCGCGGCTCTGGCCTGCCGCAGCCGAGGGGGTATCGCGGTGCTCACACGGACCTCGCTACTGGCCGGTACGACGATGTTGGCGAGAGCGTAGGCGGTGGCGGGCGATTGCGGGAGGGGTCGCGCGGGAGTTCTCCACCGCGGCCCCGGCGGGCTCAGAGCAGCGCCGGCACCTCGGCCAGGGCCGCGATCAGCCCGGTGGCACCGGCGGCGGTGAGCTTGGCCGGGTCGGTGAGCGCGGTGTAGCCGTACACGTCCATCCCGGCGGCGCGGGCGGCCAGCACGCCGTTGGGGCTGTCCTCCAGCACCAGGCAGCGGGCCGGGTCGACGCCGAGCGTACGGGCGGCGTGCAGGAAGAGGTCGGGCGCGGGCTTGCCGACGCCGACGTCCTGGGCGCTGAAGATCCGCTCCTCGGCGTGGTACCCACGCAGGCCGGTGACGTCGAGGGCGGTGCGGATCCACTCGTGGTTCGCCGAGGAGGCCAGGCAGTAGGGCACGGAGCACTGCTGAAGCTCCTTCAGCAGCGCCTCCGCGCCCCGGACGGCGGTGAGCTCGGCGTCGAACGCGGCGAACACGCGGGCATGGAAGAGGCCGTCGAAGCCGTCGGGCAGCTTCGCGCCGTCGTACCGTTCGGCGATCACGTCGTGGACCCGGTGGGCGGCGGTGCCCATGAAGTCCTGGTAGGAGTCCTCGGTCGTGGTCGGGTACCCGAGTTCGGTCAGGTACTCGGCGAGCAGCCGGTTGGAGAGCGGCTCGCTGTCCACCAGGACACCGTCGTTGTCGAAGATCACCAGGTCATAGGCCATACCGTCGAGCCTACTGGGCGCCTCCGGCGGCCCTATTTGCCCCCGGAGGCCAGCTCCCGGGAGCGGTCCCGGGCCGCCTCCAGGGCGCCGAGCAGGGCGGCCCGCACCCCGTGGTTCTCCAGCTCGCGGATGGCCGCGATGGTGGTGCCGGCCGGCGAGGTGACCGCCTCGCGCAGCTTCACCGGGTGCTCGCCGGAGTCCCGCAGCATCACCGAGGCGCCGATCGCCGACTGCACGATCAGGTCGTGCGCCACGTGCCGGGGCAGGCCGAGCAGGATGCCCGCGTCGGTCATCGCCTCGACCAGGAAGTAGAAGTACGCCGGGCCGGATCCGGAGAGCGCGGTGGCCGCGTCCTGCTGGGACTCCGGCAGCCGCAGTGCCTTGCCGACCGAGCGGAAGATCTCCTCGGCCCGCTCCAGATGCGCCTCGGTGGCATGCGAGCCGCCGGAGATCACGCTCATCCCCTCGTCCACCAGGACGGGCGTGTTGGGCATCACCCGGACCACCGGGGTGCCGGCCGCCAGCCGGGCCTCGAACCAGGCGGTGGGGATGCCGGCCGCCGCCGAGATCACCAGCCGGTCCGCGCTGACGTGCGGCGCCAGCTCGTCCAGCAGGGTGCCCATGTCCTGCGGCTTCACCGCGAGGATCAGGGTGTCCGCGAGCTTGGCGGCCTCGCTGTTGCTCACCACGCCGACCCCGTACGTGGCGGCCAGCTCGGCGGCCCGCTCCGGCCGGCGGGCGGTCACCAGGACGTCGGCCGGGTCCTTTCCGGCCCGCAGCAGACCGGAGAGCAGGGCCTCCCCGATCTTGCCCGTGCCGAGGAAGGCGATCTTCTGCCCGTGCGCCGCTGCGCTGCCCATGCCCGCTCCTTGCATCCGTTCCTGCCGCCATCCTCGCACCGCCGGCCCGCCCGCAGCGGGAGCGTCCATTCTGCGGAAGCCCACGAACACCTAGGGAGAAACTCGGGGTTCTCCCCTATGGCCCGCGGCTGTTCCCGGGCGCACCGTGGACGTATGGCACACGGAGAGATGTCCCGACGTGAGAACCGGCAAGCCGCCGTCGCCGCCGCGACGGTGGGACCGTGGCGGACGGCCGCGGGTGTCGGTGCGGTGGTGGGGGCGACGGCCCTGGGGATCGACGCGATCACCGGGAACTGGTCGCTGAGCATGCTGGCCGGTCCGGCCGGCTGGGCGCTGTTCTTCTTCTTCCTGGTCGGCACGGTGGGCGGGCAGCTGCGCCGCGACACCGGCGACCGGCGGCTGCGCAAGTGGGCGGCCGAGCACCCCTGGCAGTCGGCGCTGCCGGCGGCCGGCGGACTGCTGGTGCTGAACATGCTGGCGCAGACGTTCCTCGGCGACGCGAGCCTGTTCGGCGCGTTCTTCCTCTCGCTGCTGCCGGCCGGCGTGCTGCTGGCGGTCGCGGGTGTGGTCGGCTCGGTGAAGCAGGCCCGCGGCAAGGGGTGAGGCGGCCCCGGCAGCGGACAAAAAGGGGTGATCACCGCACACCGTGCACGAGTTCACCACAAGGTGTGGCCCCGATCGGGGAACCGTCACACCTCCTCGGCATACTGGCGCGATGCCGATAGCCGAAGATCCAGAACCGCGCCCGTCCGAGGGCCGGAACCCGGACGGGGCGGACCCGTCCGGAGCGGGCGGGAAGGACCCGTTCGACGACCTCGTCCTGGACGACGAGTTCGTCAAGGGCGCTGCCGTGAAGGAGCAGTCGGGCCGCACCCGGATGCTCGCCGCCCAGTGGAAGCACACCCCGCCGGTCGACCCGGGCGGCCGCCGCTCGGTGAACGACGGCCCGGCGAAGGCGAAGCGGTTCGGCCGAAGCCCGAAGCCGGTCGACCCCTGGGGCGGCCCCCGCCCGCGCCGCCGGCTGGAGTGGCGCACGCCGCTCTATGTGGTGCTGACGGTCGCGGTGCTGCTGGCGGCGCTGAACCTGAACGCCCTGCGGAGCTGGTACTCCGAGCACTACGGCGGCGACAGCAGCTCCTCCGCCGCGCCCACCGCGCCCCCGGAGACGGCGAAGCCGACCACCGCGCCGCCGACCGCCGACACGAAGCAGCCGACCGTCGACCACCCGTGGGCCGGCTCGCCCGCCGAGGGCTGGCCGACCACGCTGGACGCCTTCGAGCTGCCGCAGGCCCCCGGCCCGATCGGGGTGTTCAGCGCCGATCAGGTGACCGCCCAGGTCAAGCTGGTGAAGGAGTACCTGGCGGCGGCCAACCTGGATCCGAAGGTGATCGCGGGCGGGCGGCCGGACGCGGCGCTGGCGATGCTCGAACGGGAGACCCGCGACGAGCTGGAGGCCGCGCTGGCCCACCCGTCGAAGGAGAACGACCCCACCGGGTCGTTCGGCCGGTTCGATCCGCGCGAGGCGATCCCGGTGACCGACACGGTCAGGATGCAGGGCCGGATCAGCGTCGAGGGCGACGGCGAGAAGGGTGTCGTGGTGCACACCGACTTCACCTATGTGTACGCCGTGCGCCCGGGGCCGGAGGCCGCGCAGCGGGCCGCCTCCCAGCGTCCGGCGACGAGCGCCCCGCCGCAGTCGGGGGCGCCGGCACCCAAGGGCGACGGGACGGCCAGGCCGGCGGGCCTGGTGGTGCCGGCGGCCGATGTCGCCGGGGACACCTGGACCGCCCGCACCGTGGTGCGGAAGATCGAGGACTTCCGGTTCTACGACCCGGGCAAGTACCGGAACGACCCGAAGAAGATCAACTTCGGCAAGAGCCGGTCGGAGTCCGGCAACTCCGCCTGCGACGTCTACGACGGCTACTTCCACCCGCAGTTCAACCAGTTCGCCCGGCCGCAGCCGAAGCAGAGCGGGCCGACCACCGACCCGTACGACCGCTCCAAGGACCTGACGGACCACGAGGACTGCGGCACGGTCAGCCGCAGCTGACCGCCCTCAGCCCTTGCGCTTGCCCCGGCCCGGCGCCCTGGCGTCGGGCCGGCCGCTGCGGCCGGCCTGGCGGCGTCCGTGGGCGGCGGTGGCCCGCTCGTACCCGGCCCGCTTGACCGCCTCGCCGGGGGCCTCGACGAGGCTGCGGAGGAAGTAGGCGAACAGCGCGCCGGCCCCGCCGATGATCCAGACCGCGCCGAGCGACTTCTCCTCGGCCATCCAGCCGGTCAGCTCGTCCCTGCCCTCGGCGAGCAGCTTCCAGTTGCGCAGGCCGGAGAGGCAGGAGCAGATCGCGACGGCGGCGAGCAGCAGCCCGTTGACGAAGCCCCCGTTGTCGGAGAGCCGGACGCCGTCGACGGCGAGGCGCAGGACGAGGGCCGCTGCCGCGGTCGCCAGCAGGGCGCCGATCGGCACGACGACCCGGCGCGGCCAGTAGTCGCTGCCGCGCCCGACCCAGCTGGTGCCGAACCAGCGGATCGGCTCCGGCTCGGGGGCGCCGGCGGGCTTGGGGGCGGGGGTGGGGTGCTCGGTCACACGGCCGATTATCACCCGGTGCCGCGGGAACGCGAGGAGCCGTCCCGCCGGGCGGAACGGCTCCTCGTGGTGCGCGGCGCTGTGCGCGGGGTGTCAGCCGAGCTTGGAGACGTCGCGGACGGCGCCCTTGTCGGCGGAGGTGGCCATCGCGGCGTAGGCGCGCAGGGCCTGGCTGACCTGGCGGTCGCGGTTCTTCGGCCGGTAGCCGCCCTCGGCCTCCAGCTTCAGCCGGCGCTCGTGCAGCTCCTCGAAGGAGACCTCCAGGGAGATCTTCCGCCCGGGGATGTCGATGGCGATGATGTCGCCGTCCTCGACCAGGGCGATGGTGCCGCCGGACGCGGCCTCCGGTGAGGCGTGGCCGATGGAGAGGCCGGAGGTGCCGCCGGAGAAGCGGCCGTCGGTGACCAGCGCGCAGGCCTTGCCGAGGCCGCGGCCCTTCAGGAAGGAGGTCGGGTAGAGCATCTCCTGCATGCCGGGGCCGCCCTTGGGGCCCTCGTAGCGGATGACGACGACGTCGCCCTCCTTGACCCGCTTGGTGAGGATCGCGTCGACGGCGTCCTCCTGGGACTCGACCACGACGGCCGGGCCGCTGAAGGTCCAGATCGACTCGTCCACGCCGGCGGTCTTCACGATGCAGCCGTCCTCGGCGAGGTTGCCGTACAGCACGGCGAGGCCGCCCTCGACCGAGTAGGCGTGCTCGACGCTGCGGATGCAGCCCTTGGCCGCGTCGGTGTCCAGCGAATCCCAGCGCTCGGACTGCGAGAACGCCTCGGCGGAGCGAACGCAGCCGGGGGCGGCGTGCCAGAGCTCGACGGCCTCGGCGGACGGCGAACCGCCGCGGATGTCCCAGGTCTTCAGCCACTCGGCGAGCGAGTCGGAGTGGACGGTGTGCACGTCCTCGTTGAGCTGTCCGCCGCGGTAGAGCTCGCCGAGGATGGCGGGGATGCCGCCGGCCCGGTGCACGTCCTCCATGTAGTACGAGCCATTGGGCGCGACCTTGGAGAGGCAGGGCACCTTGCGGGAGATGGCGTCGATGGCCCGCATGTCGAAGTCCAGCTCGGCCTCCTGGGCGGCGGCGAGCAGGTGCAGGATGGTGTTGGTCGAGCCGCCCATGGCGATGTCGAGGGCGATGGCGTTCTCGAAGGCGGCGCGGGTGGCGACCGAGCGCGGCAGGACGGAGTAGTCGTCCTGGTGGTAGTGGCGCTTGGTGATCTCGACGACGGTCTGGCCGGCCCGCTCGTACAGTGCCTTGCGGGCGGTGTGGGTGGCGAGCACCGAGCCGTTGCCGGGCAGCGAGAGGCCGATCGCCTCGGTGAGGCAGTTCATCGAGTTGGCGGTGAACATGCCCGAGCAGGACCCGCAGGTCGGACAGGCGTTCTCCTCGATGATCGCGATGTCCTCGTCGGAGACGTTCTCGTTCACCGCCTGGGAGATCGCGTCGACCAGGTCGAGCTTGCGCACGGTGCCGTCGACCAGGGTGGCCTTGCCGGCCTCCATCGGGCCGCCGGAGACGAAGACGGTCGGGATGTTCAGGCGCAGCGCGGCCATCAGCATGCCCGGGGTGATCTTGTCGCAGTTGGAGATGCAGATCAGGGCGTCGGCGCAGTGCGCGTTGACCATGTACTCCACGGAGTCGGCGATCAGGTCGCGCGAGGGCAGCGAGTAGAGCATGCCGCCGTGCCCCATCGCGATGCCGTCGTCCACCGCGATGGTGTTGAACTCGCGCGGGATGCCGCCCGCCTGCTTGATCGCCTCGGAGACGATCCGGCCGACCGGCTGCAGGTGGGTGTGGCCGGGGACGAACTCGGTGAAGGAGTTGGCGACCGCGATGATCGGCTTGCCGAAGTCCTCGCGGGCTACGCCGGCGGCCCGGAGAAGCGCCCGGGCGCCTGCCATGTTGCGACCGTGGGTGACCGTACGGGACTTCAGCTCGGGCACTGTGCTCCACTCCTTCGGAGGCTGCTGGCGGCGCCGCCGGTAGGGGGTGCGGCGGCCGCTGTGTCTTCCGAGACTACGCCCGGCGTCCGGGCGGTGGACGCCACGTCCGCGATGCGGTCAGCCCCGGGTGCGCGCCACGGTCAGGTCCAGCACGTACGGCTCGATCACCCAGCCGTCCGGGAACTCGGCCAGCAGTGCCTCGCGCTCGACGGCGAGCAGCGGGGCGCGCTGCTCGGGGGTGAGGGAGGCCATGTAGGAGCGCGAGGTGAGGTCCGTGATCACGTGGTCGACGGGGACCCGGCGCTCCCAGCGCAGCACGGCGGTGCCGATCCGCAGGTCGTACGGGGCGAGGTGGCCGGCGATCTCGTTGACCGCGCCGTAGCCGTGGTACTTCTCCTGCAGGGCGACGGCGAGCCGCTCGCCCATGGCGCGGACCCAGCCGACGCTGCTGTCCTTCACGTTCCACCAGGTGGCCAGGGCGCCACCGGGCCGCAGTACACGGATCGCCTCGGGGACGGACCGCTCCGGGTGGGTCCAGTGGAAGGCCTGGGCGTAGGCGACGACGTCGGCCGAGTGGTCGTGGAACGGCAGCTCGTCGCCGGTGCCCTTGACCAGCGGCAGGCCCGGCGAGGAGGCCAGGAACTGGGCGCCCATGCCGTCGTTGGGCTCGATGCCGATGACGTCGGCGCCGCGGCCGGCCAGCAACCGGGTGGCGATACCGGTGCCCGCGCCGACGTCCAGCACCCGGGCGCCCTTCAGCGGGCGGCCGGCCAGGCGCTCCAGCTCGTCGAAGAGCTCGTCCGGGTACGAGGGCCGCGCCCGGTCGTACTCGGCGGCCACCCCACCGAAGGACTTGGCCAGCTCCCGGAAGTCCGTAGCGTCCGTCATATCTCCCCCTCCGTAAGGCAGTTCGCGATCAGCGTACCCGGGCCGGGGTGGCCAGGTGCAGCCGGGTGAAGGCGAGCGCCTCGGCGAGGTCGGCCTCGCGTTCGGCGGGGGACGCCGAGCGCCGGGTGTTGACCTCCAGCACCACGTGGCCGTCGAAGCCGGTGCGGGCCAGGTGCTCCAGCAGCTCGGCACAGGGCTGCTTGCCGCGGCCGGGGATCAGGTGCTCGTCCTTGCCGGAGCCGCTGCCGTCGGCCAGGTGGATGTGGGCCAGCCGGTCGCCCATCCGCTCGACCATGGCGAGGGCGTCGATCCGGGAGGTGGCGGCGTGCGAGAGGTCGATGGTGAAGTGCCGGTACTCCTCCTCGGTGACGTCCCAGCCGGGGGCGTACGCGAGCATCTCGCGGTCGCGGTAGCGCCACGGGTACATGTTCTCGACGGCGAAGCGGACGTCGGTCTCACCCGCCATCCGGTTGATGCCCTCGACGAACTCGCGGGCGTACTGGCGCTGCCAGCGGAACGGCGGGTGGACGACGACGGCGCTCGCGCCGAGCTTCTCGGCCGCGGCCCGGGCCCGGACCAGCTTGGTCCACGGGTCGGTGGTCCAGACCCGCTGGGTGATCAGCAGGCAGGGCGCGTGCACGGCCAGGATCGGCATCCGGTGGACGTCGGAGAGCCTGCGCAGCGCCTCGATGTCCTGGCTGACCGGGTCGTTCCAGACCATCACCTCGACCCCGTCGTAGCCCAGCTTGGCGGCCAGTTCGAAGGCGATGGCGGTGCCGGCCGGGTAGACGGAGGCGGTGGAGAGGGCGACCTTGGTGTCGGGGATGTGCAGGGCCGGGTGCGGGGGCAGCACCAGACGGTCGGTGGTGCGCAGCAGCGGGGCGGTCCGGCCGGCGGCCTGCCGGGCGGCCTTGACGGACTTCACCGACTGCACGGCGGCCTTGGCGGCGCCGGCGGCCCGTGCGGTCCGCGTCTCACGGGGTGCCTGGGCGGTGGGGGCCTTGGCCGCGGGGGCCTTCCTCGCCGGCTTCCTCGCCGGCTTCTTCACCGGTTCGGCCGGGGTGTCCTTCGCCGGGGCGTCCTGCGCGGTCTGCTGCGCGGCGTTCCGGGTGGCTTTCCGTGCGGCCTTCGTCGCGGCCTTCCGGGTGACCCCGCCGGTGGCCTTCTTCGCCGCCGCCGCGGTCTTGGCGGCGGTCGCCACCTTGGCCGCCCGGACGCCCTTCACCGCCTTGCCGAGCTTGCGGGAGCGGCCGGCCGTCCCGTCCGGTCCCTCCCCGGGGCCGTCCCCGCCGGCCGGGCGCGTGCGGCGCGGGGCGTCCGGCCGCGGCTGCCCGTCCCCGGGTGCGCGGCCCTCCTGCGTCCCGTCCTCGCCCGCTGCTTGCGCCACGGGAGACAGCGTAAGCGGACCGCGCCCGGAACGGGGAGCAGGCCCTCGGGGTCGGTCCGGACGGCCCTCGGCCGGACCCTCAGGTGGTGAGGGCGGGGCGGCGGCGGTCGGTGGGGCTGTCCATGGTGTCCAGTCGGCGCAGGATGATGCCCTCGCGCAGCGCCCACGGGCAGACGTCCAGCTCGTCCAGGCCGAAGAGGTCCATCGCGGCGTCGGCGACCAGCGCGCCGGCCAGCAGCTGCTTGGCGCGCCCCTCGGAGACGCCGGGGATCTGCGCCCGTTCGGCGACGGTCATCGCGGAGAGCCGGGGCAGCCAGGCCGAGAGGTTGCTGCGGGTGAGCCGCCGGTCCGCGTACGGGCCGGCGTCGGCGGGGGCGGCGCCGGTCATCCGGGCGAGCTGCTTGAAGGTCTTGGAGGTGGCGACGGCGTGGTCCGGGGCGCCGAGCCTGGCGATCTCGCCGACCACCGCGGCCATCTCGGCCCGGATGTGGCGTCTGAGGCCGCGCAGCTCCTCCGGGTCGGCGACGTCGCCGGGCAGCCAGCGGCCGGTCAGCCGGCCGGCGCCGAGCGGCAGCGAGCAGGCGACGTCGGGCTGCTCGTCCAGCCCGCAGGCGATCTCCAGCGAGCCGCCGCCGATGTCGAGGTTGAGCAGCCGGCCGGAGGACCAGCCGAACCAGCGGCGGACGGCCAGGAAGGTGAGCCGGGCCTCGTCCTGCCCGGAGAGCACCCGCAGCTCGACGCCGGTCTCCTCGGCGACCCGGCGGAGCACCGCCTCGCCGTTGGCGGCCTCCCGGACGGCAGAGGTGGCGAACGGCAGGATGTCGACGACGCCCTTGTCCTCGGCGACCCGCAGCGAGGAGGCGACCATGCCGACCAGTTTGTCGACGCCCGGTCCGCTTATCGCGCCCTGCTCGTCGAGGAGTTCGGCCAGCCGCAGCTCGGCCTTGTGGGAGTACGCGGGCAGCGGGGCGGCCCCGGGATGGGCGTCCACCACGAGGAAGTGGACCGTGTTGGAACCTACGTCGAGCACACCGAGTCGCATAACTCTCCACGCTACGCGATCCGGCCTCGGGGCAGACCTGGCACGGCGGTACTGGTGCTGGTCCGGGCCGGTCGGCCGGGAAGGCCTGCGCTCAGTGCGCGCGGGCGCCGCGCGGGGCGGCGGCCGGCCGGCCGGTGCGGCAGTCGGCGTCCGCCCAACGGCGGGCCCGGGCGGGGGTGTCGGTGATCAGGCCGTCGGCGTCCCGCTCGGTCATCAGCTGCCAGGACTCCTCGTCGTCCAGTGTCCAGACGTAGACCTCGCGGCCGGCCCCGTGCTCGGCGGCGATCCGGGAGGCGGTGGCCAGCGTGGCGTCGAGCGCGATGCCGTGCAGCGGCAGGCCGCCGGGATCCTCGGAGATGCCGGCGCCCTGGATGAGGACCACCGGCAGGCCGGGGGCGGCGGCGTGGGCCTGGCGCAGGTGCTCGGCGGAGAACGAGTACAGGAAGACCCGGGCGCCGCTGCCGGCCGCGATCCCGGCGATCCGGGAGACGTCCTCGGCGCGCTGCCACTTGATCTCCATCAGCAGCGTGACGGTGGTGCCGGTCAGCCGCTTCAGCAACTCCTCCAGGGTCGGCACCGGTTCGGCGGGGCCTGGGCCGACGGTCACCCGCAGCTCGGCGAGCTGGGCCGAGGTCAGGTCGGCGACGGCGCCCTTGCCGTTGGTGGTGCGGTCCACGGTGGCGTCGTGCATCAGCACCGGGACGCCGTCCCGGGTGGTCTGGACGTCGGTCTCCAGCCAGTCGCTGCCCTGCTGGAGGGCCTTCTCGAAGGAGGCCATGGTGTTCTCGGGGGCGTCGAGCGGCGCACCCCGGTGGCCGATCACCACCGGCCCGTCGCAGACCGGCCGGGCGGCGGCGGCCGGCCGGGCACGCAGCCCGGGGGCGGAGGCGCAGCCGGCGGCCAGCACGGCGAGGGCGGCGAGCGCGGCTGTGCGGGCGGCGCGGGGCGAGGTGGTCACGGCGGCATGACTCCAGCTCTGCTTCGGACGCCGCGGCGGAGGCGGGCGCTCGGGGGGATCGTCGGGGGTCGGCCAGGAGTCGTCAAGATGATCTGACAACCCGATAGTGCGGTCGGTCCCCCTCAGGGTGCGCCCGCTCCCCCGTACGCCCCGGCCGCGGCGCACCACAGATCACCCGGACGCACGCGTCCGCCCCCGCCGTCACAGCAGGCCGTCCCAGAGCTGCTCGACTATGACGGCCCACCAGTTCTCCGGGTCGTCGAAGACGGTCGGGTCGATCGCCGCCAACCCGCGCTGCAAGGCGTCGACGGCGGCCCCGGCAGCCGACGGGTCGAGCCCGCGCAGGCCGGGCAGCCGCTCGGCGAACAGCGCCAGGCAGCGGACGAAGGACGCCGGCCCGTCGTTGCAGTGCCGGGCGGTGGCGTAGTCGGGGTCGACCGCCCGCACGGCGCCGCAGGCGGTGTCCAGTGTGATCAGCGCCCAGCCGTCGGTGCCCAGCAGCAGCTGCGGGGCCAGCGCCAGGCGCTCCCGCTCGGCCACCCTGGTGCCGCGGCCCATCTCCGCCAGATGGCCGGCCAGCGGCGGCAGCACCGTACCGGGCCGGGTGCCGTCCGCGATCCCGTCCGGCCGGGGGTGGTGCAGCGCGAAGAAGCCCTCGACCGCCACCGGCACGCCGACCGCCATCAGGACGCGGGCGGAGGCCTCCGGCAGGTCCGCCCGGGCGACGTCCGCCGGGTCGAACCGCTGGACGCCGCCGGCGCCGAACCGTTCCACCAGCCGGGCCGCCAGCACCCCGTCCGGCTCGGCGGGCAGCGGCGGCAGGGCGCGCGGGAACGGCACCCGGTTGCGCGCCGGCCCGCCCTCCCCTGCCTCCCTGCTCTCCTCGGGCGCCTCGGGCGCCTCGGGCGGCAGGGCGCGGACGGCCGCCGCGCGGTGGTCGAAGCGCGGCCCGTACGGCAGGTCGAAGCCCACTCGGACGTCGGGCAGCTCGGCCGCCAGCGCATACGCCCAGTAGCCGCCGGGCAGCGCGCTCAGCCGCAGATCGGTGTGGACGGCCAGCACGTTCTCCGCCTGCACGCCCTGCTCACGCAGCCACCACCAGCCGCGCAGCGCCGGGTGCGGCAGGCCGGGCGCCGAACGCAGCGCCAGCGAGCGCACCTCGCCCAGGTCGTCCCGGTAGGTCAGCTCGGCCCGGGTGCCGCGGCCGGTGGCCGGCGGCCGGGCCGGGTCGTGGGCGCCGGCCCCGAGGAAGTCCCGGTAGAGCGCGACCACCTCGTCCACCGGCACCGACGGCCAGACGGTGAACCGCCCGGTCTCGCGGTCCACCACCGCACAGGCCGCCCCCACCTCCTCGGGCGCCCGCCGCTCCCCCGTCAGCGGGTCGACCCGGGCCGGCGACGGCTCCGCCCAGACCACCCAGCCCAGCTCGAACTCGTGCGAGTGCACCCGCCGGATCCCGGTCGAACCGTCGGCCGAAGCCCTCGGCAGCTCTCCGTTGATCCAGCGATGGGCGGCCTCGATCGCCTGCGCGCGGTCGGTCACGTGGTGGAGCTCCTTGCATGGGCGCGGGCACGGACGAACTGACCGGCCGACGGGCACCGGAGCGCCGGTCCGGCCCCCGGCCCCCCATCGGCCACCTGCCAGGATCCCACGCGCCGCCGGCGGCCCGGCCGCCCCGGCCCCCGCCCCGGGAGACGGCGCCGGGCGGACGGACGGGACGTCACGAGGCCTGGGCCGTGGCGAAGTCGGGGCGGCGGGTGGCGAGGTCGAGGGGGCGGCCGTCGGGGTCGAGGGCGATGGCCCAGAGCCCGTGGGCGGCCTCGTGCAGGGGGGCGGGGCCCTGACGGCCGGCCTGGTGGTCGAGGTAGGTCACGGTGTCCTTGTGGTTGACGGCGTTCCAGGCGTGCGGGCGGCCGAAGCCGTCCAGGGTGAGCAGGACGGCCTGGGAGCCGTGGCCGGCCCGCCGCAGTTCGCCGGCCAGCCGGCCGAAGGCCGTTCCACCGTCGCCGAGGTCGCGGAAGGGTGCGCCGAGCTCGCGTTCGGCGCGGTCGCGCCCGCCGCGTTCGCCCGCGTCGCCCTCGGTGGGGATGCGCGGGGCGGCGCAGGTCGGGCGGCCGGTGAAGGTGTCGACGGCGGAGAGGGCGATCTCCAGGCTGTTGTTGGCCCGGCCGGGCTCGCGGTGTCCGCCGTCGTTGACGACCTCGGGCCAGCCGCCGGCCGCCGGGTCGGGGTGACGCAGCGGGAGGCCGTCGGCGTCCCGGGGCGCGCGGCGTTCGATCTCGCGCTGGTGCTCGGGGTCGACGGGTCCGAGGCCGCCGGGCAGGCCGTAGGGGCGGCTGTCGGCGATGGTCCGCAGCCGGAGGACGAGCTCGTCGGGGGCGGTGCCGCGCCTCCCCCGCAGGGCGAGCTGGAGGGCCATCGCGTGGGCGGTGGCGACGGGGACGGCGGCCCAGTCGAGCCCGGTCTGGCCTTCGGTCGGGGAGCCGTCGGGGCGGCGCCGCTGGTCGCCCGGGTGGAACTCGGGGCGGCCGGTGCCTGGGCCGACGACCGGCGGGGCCACCGGGGGCGGCGGCACGATCAGCGGGCCGGGCGCGGTGACGGGGTGCGGGGCGCCGGTGGCGGCGCGCGGGCCGCCCGGCCCGGCGCCGGGCCGGGCCTCGCCGGGGGCGTGCTGCCCGGAGGCGCCGGGCGTCCCGGACCCGCCGGGCACCGGGGTGCCCGCGCCGACCGGGACGCCGACCAGGCCGGCGGGCCCGGCCGCTCCCGGAGCACCGGTGTGGACGCCACCGGCGGACGGACCGGTGCCGACGCCGCTGCCGAACGGTGCCGGGCCGGGCCCGGCCGCCGGGGAGCCGCTGTAGCCCCCGCCGTGACCACCGCCGATGCCGGCCGACCCACCGGCGAACGGGCCGGGGCCGACCGGTCCCGCGCCGGCCGGTCCGGCCCCGACCGGCACGTTGAACGGGCCGCCGTAGGAGCTGCTGCCGTTGTACGAGCTGCCGTGCGAGGGGTTTCCGCCCGACGGCGCGTCGGGCCCCGGCGTGTACTGCGGGTACGAGGCGGGCGCCGAGGGTGCGGGCGGGGCGAGCACGGAGTCGGTCCGCACGGTGACCGGCGCGCCGCCGCCGGAGGCGTACGAGGCCGCGGCCGGGGTGGCCGGCGCCAGGTTGTAGTCCCCCTCGGCCGGGCCGCCGCCCCCGCCGCCGTGGTTCGCCGGGGCGGCCGGCCGCCCCGGGTTGTCCTGGTGGGCTGGTGGCGGGGACCAGTCGCCGCCCCCGGTCACCGGGCCGGTCCGCACCGGCGCCCGGCCGCCGTCGGTGGCGGCGGAGCCGTCCGCGCCGGGGCCACCGGAAGAGCCCGGCCCACCGCCCCGGCCGTGCCCGTTGCCGTCGGCCCCGGCCATGATCACCACATCGTCCGGCCCGGCCCCGGTCACCCCCGCCCCGGGTGCGCCCGGCGCCCCCGGCAGCACGGCACCCGGCCCGTCGGCGAGCGGGCCGCCCGGCTTGCCGTCCAGCCCGTGGCCGTTCCCCTTGCCGCCCGCCGCGAGCTCGGAGAGCGGGACGACGACCTCCTTGCCGTCCTTGTCGGTCAGCACCGGCCGGCCGTCCTTGCCGAGCACCGGCCGCCCGTGCTCGTCGACCTTGACGGTGAGGTCCTCCACCCCGACCACCGGCTTGCCGTCCGCGCCCCGGACGACGAGCAGCCCGCTCGGGTCGGCGACCGGTGTGCCGTCGGCCCGGACGATGACGGGGTTGCCGAGCTCGTCCAGCACCGGCCGGCCGCTCTCGTCCAGCTTGACCGCGAGTCCGGGCACGCCGACCACCGGCTTGCCGTCCTCGCCGATCACGGGCTTGCCGTCCTTGCCGACCACCACCGCCAGGCCGGCGCCGCCCGCGCCGAGGACGCCGGGCTCGCCGAGCGCGGCGGGCAGGCCGGCGGCCAGCGGGTCGAACGCGCCGCCGGGGCCGGTGTACGAGGCCGGGCGGACGCCGCCGGGGCCCCCGTCCGGCCCGAGGCGCAGCATGGCGACCACGGCGGGCTCCTTGAGCGTGCCGCTCAGCCCGTCCTTCATGGCCCGGCCGAGTTCGTCCAGCAGCCCGCCGATCTTCAGCTTCGCGGACTCGACGGCGACCGCCGCCGCCACCTCGGCGACCTTCTCGGTGGCGGCGTTCTGCACCCCGGTCGCGATGGCGTTGACGCCCTGCCGGAGCCCGCCGAAGAGACCCCCGGGGGCGGTGCCCCCGCTCTGGGTGGTCTGGGTGGCGGCGGCGATCCCGGCGGCGGCCTCCTTGGCCTTGGCCGCCTGTTCCTCGGCCTTCTTCAGCTCGGCGGCCAGCTCGGTGAGGGTGGCGACGATGTCGCCCTTGCAGCTGTCGACGGCCCTGGCGGCCTTGTCGAAGGCGCCGGCGATCAGGCCGGTGGCGGAGTGGGCGTCGTCCAGGTGGCCCTTGCCGCTCCCGCTGAACGCCCGCCAGTACGCCTCGAAGGCCTCCACCGCGCGGCCGGAGTTGTCCCCGGCGACGCGCTTGGCGGAGTCCCCGCCGCGCTTGCCGAGGCGTTCGGCCTCGACGCCGAACTCGCGCCAGAGCCCGGCTGCCTTGCGCAGCCCGTCCTCGTCGGCCTGCGGCCACTGGTGACCGGTCCTGGCCAGTACCGGCGCCAGCTCCTCGGGCAGTTTCCGGGACACGTGCCTCCCCCTTCGACGTGCGGTCTTCGAACTGCGGACTTCGCCGTGCGGGCCATCGGCCGCACGGGCCGGACGGGCCGGACGGGCCGGACGGGCCGGACGGGCCGGACGGGCCGGATGTCAGGCCGACATGTCCTTGGGGACGGTCTTTCCGCCCCCCGGGGTTGCGCCCGGCTTCGCACCGGGCACCGCCGCACCGCCGAACCCCGTCGCGGCCGAGGTGTCCGCGTCCGCGGTCCGCTCGGCCATGGTGTGCAGCCCGGAGCCGACCTGGCCGAGCCGGCCGGCCAGCCCGCGCAGGCCGCCGATCAGCCCGCCGTGCGCGTCCTTGTAGACGGCGGCGAACCCGCTGCCCGGCTTGTCCAGCCCCCACGGACTGCCGAGCGCGGCGAGTGCCTGCTCCAGGCTGGCGGCGGCCTTCCCGAAGTCCTGCGAGATCTTCTCGAACTCCCGCCCCTCGCCGTGCAGTTCCCACGGCTTGATGACGAACTTGCCGCTTCCGGCTCCGCCTGTACTGCTGCCGCTGGCCATCCCCGTACCTCCCCGTAGCGGACCGGCCGCCATCCTAGGGCCGCTTCCGGGCGCCCCCGCAGCACGCCGGAGACCTCTTCACCCCGCCTTCACGCCCACCGGCACTGCGTAGCCCGGCCGTCACTCGGTGAAATCGCCGCAAATGCCCAAGCCACGGGCGGTTCGCACCGCCGCCGAGGCTCTACCCTTGCCGAGTGGCAGCAGCAGACACGTCCAAGAAGAAGTCCAAGACCGGTTCCACCGCGATCGACCTCGCGATGCCCACCCTGCGCGCCGAGGTCCCGCTCGACTTCCCGCGCGCCTGGGTCGAGTTCACCGACCCCGACGACGAGGAGCAGGTCTTCCGCTGCGACCTCACCTGGCTGACCTCCCGCTGGTCGTGCATCTTCGGCCAGGGCTGCCAGGGCATCCGCGAGGGCCGGGGCGAGTCCGACGGCTGCTGCACGCTCGGCGCGCACTACTCCGACGAGGACGACGAGCAGCGGGGGGGGGGGGGGGGGGGGGGGGTGGGGGGGGGGGGGGGGGGGGGAGTGGGGTAGGGCACCGCACGAAAGGGCAA
>NZ_JBVJCO010000014.1:45036-62550 GCF_055588525.1 Kitasatospora sp. NPDC041988
ACCCCCCCCCCCCCCCCCCCCCCCCCCCCCCCCCCCCCCCCCCCCCCACCCCCCCCACCCCCCCCCCCCCCCCCCCCCCCCCCCCCCCCCGGCCCGGCTGACGCCCGAGCTCTGGGAGAACTTCGCGCACGGCACCGACGCCAAGGGCCGGATCAAGGCCGACGGCGGCATCACCATGCTCGACGAGGACGGCGACCGGCAGACCCGCCGGGTCGGCGGCGCCTGCATCTTCGTCAACAGCCCGGGCTTCGCGGGCGGCGCCGGCTGCGCCCTGCACGCCCTCGCCCTCAAGGAGGGCAAGGAACCGCTGGAGACCAAGCCGGACGTCTGCTGGCAGCTCCCGGTGCGCCGCACCTACGACTGGATCGACCGACCGGACGACACCCGCTACCTCCAGGTCACCATCGGCGAGTACGACCGCCGCGGCTGGGGCCCGGGCGGCCACGACCTGCACTGGTGGTGCACCGGCAGCCCGGACGCGCACACCGGCGCCGACCCCGTGTACGTCAGCTACCGCCCCGAGCTCACCGAGCTGATGGGCAAGGCCGCGTACGAGGTGCTGACCGGTCTCTGCGAGCAGCGGATCGCCACCAAGGGCGACCGCAAGGTGGCCCCGCACCCGGCCGACCCGGCGAAGCCGAAGAAGAAGCAGCCGTAGGCGCGGCCTGCTGGTCGATGGCGGCCTACTTGTCGATGTCCCCGACGACGAAGAACATCGAGCCCAGGATCGCCACCATGTCGGCGACCAGGGTGCCGGGCAGCAGCTCGGTCAGCGCCTGGATGTTGTTGAAGGACGCCGAGCGGAGCTTGAGCCGCCACGGCGTCTTGTCGCCGCGCGACACCAGGTAGTAGCCGTTGACGCCGAGCGGGTTCTCCGTCCAGGCGTAGGTGCTGCCCTCGGGGGCCTTGAGCACCTTGGGCAGCCGCAGGTTGACCGGGCCGGGCGCCAGCGTGGCCAGCTTGTCGAGGCAGGCGTCGGCGAGGTCCAGCGCGTTGACGGTCTGCTCCAGCAGGCACTCGAAGCGGGCCAGGCAGTCGCCCTCTTCGCGGGTGACCACGGTCAGCACCGAGCGCAGCTCGTCCGAGCCGTACGCGAGGTAGGGCTCGTCGCGGCGCAGGTCGAAGTCGAGCCCGCTGGCGCGCGCGATCGGCCCGCTGACGCCGTACGCCTCGGCGTGCGCCTTGCTGAGCACGCCGACGCCGGCGGTGCGGGCGCGGAAGATCTCGTTGCCGAGGACGAGGTCCTCGAAGACCGGCAGCTGGGAGCGGACGGTGGCGACCGCCGCACGGACCCGGCCGAGCCAGCCGGCCGGGAGGTCCTCCTTGAGGCCGCCGACCCGGTTGAACATGTAGTGCATCCGGCCGCCGGAGGCCTCCTCCAGCACGTGCTGGAGGTCCTCGCGGCTGGAGAAGGCGTGGAAGATCGGGGTGATCCCGCCCAGCTCCAGCGGGTAGGAGCCGAGGAACATCAGGTGGTTGAGGACCCGGTTCAGCTCGGCGAGCAGGGTGCGGATCCAGACCGCGCGCTCGGGCACCTCCATGCCGAGCATCCGCTCGACGCCCAGCACCACGCCCAGTTCGTTGGCGAAGGCGGAGAGCCAGTCGTGCCGGTTGGCCAGCATGATGATCTGCCGGTAGTCGCGGGCCTCGAAGAGCTTCTCCGCGCCGCGGTGCATGTAGCCGATCACCGGCTCGGCGGTCACGATCCGCTCGCCGTCCAGCACCAGCTTCAGGCGCAGCACGCCGTGGGTCGCGGGGTGCTGCGGGCCGATGTTGAGCACCATGTCGGTGGTGCCCGCCTCGCCCGTGAAGTTCTCGGCTCCCGCCCCGATGCCGACCGTGGTCTCCCTCATGACCCCAGAGTCTGCCATCCCGGCAGCATCCCCAAGCTCTCCGGTACCGGCATGCGGACGGTCTGCGCGAGCCAGCCGAACGCGCCCAGGCCCGCGGAGTCGGTCAGCTCGGCGCCCTCGCCCGCACCGCCGAGCGCCCGCAGGTAGGCGACGGGGTCGGTGGAGGCCAGGGCGAGCGCCGGGCGGGCGCCGCTGACGCCGAGCGCCCGCAGGGCGTCGCGCTGCGTTGTCCACAGGCTGTGGAGACCGGGCACGGCCACCGCGTCCAGTGCGACGTGCGCGGTGACGTCGCGGGAGCCGTCCGGCACCGGCGGCACCTCGCGGCCGGCCCGGAAGCCGGTCAGGGTGGCCAGCGGCGGGCGGCGGTCGGCGGTGTGCCCGTAGTCGACGGCGACGGCGAGGCCGCGCTCCAGCCCGGCGACGGCGTGCGCCCAGGCCGCGTCCCGGGGCCCGCCGAGCTCCACGTACGCCCCCGGGTCGCGGGCCGGCCACCAGCGGGCGGCCCAGGCTGCGTCCGCCGCGTCCACCGGCGCGCCCGGGCGCTCGGCGCCCGTCACGGTGTCCACCTCGATGTAGCGCAGCACGCCGTCCTCGTCCACCTCCCCGGCGTCCAGCGGCACGTTGTCCAGCCACTCGTTGGCGAACAGCAGCCCGGTGACGCCGCGTGGCACCTCGTCCGTCCACAGGGCTGTGGACGGCAGTCCGTCCGGCCGGGCGGCGATCTCCACGCCGTACGGCCGCAGCCGGGCCCGCACCGCGTCCGGCAGCCCGGCCAGCACGCCGGCCAGCAACTCGCCGCGGCCCGCCCCGACGTCCACGAAGGCCAGCTCCTCCGGACGGCCGAGGGCCGCGTCAACCTCCAGCAGCAGCCGGGCCACCGCACGGGCGAACAACGGGGAGGCGTGCACGGAGGTGCGGAAGTGCCCTGCCGGGCCCTCCGGCCTGCGGTAGAAGCCGCCGTCCGGGTCGTACAGGGCCCGTTCCATCGCGGGCTGCCACCGCATCCAAGTCATGCAGCGGGACGCTACCGGGATCCGGGCGGACCCTCCCAAACGGAGCCGGGGCTTCTCCGACCTAGGGAGTAGGACGGATCGCCCTCCCGGCGGACCTGGGCACACTGTGCGACTGCCTACGCTTGAGACGTGCAACGACTCAACGCCTGGCTCCGCCGTCACCCCATGGTGGTCGACTCCGCCTGGGCGGCGATCGTGCTGTTCTTCGGGGTGCTGCCCAGCGACGCCGGCGAGGAGGGGTGGCGCGGGGGCGTGCAGCTCGCCGTCGCGATCATCCTGCCGCTGCTGATGGTCTTCCGGCGGCGCCGGCCGGACCTCACGGTGGCCGCCGCTGTCGTCATCGGGCTCACCCAGGTCGCGCTGAACGTCGACCCGGGCTCCTCCAGCATCGCCTACCTCGTCTTCGCGTACACCGGCGCCGCCTTCGGCTCCGCCTGGATCTCCAGGCTGGCCCTCGCCGCCGGGCTGGCCGCCGGTCCGCTGGTCTTCTGGCAGCAGGGGCTGCTCAAGAGCACGTACCACCCGGAAACCAAGACGACCACCTTCCACCCCTACGGCGTCGGCGAGACGCTCCTCATCATGGCGCTGATGACCAGCCCCTTCATCCTGTGCTGGGCGTGGGGCCGGCTGACCCGGGTGCGCCGGGCGTACCTGGTCGAGCTGGAGGACCGCGCCGCCCGGCTGGAACGCGAGCGGGACGCCCAGGCCAAGGTGGCGGTCGCCGCCGAACGGGCGCGGATCGCGCGTGAGCTGCACGACGTGGTCGCGCACAACGTCTCCGTCATGATCGTCCAAGCCGACGGTGCCGCGTACGTCCTGGACAACTCGCCGCAGCAGGCCAAGGAGGCGCTCGGCACGATCGCCTCCACCGGGCGCCAGGCACTGGTCGAGATGCGCCGTCTGCTGGGCGTGCTGCGGACCGCCGACACCGCCGAGGAGTATGTGCCGCAGCCGGGTGTCGAGGAGCTGCCCGAGCTGCTGGACCAGGTCCGCACGGCCGGCCTCCAGGTGGAGTTCGCCACCTCGGGCAACCCCCGCGAGCTGCCGCGCGGCGTCGAGCTGACGGTCTACCGGATCGTCCAGGAGGCGCTGACCAACGTCCGCAAGCACGGCGGCCCCGACGTGCACGCCCGGGTCGCGGTCGACTTCGGCGAGCGCGAGCTGGCCGTCCTGGTCGAGGACGACGGCCGCGGCTCCACCGACGAGCAGCTGGCCACCGGCGGCATCGACGGCCAGGGGCACGGCCTGATCGGCATGCGCGAGCGGGTCGGCATGGTCAGTGGCAGCCTCGACGTCGGGCCGCGCCCCGGCGGCGGCTTCCGGATCCGCGCCATCCTGCCGCTCAAGACAGCCCACTGACCGGGCCGCCCACCGACCGCCCCACCGCGCCGCCCCACCGCGCCGCCCCCGAACTAGGAGCCACCTTGACCATCCGCGTGATGCTCGTCGACGACCAGGAGCTGCTGCGCACCGGCTTCCGGATGATCCTGCAGTCACAGGGCGACATCGAGATCGCCGCCGAGGCCGGCGACGGCGCGCAGGCCCTGGAGAAGCTGAAGCACACGCAGGTGGACGTGATCCTGATGGACGTCCGGATGCCCCGCCTGGACGGTGTGCAGACCACCCGCCGGATCTGCCTCGCCGAGGACGGCAGCCCGCTGCCCGACGCCCCGCACGTCCTCATCCTCACCACCTTCGACCTCGACGAGTACGCCTTCGCCGCGCTCAAGGCCGGGGCCAGCGGCTTCCTGCTCAAGGACGTGCCGCCGACCGAGCTGGTGGCCGCGATCCGCGCGGTGCACGGCGGCGACGCGGTGGTCGCGCCGACCACCACCCGCCGCATGATCGACCGCTTCGCCGAGGTGCTGCCCACCCCGGCCAGCGCGCCCGGCCCGGACACCCTCGGCCCGCTCACCGAGCGCGAGCGCGAGGTCTTCCTGCTGGTCGCCCAGGGCCTGTCGAACGGTGAGATCGCCGCCCGGCTGGTGCTCTCCGAGGCCACCGTGAAGACCCACGTCGGCCGGATCCTGGCCAAGCTCGGCCTGCGCGACCGGGTCCAGGCCGTCGTCCTGGCCTACGAGGCGGGTCTGATCCGGGCCGGCGCCACGGATTGAAGGCGTGCCGGACCACGCCCGTAGAATGGGCCGGTGCGTCCGGTACCCGAGGAGGACCGGAACGGAGAGTGAGGACCAGGGCCGAGCCGTGAGCAGTGCCGACAGTGCCGACTTCACCCCGCTCGCCGACGGTTTCGGCGACCCTGCCGACCCCGGCAACCGCCCGGCCCGGCTCGCCGTCGGCGTGGTCGGCACCGGCCGCGTCGGCCCCGCGCTCGGCGCCGCCCTCCAGCTCGCCGGGCACAAGGTGGTCGCCGCCTCCGGGGTCTCCGCCGCCTCCCGCCGCCGCGCCGACGCGCTGCTGCCGGGCGTACGGATCGTCACCCCGCCACAGGTCCTCGCCGCCGCCGACCTGGTGCTGCTCACCGTCCCCGACGACGCGCTGGCCGACCTGGTCGCCGGCCTCGCCGCGACCGGTTCGATCCGCCCTGGCCAGCTCGTCGTGCACACCTCGGGCGCGCACGGCGTCGCCGTCCTGGAGCCCGCCACCCGGGCCGGGGCGCTGCCGCTGGCGCTGCACCCCGCGATGACCTTCACCGGCACCTCCGTCGACCTGGCCCGCCTCGCCGGCTGCCCGTTCGGGGTGACCGCCCCCGAGGAACTGCGCCCGGTCGCCGAGGCGCTGGTGGTGGAGATGGGCGGCGAGCCCGAGTGGGTGCCGGAAGGCGTCCGCGCGCTCTACCACACGGCCCTCGCACACGGCGCCAACCACCTGGTCACCCTGGTCGCGCAGGCCCTGGAGCTGCTGCGCACCGCCGGGGTCGCCGAACCCGGCCGGCTGCTCGGCCCGCTGCTCGGCGCCGCCCTGGACAACAGCCTTCGCTCCGGCGACGCGGCCCTGACCGGCCCGGTCGCCCGGGGCGACACCGGCACCGTGCGGCGCCACCTGGCGCAGCTCAGTACGGTGTCCCCGGACATCCCGGCCGCCTACCGGGCGATGGCCCGCGCCACCGCCCAGCGGGCGCTCGCGCACGGGACGATCGACGAAGCGTCGGCGGCGGCGCTGCTGGACGTACTGAACGAGGAGAGCTGACCAATGGCACGCGGCAAGCAGCCGGGCAAGGCCCAGCGGGCACCCAAGGTCCACCGGGCCGTCGTCACCCACACCGTCGCCGACTTCGAGTCGGCCTTCTGGCCGGACGAGCAGCCGGTGGACAACGCGGTCGTGATGACCATGGGCGCACTGCACGAGGGCCACGCCGCGCTGATCCGGGCCGCCCGCAAGCAGGTCGGCCGGGAGGGCCGGGTCGCCGTCACCGTCTTCGTCAACCCGCTGCAGTTCGGCGCGGGCGAGGACCTGGAGCGTTACCCGCGCACCCTGGACGAGGACGTGAAGCTCGCCGAGGAGAGCGGCGCCGACGTGGTCTTCGCGCCGTCGGTCGACGAGGTCTACCCGAACGGTGAGCCCCAGGTACGCCTGGCGGCCGGCCCGATGGGCGACCGCTACGAGGGCGCCACCCGCCCCGGCCACTTCGACGGTGTGCTGACCGTGGTCGCCAAGCTGCTGCACATCACCGACCCGGACTTCGCCTTCTTCGGCGAGAAGGACGCCCAGCAGCTGGCGATCATCCAGCGGATGGTGGCCGACCTGGACTTCGACGTCGAGGTCGTGGGCGTGCCGACGATCCGCGAGGAGGACGGCCTGGCCCTCTCCTCCCGCAACCGCTACCTCTCCGACGAGGACCGCGCGCACGCGCTCGCCCTGTCCAAGGCGCTGTTCGCCGGCCGCGACGTGGCCGCGCAGGGACCGAAGGCCGTGCGCGAGGCCGCCGCGGCCGTCCTGGACGCTGCCGAAGGTGTCACCCTCGACTACCTCGCCCTGATCGACCCGCACGACTTCACCGAGGCGGCGGACGACTTCCAGGGCGAGGCGGTGCTGGCCGTCGCCGCGAAGGTGGGCTCGACCCGCCTGATCGACAACGTCCACGTCATCTGCCGCTAGACGGATGAGCAACAAGCACAGAATCGTCCGGTAACTCGGGCAATCCGGTAAGCAACCCCTCAGGCATGCACTCACAGGAGGCGTGACCCGCAATGCTCCGCACCATGCTCAAGTCCAAGATCCACCGGGCCACCGTGACCCAGGCCGACCTGCACTACGTCGGCTCGGTCACGGTGGACGAGGACCTGCTCGACGCCGCCGACCTGCTCCCCAGCGAGCTGGTCCACATCGTCGACATCAACAACGGCGCCCGGCTGGAGACGTACACCATCGCCGGCCCGCGCGGCTCCGGCGTGATCGGCATCAACGGCGCCGCCGCCCGTCTGGTCCACCCGGGCGACCTCGTCATACTCATCGCCTACGGGCAGATGGACACCGCCGAGGCCAAGGGCTACGAGCCGAAGGTCGTCTTCGTGGACGCCGACAACCGGATCACCGGCATGGGCGGCGACCCCGCCGAGGCGGCGGAGGGCAGCGGGCTGCTCCGCGGCGACCAGGCGTACCGTGACGGCAACGACGCGGCCCCGACCGCCGCGCGCTGAAGGAGCCACTGAACGCCATGTCCGTCACGCACCGCCTCGCCGCCCCCGCCCCCGGCTGGACGACCACCACCGACGTCGTCGTGGTCGGCTCCGGCGTGGCCGGCCTCACCGTCGCCCTCAACGTCCGCAAGGCCGGCCTGCGGGCCACGGTGGTCACCAAGGCGATGCTCGACGACGGCTCCACCCGCTGGGCCCAGGGCGGCATCGCCGCCGCCCTGGGCGAGGGTGACACCCCCGAGCAGCACCTGGACGACACCCTGGTGGCGGGCGCCGGGCTCTGCGACGAGGAGGCCGTGCGGACCCTCGTCACCGAGGGCCCGGAGGCCGTCCGCCACCTGATCGCCACCGGCGCCGCCTTCGACCGCGGCGAGGACGGCGAGATCCTGCTCACCCGCGAGGGCGGCCACCACCGGCGCCGGATCGCGCATGCGGGCGGGGACGCCACCGGCGCCGAGATATCGCGTGCGCTGGTCGCCGCCGTGCGCAGCGACCCGGGCCTGGAGCTGATCGAGCACGCCCTCGTCCTCGACCTGCTGACCGACGCCGACGGCCACGCGGCCGGGCTGACCCTGCACGTGATGGGCGAGGGCCAGCGCGACGGCGTCGGCGCCATCCGGGCCCGCGCGGTGGTGCTCGCCACCGGCGGCATGGGCCAGGTCTTCTCGGCCACCACCAACCCGGCGGTCTCCACCGGCGACGGCGTGGCGCTCGCGCTGCGGGCCGGCGCCGAGGTCACCGACCTGGAGTTCGTCCAGTTCCACCCGACCGTGCTCTGGCTCGGCCCGGAGGCCGAGGGCCAGCAGCCGCTGGTCTCCGAGGCGGTCCGCGGCGAGGGCGCGCACCTGGTCGACGCGGCCGGCACCCGGTTCATGCTCGGGCAGCACGAGCTGGCCGAGCTGGCCCCGCGCGACATCGTCGCCAAGGCGATCACCCTTCAGATGCAGCTCCAGGGCACCGAGCACATGTACCTGGACGGGCGGCACTTCGGCGCCGAGATGTGGGAGCAGCGGTTCCCGACCATCCTCGCCTCCTGCCGCGCGCACGGCATCGACCCGGTCACCGAACCGATCCCGGTCGCCCCGGCCGCGCACTACGCCTCCGGCGGCATCCGCACCGACCCGCTCGGCCGCACCACCGTCCCGGGCCTGTACGCCTGCGGCGAGGTGGCCTGCACCGGGGTGCACGGCGCCAACCGGCTGGCGTCCAACTCGCTGCTGGAGGGCCTGGTCTTCGCCGAGCGGATCGCCGCCGACCTGACCGGCCGGCACCTCGCGGGCGAGCTGCCCGAACGGTCGGTGGACGTCGCGGCCGCCCGCGCCGCGCACGCGGTGCCGCTGCCCGCGCCCGAGGCGCGCGCCGAGGTCCAGCGGCTGATGTCGCGCGGCGCCGGCGTGCTGCGCTCGGCCGCGTCGATGGCCGACACCGCCGCCGGGCTCACCCTGCTCGCCGAGCAGGCCTACGCGCACGTCGCCGAGGAGAAGCCGGCCGACCCCCGGGTGGAGACCTGGGAGGCCGCCAACCTGCTGCTGGTCGCCACCGCCCTGGTCACGGCCGCCGCACAGCGCGCCGAGACCCGCGGCTGCCACTGGCGCGAGGACTTCCCCGAGCGCGACGACGCCCACTGGCGGCGCCACCTGATCACCACCCTCACCGCCTCCGGCGACCTTGTCAGCACCCCTGAGGAGCAGTAGAACCATGACCCACTCCCACGAGGAACTCCCGATGGCCGGAGGCTGCGGCGACGGCTGCGCCTGCGGGGACGGCGAGGGCTACGAGACCGGCCTGGACCCGCAGCTCGCCGAGCTGCTGGAGGACGCCGGGCTGGACCCGATCGAGGTCGAGGACATCGCGACCCTGGCGCTGGCCGAGGACCTGGCCGGCGGCGAGGACGTCACCTCGGTCGCCACCGTGCCGGCCGAGGCCGTCGCCACCGCCGACTTCACCGCCCGCGAGGCCGGCGTGGTGGCCGGCCTGCGGATCGCCGAGGCCGTCGTCTCGCTGGTCTGCGAGGAGGAGTTCGAGGTCGAGCGGCACGTCCAGGACGGCGACCGGGTCGAGGCCGGCCAGGTGCTGCTCTCCGTCCGCAGCCGCACGCGCGACCTGCTGACCGCCGAGCGCAGCGCGCTCAACCTGCTCTGCCACCTCTCCGGCATCGCCACCGCCACCCGCGCCTGGGCGGACGCCCTGGAGGGCACCGGCGCGGTGGTCCGCGACACCCGCAAGACCACCCCCGGCCTGCGGGCGCTGCAGAAGTACGCGGTCCGCTGCGGCGGCGGCGCCAACCACCGGATGGCGCTCTCCGACGCGGCCCTGGTCAAGGACAACCACGTGGTCGCGGCCGGCGGCGTCGCCGAGGCGTTCCGGGCCGTCAAGGCCGCCTACCCCGACCTGCCGGTCGAGGTCGAGGTGGACACCCTGGAGCAGATCCCGCCGGTGCTGGAGGCCGGGGCCGACCTGATCCTGCTGGACAACTTCACCGTCCCGCAGCTCAAGGAGGCCGTCGAGCTGGTGGCCGGCCGGGCCCGGCTGGAGGCTTCCGGCGGCCTGACCCTGGCCACCGCGCACGAGGTCGCCCAGACTGGTGTCGACTACCTGGCCGTGGGCGCGCTCACGCACTCCTCGCCGATCCTGGACATCGGCCTCGACCTGCGCGCCTGATCACCTGATCGCCCCTCACGCAGAAGGCACCCATGCTGCTCACCATCGACGTCGGCAACACCCAGACCACACTCGGCCTGTTCGACGGCGAGGAAGTGGCCGAGCACTGGCGGATCTCCACCGATCCGCGCCGCACGGCCGACGAGCTGGCGGTGCTCCTGCAGGGGCTGATGGGCTCGCACACCGCGGTCAACGAGGCCGCGGTGGAGGGCCTGGCGATCTGCTCGTCCGTCCCCTCGGTGCTCCACGAGTTCCGCGAGGTGACGCGCCGTTACTACGGCGACGTCCCCGCGGTGATCGTGGAGCCCGGGGTGAAGACGGGCGTGCACGTCCTGATGGACCACCCCAAGGAGGTCGGCGCCGACCGGATCGTCAACGCGCTGGCCGCCAACCACCTGTACGGCGGCCCGTGCATCGTGGTCGACTTCGGCACCGCCACCACCTTCGACGCGATCAACGCCCGCGGCGACTACGTCGGCGGGGCGATCGCCCCCGGCATCGAGATCTCCGTGGAGGCGCTCGGCGCGCGCGGCGCCCAGCTGCGCAAGATCGAGCTGGCCCGGCCGCGCAACGTGATCGGCAAGAACACCGTCGAGGGCATGCAGTCCGGCATCCTCTACGGCTTCGCCGGCCAGGTCGACGGCCTGGTCGACCGGATGGCCAAGGAGCTCGCCAAGGACCCGGACGACGTCCAGGTCATCGCCACCGGCGGGCTTGCCCCGCTGGTCCTCGGCGAGGCCGGCACCATCGACGTGCACGAGCCCTGGCTGACCCTGATCGGCCTGCGCCTGGTGTACGAGCGCAACCGCCCGAGCTGAGGCCGCGCCTCCGCCGGGCCCGGCGCGTCCGGCGCGGCTCTCCCGGGCCCGGTGCTCCTGGTCCCGGCGCTTCCGGCCTCAGCGGCCGGGCGAGGGGACGGCCGGCGGCGTCAGCGGCCCCGCCGGCGCGGTGCCGGCGCCCGGCGGCACCGGCGTCGCCGGGACGGTCGGGAGGGCCGTCGCACCGGGGATCGGCGGCGGCGTCCCCTTCGACGCCTCTTCGGCGAGCCGTCGCGCGACGTCCAGGGGCAGCACCCCCCCGTCGCCCGGCGCCGGGACGATGGTCGCCATGCGGGGCAACCCGCCCTTCGCCGGGAGCGCGGCGGCGACCCGGTCCCAGCGCCGGTCCGTGACCACCTCGGCCATCCGGTCGGTGGTCAGCGGCGGGTCCACCCTGGTCACCGGCGTGCCCCGCTCCAGCGGCTTGCGGTTCCACTCCTGGAGCATCAGCTCGTAGCCGGTCTTCGTGTGCAGTTTGGCGGACCACATCTTCGAGCCGGCCGGCTCGCCGGACCGCGTCCCGGCCTGGTAGACGACGAGGCGTGACCCGTCCGCCGTGGTGGACTCGGTGCAGGCGTCGGGTGCGGCGGCGCGATCGCAGCCGCTGACAAGGCCGGTCATGTCGTGGGAGATCGAGAACAGGTACTGCACCACGCCCTGCCCGTCGTCATAGGTCAGCCGCAGCTGCGGGATGTCGCTCTCAGTCCCCCTGGCCTCGCCGACCTCGACGACCTTTCCGGCCGGCAGCAGACCGGTCAGCATGCCGAGGAACTCCTGGCCGGAGACCGGCGCGGCGGAAGCGGAGGAGGCGGCGGCCGGGCCGAGGCTGCTGCCACCGCCGCCGGACAGGCCGGCGACGGCCACCCCGCCGACGCCGACGCCGACCAGCGCCAGCGCGGCCGCGCCGGCCAGGACGGACGCCCGCCGGCGACGGCGCAGCCGGAGGCCGTACGCCCAGCCGGTGTCGACCAGCGCGGTGGTCTCGGTGCGGAAGGCCTCCCCCGCGCCGGCGATCGCCGCGGCGAAGTCCTGCTCGTACTGGGTGTCGGGAAGATCCCGGTCTGCGGACATGCTGAACCACCGTTTCAGTCGGTCGGTCGGGTGTGTGTAGCGGGCGAGCCGGCTCAACGCCCGGCGAGTTCGCCGAGGCTGTCGCCGAGTACGGCGCGGATCCGGCCGAGCGCCCGCACCGTCCGGGTGCGGACCGCGCCCGAGCTGCTGCGCAGGATCTCGGAGGTCTCCTCGACGCTGCGGTCCTCCCAGTAGCGCAGGACCAGCACCGCCCGGTCGCGCGGCGCGAGTCGGCCGAGGGCGTCGACCAGGGTGAGCCGCAGCGCCGGGTCGCTCTCCCGGGCGGCGCCGTCCGGGACGGCGTCGACGGGCTGCTCGCCGCTGCTGCGGCGGCCGCGGTGTGAGAGGAAGGCGCGCACCAGCACGGTGTGCGCGTACCCCGCCGGGTTCTCGATCCGGGCGCGCGGGACGAGCCAGGACGTGCGGTGCCACTGGGCGTAGATCCGCCCGAGGGTCTCCTGGACCAGGTCCTCCGCCAGGTGGGTGTCCCCACCGGTGAGGAGGCAGGCGGTGCGGTACAGGTGCGGGGTGCGGGCCGCCGCGAAGGCCCGGAAGTCCTCGTCCCGGTCCCGGACTCCCGTCGTCCGAAGCTGACCTTCTCGTGCCATCTGCCGGGCTCCCCTGCCTCGTTTTCCCCTACACCTGGATGACCGGCGGCGGGCCGGGGATGTTACAGACGCCCACAGGATCTCCGGCGCGACCGGTCCGGCCGGCAGGCCGGCACGGCGGCTGCCACCCGCGCCGGGCCTGCCTGTTCCACGACTCCGGCTGGTACGGGTACGGCGCCTTCTCCGAGCGGAACGCCCCGGCGCCGGCGCGGATCCGCGAGGGCGGCGAGGCCGCCCGAGGACGGCGACCCAGGGCCTGCCTCAGGATCGGGAGAGGCCTGACAGCTCATCAATACTGTTGTATACAAGCCTGATTGGCCCGGGGGTGGACCGGCCGGGGCCGGACAGCCGGATCGAGGGTGGGGCGTGTCGGAGTTCGAGGGGCCGGATGTGACGGCCGGGGACGGCCTGGCCGGCGGGCCGGAACCGCTGGAGGACGAGTCCGGGCGGCGCGGGCCGCGGCGGCGCGGACGGCTGCTGCTGGCCGTGGTGGCGGCCGCGGTGGTCCTCTCCGGCGGCGGGCTGGCCGCCTCACTGGTGATCAAGTCGCCCGCGCAGGCCGCGGCGGAGAGCGAGCCGCCGCCGGCGGACGTGCTGACCGCCCCGGTGGAGAAGCGGGTGCTGACCGACTCGGTGGTGGTCCGCGGACAGGTCAGCGCCGGCCAGTCGGTGGACGTGGCGCCGGCCGGCGGCGGGGCGGGCGGGGTCAAACCGGTGGTGACCAGGCTGCCGCTGAAGGCCGGCGACCAGACCCAGGCCGGGCAGTCGGTGCTGGAGGTGGCCGGGCGGCCGGTGTTCGCACTCAAGGGCGACCTCCCGGTCTACCGGGACCTCAAGCCCGGGGCCACCGGACAGGACGTCGAACAGCTCCAACAGGCCCTGAAGGAGCTCGGCTTCGGCTCGGACGACGACCCCGGGGGCACCTACGGGGCGGCGACCAAGGCCGCGGTGAAGGCGTTCTACGCGGCGCGCGGCTACGACCCGCTGCCGGCCTCCCCGGACGGGGGCGCCCAGGTGTCGGCCGCACAGGACGCGGTGACCGGCGGCGAGCGGGCGCTGTCCGACGCCAAGGACGCACTGAAGGCCGCCCGGAAGCGGTACGACGACGCGGTGGCCGCCCAGCGGGCCCGGCAGTCCGCCCAGGCCCAGGCCACCGCGACGACCGGCACAAGCTCCACAGGCGCGGGCGCGGGCTCCGCCGGCGAGAGCCCGGTGGACGCTGCCCGCACCGCCGTCGACACCGCCCAGAAGCAGGTGACCCGCTCCGGCGAGGACCTCGCCAAGCTCCGGAAGAAGGCCACCGACGTCGAGGCCGCCGTCGGCCCGATGGTCCCGGCCAGCGAACTGCTCTTCCTCTCCGGCTTCCCCGCCCGGGTGGACGCCGTCACCGGCCGGATCGGCGGTGAGGTCGGCGGCAAGGTGCTGACCGTCTCGGCCGGGGCCCTGGTGGTCAAGGGCTCGCTGACCGTCTCCGACAAGGGCCTGGTCCACCCGGGCCAGCAGGTCGAGATCCTCTCCGAGGTGGCCGGGACCAAGGCCGCCGCCAAGGTGGCGGCGGTCGCCGACACCCCCGGCGACGACCGGCAGTCCGGCACCGGCAGCACCCAGGGAGGCGCCGGCCAGCAGGGCGGCGGCACCGGCCAGGGCGGCGGGCCGGCCGGCTACCAGCTGGTGGTCCAGCCGGACACCCCGCTCGACCCGAGACTGGCCGGCCAGGACGTCCGCCTCACCGTCCAGGCCGCCTCCTCGGCCGGCCCGGTGCTGGTCGTCCCGCTGTCGGCGGTCTCCGCGACGGCGGACGGCAGGACCGTGGTGACGGTCTACGGGAACGGGCAGCGCCGCCGGGTCGAGGTGACCCCGGGCATGGTCGGCGGAGGCAGCGCGGAGATCCGGCCGCTCGTCGAGGGCACGGTCAAGCCCGGCGACCAGGTGATCGTCGGCGTGAAGGACGCCGCCAGGGCGGGCGCCCCGTGAGCACCCCCGTCATCGAGTTCCGCCAGGTCGGCCTGACCTACCCGGGCCCGCCCCCGGTCGCCGCCCTCAAGCCCTGCGACCTGGCCGTCGACCCGGGCGAGTACGTCACGGTGATCGGACCGTCCGGCTCCGGCAAGTCCACCTTCCTCAACCTCGCCGGCCTGCTGGACACCCCCACCACCGGCCGGTACCTGCTGGACGGCATCGACACCGGCGCGCTCCCCGACGGCGACCGCACCGCGCTGCGCGGACGCCGGATCGGCTTCGTCTTCCAGTCCTTCCATCTGCTGCCGCACCGCTCGGCGGCCGAGAACGTCGCCCTCGCCATGCTGTACACGGCCCCCCGCGGCCGCCGGGCCGCCGCCGAGCGGGGGGACCGGGCCCGCGCGGCACTCGTCCGGGTGGGCCTCGGCCACCGGCTGGACGCCCTGCCGACCCGGCTCTCCGGCGGCGAGCGGCAGCGGGTCGCGATCGCCCGGGCGCTGGTCGGACGGCCCTCGCTGCTGCTCTGCGACGAGCCGACCGGCAACCTGGACACCGCGACCGCGGAGTCCGTCCTCGCCCTGCTGGACGGGCTGCACGCGCAGGGCCTGACCGTCCTGCTGATCACCCACGACCCGCAGGTGGCCGCCCGCGGCCGGCGGACGGTGGCGATCCGCGACGGCGTGCTGCGGGAGGTGGCCGCGGCATGAGGCTGCGCCGGCGTACCCCCGTGGTCGAGCCTTCCCGGCTGCCGCTGCGCGACCTGCTCTCCGAGGCCCTGGCCGGGGTGCTGCAGCGCCCCGCCCGCTCGGCGCTGACCGGTCTCGGGACCGTCCTCGGGGTCGGCGCCTTCGTGGCCGTCCTCGGGCTGACCGCCACCGCCTCCTCCCAGATCGACTCCCGGTTCAACGTGCTGACCGCGACCGAGGTGAGCGTCGAGGACACCGGCGGGCAGCGGCCGGAGCCGACCGGGCTCTCCTTCCCCGCCGACGCCGACGCCCGGATCCAGCGGCTGAACGGGGTCGAGGCGGCCGGCGTCTACTGGCCGGTGCGCCAGGCCACCGGCGCCGTCCGGGCCGCGCCGGTCGGCCGGTACAACGGCGGGGACCAGGTGGCGGTGGTCGCCGCCTCGGCCGGCGTGCTGGCGGCGGCCGAGCCGCAGCTCGTCCAGGGCCGGACCTTCGACTCCTGGCACGACGACACCGGCCGGCAGGTCGCCGTGATCGGCACCGCGACGGCGGCCCGGCTGGGGATCACCACGCTGGAGACCCAGCCCGCGATCTTCCTGGACGGCAAGCCGTTCACCGTTATCGGGATCGTCGGCGACGTCCGGCGCAAGGCCGACCTGCTGCTCTCCGTCACCGTGCCGCGCGGGGCCGCCGAGAGGCTCTGGGGCCCGCCCGACCGGGAACGGGCGAAGATGATCATCTCCACCAGGATCGGCGCGACCCGGCAGATCGCCGGCGAGGCCGCGCTCGCGCTGGACCCGGCCCACCCGGAGAACTTCAAGCCGGTGCCGCCCCCCGACCCGCGCACGCTGCGCACCGACGTCACCTCCGACCTCAACCGGCTCTTCCTGCTGCTCGCCGGGATCTGCCTGGTGATCGGCGCGGTCGGGATCGCCAACACCACCCTGGTCGCCGTCCTGGAGCGGACCGGGGAGATCGGCCTGCGCCGGGCGCTGGGCGCCAAGGGCCGCCACATCACCGGCCAGTTCCTCTCCGAGTCGGCCTCGCTGGGGCTGGTCGGCGGCCTCATCGGCACCTCACTGGGGGTGCTCACGGTGCTAGGCGTGGCACTGGCCCGCGACTGGACCCCGGTCGTCGACCCGGTGACGGTGGCCGCCGCGCCGGTCATCGGCCTCGCCACCGGCCTGCTGGCCGGCGTCTACCCGGCCTGGCGCGCGGCCCGGATCCAGCCGGCGGAGGCGCTGCGGCGCTGACACCGCACCGATACGCCGCCGGACGGACTGCCCCGGCGCCCGCCCGGCCCTTCGTCCACGTGACATCCACGGGACATCCGCCGGCATTCGGCGGGCCGAACGTGGGGCGTCGGCGCGACGTTACCGACAAATCGGATATTCCTCACGTAGTGTCAACCCATGCCTACGCCACACGGATCGCGCGGCGGCATGGCCTTCAGCGCCGACGAAGTCCGCGTGCTGCGCCGCGCCCTCGCCCAAGCCCTGCACCCTGCCGTCCCCGTCCATCTCCAAGTCCCCGACCGGCTGCCGTTCGCCGGCGCGGGCGCGGAGCTGTGGGCCGAGGACGTCCAGGACGCCCTGCGCCTGACCGAGGCGATCGACGAGGCCGTCCAGGAGGGCGGCCGGCTGCGCACCTTCCTGCTCGCCGACCTCGGCCGCTACCGGGCCGCACTGCCCGGCAGCGCCCGCGGCTACCTGGAACGCCTGGAGGAGGCGGTGACCGACGGCTACCTCCCGGGGCCCGAGGACCTCACCGCGCTGCGCGGCCTGACCCGCCAGCCCTGCGGCCAGAGCGAACGGTCCCGCCGCTCGCGGCTGGCCGGCCGCTGCCACGCACTGGCCGAGGCCGCCGTCCGCGAGCGGCTCGCCCTCACCACCGGCCAGCGCCACCTCGTCGCCGTACCGAGCCCCGCCGCACCACCGAGCAGTCTCCCCACCCCTGTTGGAGGACGGATTCCGATGAGCAGCACCGACGCCGGCACCGAGCAGCCCGCCACCCCCGCGTCCGCGCCCCGCCCGCACCGGATGCCCACCCCGGCCGAGCTCTTCGGCCGCCGGCCCAAGCCTCCGGCCCGCCCCGCGGCCCCCGCCGCGCCGGAAGAGGAACTGGAACTCGCCACCGGCACCGGCTGACCCGAAGGGCCGAGGAGGGGGGGGGGGGGGGGGGGGGGGGGGGGGGGGGGGGGGGGGGGGGGGGGGCGGGAGATCGGAGAGAGAAGGAACGGGGGAAGGCGGC
>NZ_JBVJCO010000014.1:62560-180224 GCF_055588525.1 Kitasatospora sp. NPDC041988
GACCCCCCACCACACGGCCATGCGCCCACGGAGGGGGGGGGGGGGCGCCCCCCCCCCCCCCCCCCCCCCCCTCCTCGCTTCGTTGCCGAACAGTGATCACCAAAGGGCAGCCCCGATGATCACCCCACTGGTATGACTTTGTGCTGCCGGAGTGCCCCTCCGGTGGGGGCGGGCTCTGCAGGAACACTCTTTTCGTTCACTTCACCGGTCACGAAGTCCGTGGCCGGGCCGGACCGTGCGTGGTCCGCCATCGTTCGCTCCCCGATCTGCCGACTCACGATCCCTGGAGCATGGATGGACCGGTCCACCCCCTACCCGCCGCGGCCCCGGGCATGGGCACCGCCGCGCACACTGCTGCGCCTCGCGGTCGCCGGAACCGCCCTGGCCCTCGCGGCGGTCACCGTGCCGGCATCCGCCGCACCGGCCGTCTCCCCCGGCGACCCCGTCCCGCCGGCCGCCGTTCAGCCCGGCCGGTTCGTCCAGACCGACCTCACCAGGCTGCTGGACACCCGGGCCGCCATCGGTGTCCCGGCCGAGGGGCCGCTCGGCGGCGACAGCACCCTCCGCTTCCCCGTCGGACAGCTCGCGCCCGGTGCCACGGCAGTGGTCCTCAACGTGACGGCGACGGACACCACCGAGGCCGGCTTCGTCACCGTCCACCCCGACGGACAGCCCCGGCCCCGGACGTCCAACCTCAACTTCACTCCCGACCAGACGGTCGCCAACCTGGTCACCGTCCCGGTGTCCAACGGATACGTCGACGTCTACAACCACGCCGGCTCGGCCAACCTGATCGCCGACCTGTTCGGCTACTACACGGACGACCTCGCGGCGACCGCCTCGACCTTCCAGCCCGTCACCCCGTCGCGGGCGCTGGACACCCGCACAGCGGGCCCGGACGGCACCGCGCAGCCGGTCGGCACCGACGGCACCGTCAACCTCAAGCTCGCCGGGCGCAACCGCGTCCCGGCCGCCGGGGCGACGGCCGTGGTGCTCAACGTCACCGTCACCGACACCGCGGACTCCAGCTTCCTCACGGTGTACCCGCACGGCACCTCCCGGCCGGTCACCTCGAACCTCAACTTCACCGCGGGCCAGACGGTGCCCAACCTCGTCACCGTCCCGCTCGGGGCCGACGGCAGCGTCGACCTCTACAACCACGTCGGCTCGGCCGACCTGGTCGTGGACGTGTTCGGCTTCTACACCGGTGCCCCCAGCGGCTCCGGCTTCACCTCCGCCGGCCCGACCCGCGTCCTGGACACCCGGGACCCGGGCCGCCGCCCGGTCGGCCCGGGCTCCATCCTGAGCTGGTCCGTCGGCGACGAGCCCGTCCTGCCCGCCGGCAAGGTGAGCGCCGTCGTGCTGAACGTGACCGCGACCGGTCCGACGACCGCCGGCCACCTCGACGTCTACCCGGGCGGGAGCCCCCGGCCGAGCAGCTCGAACCTGAACTACACGGCGGGGCAGACCGTGGCCAACTCGGTGATCGTCCCCGTCGACGACTCCGGGGACGTCAACTTCTACAACAACTCCGGCTCGGTGGATGTGGTGGTCGACCTGTTCGGCTACTTCACCGCACCCCAGGGCGGCCCGACCGGGCTGTCGATGGACTACGAGAACCCGGTCGCCTGCGACCTCCCCAGCCCGGGCCGCTGGCTCCGCCCGGGTCTCTACTCGACCGGCTTCAACGCCGTCCAGGGCGCGCTGCCGGGCGCCACCGGCCCGGTGTGGACGCAGCTCGTCGTGACCGGCCCGACCGGCACCAAGACCTACGCGGGCAAGCCGACCGACCCCGGGACCAAGTCCACCGTCGGCGTCCCCCTGCCGGACCTCCAGCAGGGCACCGCGTACAGCTGGTACGCGTACACCACGGACGGGGTCCACACGTCCGCGTCCAGCCGGCCGTGCTACTTCCGCTACGGGAACGACCCCGGTTTCAAGGTGAAGATCTCGGATCCCAGCGGGCCCGTGTACACAGGGCAGACGACCCGGATCACGTTCACCGCCACGACGGACGACATCGAACCGGGTCTGCAGGCCGCCTCGTTCCGCTACGGCATCGGTGACAGCCACAGCATGGGCTCCACCGTGGCCGCGACCGACGGCGTCGCGACGGTCGACCTCCGCGTGAACAACTGGGGCACCCAGGTCCTGTACGTCGAGGCCACGAGCGCCGACGGCACGCGGGTCTCCAGGTCGAGCACGTCGTTCTACGTGATCTGGCGCTGACCGGAAGCGGCACGGAAAGGGGGAGGGCGCAAGGCGCTCTCCCCCTTCTGCCGTGCGGCGCGGCTCGCGCTGCGGATATCCCGTGGCGGAGCACGGTGTGTGGCTGGCTACCCTTGTGGGGTGAGCGATCAGAGCCCCCTCCCCGCGACCGACGACCTTCCCGAGCAGATGCGCGTCCGGCGCGAGAAGCTGGACCGGCTCCGGGCGGCCGGCGTCGACCCGTACCCGGTCGGCTTCCCCCGGACCAGCACCATCGCGGACCTCCGTGCCAAGCACCCGGACCTCGCTCCGGACACCGCGACCGGTGAGCGGGCCGGCATCACCGGCCGTGTGATCCTCTCCCGGACGGGCGGCAAGCTCTGCTTCGCCACCCTGCGCGACGGCAGCGGCGACCTCCAGGTGATGCTCTCCCTGGACAAGCTGGGCGAGGAGCGGCTGGCGGCCTGGAAGTCCGACATCGACCTCGGCGACCAGGTCGGCGTCGAGGGCGAGGTGATCACCTCCCGCCGCGGCGAGCTGTCGGTGATGGTGGACAACTGGGCGCTCACCGCCAAGTGCCTGCGCCCGCTGCCGGACAAGCACAAGGGCCTGACCGACCCGGAGGCCCGGGTCCGCCAGCGGTACGTCGACCTGATCGTCAACCCCGAGGCCCGCGAGATCCTGCACCTGCGCTCCAAGGTGGTCCGCTCGATCCGCCGCACCTACGAGGAGCGCGGCTACATCGAGGTCGAGACCCCGATGCTCCAGCCGGTGCACGGCGGCGCCAACGCGCGCCCGTTCAAGACGCACATCAACGCGTACGACATCGACCTCTTCATGCGGATCGCCCCCGAGCTGTACCTCAAGCGGCTGGTGGTCGGCGGTGCGGAGAAGGTCTTCGAGATCAACCGCAACTTCCGCAACGAGGGCGCGGACTCGACCCACAACCCCGAGTTCACCTCGCTGGAGTCGTACGAGGCCTACGGCGACTACGACACCCAGGCCGAGCTGATCCGGGCGACGATCATCAACGCCGCCCGGGACGCGCTGGGCACCACGGTGATCCGCGGCCTGGACCCGCACGGCGTCGAGCACGAGATCGACCTGGCCGAGCCGTGGGCCGAGGTCAGCGTCTACCCCGGCATCTCCGCCCACCTGGGCACCGAGGTCACCCCGGAGACCGGTGTCGAGGAGCTGCGCAAGCTGGCCGCCGAGCACGGCATCCCCTTCGAGAAGGAGTGGGGCCACGGCCAGATCGTCCTGGAGATGGTCGAGCGCCTGCTGGAGGAGAACGCCGTCGCGCCGACCTTCATCAAGGACTACCCGACCGAGGTGTCCCCGCTGACCCGCCAGCACCGCTCGATCGCGGGCGTGGCCGAGAAGTGGGACCTGGTGATCTTCGGTACCGAGATCGGCACGGCCTACTCCGAGCTGGTCGACCCGGTCGAGCAGCGCGCCCGCCTGACCGCGCAGTCCCTGCTGGCGGCCGGCGGCGACGTCGAGGCGATGCAGGTCGACGAGGACTTCCTGCGGGCCCTGGAGTACGCGATGCCGCCCACCGGCGGCCTCGGCCTCGGGGTGGACCGCCTGATCATGCTGCTCACCGGCAAGAACATCCGGGAGACCGTGCTCTTCCCGCTGGTCAAGCCGGAGCCCAAGGCGTCCGCCGCCACCGCGGCGGAGAAGACCGAGGAGGAGTGACCTGATGGACTACGTCAGCGCGATCGTCCCGCCGCTGGTCATGGCGATCGGCTTCGGCTTCCTGGTGCGGGCCATCATCCGCAGCCAGGGCGGGGCCCAGAAGGCCAAGGAGGACCTGGTCGACTGACCCCGTCAGCCGCCCGCGAACACCGGCGCGCCGCCATTCCCGATTCCCGGGGGTGGCGGCGCGCCGGTTTGGCAGCACTTCACAAGATTTGCCCCATTCACTCCCTATCCTGGCCGCACTATGGTCCGGCAACTCGGCGAACTTGAGAACGCCATCATGACCCGGGTGTGGCAGTGGAACCGACCGGTCACGGTTCGCGAGGTTCTCCTGGATCTGCAGTCGGAACGCGAAATCGCGTACACCACGGTGATGACCGTCCTGGACAAGCTCCACAGAAAGGGCTGGCTGCGCCGCGAGCGCGCCGGCCGGGCCTATCGATATGAACCGGTCTCGTCCCGCGAGGCGTACACGGCGGCTCTGATGAACGACGCCTGGGCCACCAGTGACAATCCCGCGGCCGCCCTGGTGCACTTCTTCGGCCTGATGTCGCCCGAGCAACGGGAGGCGCTGCGGGACGCGTTGCGGGTGGCCGCTCTGTTCCCGGCCGATCCCGCCCCGCCGGATTCCGCCGGGCCCGGGGCGGATACCGGGGAGACCGGGGCGGGGCCGGCGCGATAACGTCCCGCCATGGAGGTCACCATCCGCCGGGCGCGGACCACGGACGTGCGGACAGTGCGCAGGCTCATCGACGCCTACTCGCGCGACGGCATTCTGCTCGACAAGCCCACCGTCACACTGTTCGAGTCCGTCCAGGAGTTCTGGGTCGCGGAACGCGACGACAACGGGGCCGTGGTGGCCTGTGGCGCACTGCACGTCATGTGGGAGGACCTCGCGGAGGTTCGTACGCTCGCCGTCGACCCTTCCTGCCGCGGACACGGCGTCGGGCATCTGCTGCTGGAGAAGCTGCTGCAGACCGCGCGCTGGCTGGGCGTCCGTCGGATTTTCTGCTTGACGTTCGAGGTGCCCTTCTTCGCGAAACACGGTTTCGTCGAGATCGGCGAGGTCCAGGAAACCGATGATGGTACGACAGACCCGGCTGCGATCGCTACGGATGTCTATGAAGAACTTCTCCGCTCGTACGATGAAGGTGTCGCGGAGTTCCTCGACCTGGAGCGGGTGAAGCCCAACACTCTGGGCAACTCGCGCATGCTGCTGCACCTGTGAGCGGCCCCCGAGCCCCTCAGGGGTTTGTGTTTTCCGCTGAAAGGCGCTTTCCTTTCCTTAGGCAATGGGTCGTTTAGCGGAAAGGGAAGCCCGTGGCACAGAGGGTGCAGGTCATTCTTGAAGACGATCTCGACGGTGGCTCGGCGGACGAGACGGTGACGTTCGCGCTCGACGGCGTTGCCTACGAGATCGATCTGAAGAGCGCCAACGCGGACAAGCTCCGCGGTCTGCTGGCGCCGTACGTGGAGAAGGGCCGCAAGCAGAGCGGCCGGCTCGCCGGCGCCCGCCGCCCGGGCCGCGGCACGGCTCCGCGCCCGTCCGGCAGCGCTCCGGACACCGCCAAGATCCGCGCGTGGGCCAAGGAGCAGGGCCTGGAGGTCAACGACCGCGGCCGGGTGCCGAGCATCGTCCGCGAGGCCTACGACAAGGCCAACGCGTCCTGACCCCGGCGCCGCCGGACCGCCGGAGCAGGTGCGGGGTGCCGGCGCGGGCCGGAGGCGTTCCTGGCACACGCGCGGGGCGCGGAGGATCCTCCTCCGCGCCCCGCGGCGCGCGCCCGGGCAGCGGGTACCGGCCCGGGTGCCGTTCCGGACCGTGTTCCGGGCGGCGGAACAATCACAGGCTGTGCAACGCTGTAGGGGCGAAGCGGTAACGCCGGCAGCACCGGGATGGCCTACCGGCCACAGCGGCCGCGGCTGAACCACCGTCACCGCCGGCCGACTTCTCGCCAGGCGAACACCGCCACCGCGGAAACTGCGCGAGAACCACCCCGATACCGGGTATGAATGCAGGTGGACGGGGTCCTCGACCCCGCCCGGGGCAGTACGTGCGACCGGCCGGGGGCCATCCGGATCCGCCGAGTCCGGCGTTGTTCGCCGATGGCGTAGCGGTATCTGGTGCATCCGGCCCACCTGTGGGAACACCGTCTCCCAGCATCAGGTTGGGATTGGTGTCGGCTGGTCGCGCAGCATGTCGCTCCCGTACCGGGGAGTGAATCCGTGGGCCGCGCCGCTGAGCGGGACTAGCATGCGGAAGGACAGGGCGGGGACCGACCCCGAACTGCCCGACCGCTCTGAGGAGCGATAAACGATGTTCGAGAGGTTCACCGACCGCGCGCGGCGGGTTGTCGTCCTGGCTCAGGAAGAAGCCCGGATGCTCAACCACAACTACATCGGCACCGAGCACATCCTCCTGGGTCTGATCCACGAGGGTGAGGGTGTCGCCGCTAAGGCCCTGGAGAGCCTCGGGATTTCTCTAGAGGCTGTTCGCCAGCAGGTCGAGGAGATCATCGGCCAGGGCCAGCAGGCCCCGTCCGGTCACATTCCCTTCACCCCCCGGGCGAAGAAGGTCCTGGAGCTTTCGCTCCGCGAGGCCCTGCAGCTCGGCCACAACTACATCGGCACCGAGCACATCCTGCTCGGCCTGATCCGCGAGGGCGAGGGCGTCGCCGCCCAGGTCCTGGTGAAGCTGGGCGCCGACCTCAACCGGGTGCGCCAGCAGGTCATCCAGCTGCTGTCCGGCTACCAGACCGGCGGCGGCAAGGAGTCGGCCACGGCCGGCGGGCCCGCCGAGGGCACCCCGTCGACGTCGCTGGTCCTGGACCAGTTCGGCCGCAACCTCACCCAGGCCGCCCGCGAGGCCAAGCTCGACCCGGTCATCGGGCGCGAGAAGGAGATCGAGCGGGTCATGCAGGTGCTGTCCCGCCGCACCAAGAACAACCCCGTGCTGATCGGTGAGCCCGGCGTCGGCAAGACGGCCGTGGTCGAGGGCCTGGCCCAGGCGATCGTCAAGGGCGAGGTCCCGGAGACGCTCAAGGACAAGCAGCTCTACACGCTGGACCTGGGCGCCCTGGTGGCCGGCTCGCGCTACCGCGGTGACTTCGAGGAGCGCCTGAAGAAGGTGCTCAAGGAGATCCGCACCCGCGGCGACATCATCCTGTTCATCGACGAGCTGCACACCCTGGTCGGCGCCGGCGCGGCCGAGGGCGCCATCGACGCCGCCAGCATCCTCAAGCCGATGCTGGCCCGTGGCGAGCTGCAGACCATCGGTGCCACCACGCTGGACGAGTACCGCAAGCACCTGGAGAAGGACGCCGCGCTGGAGCGCCGCTTCCAGCCGATCCAGGTCGCCGAGCCCTCGCTGCCGCACACCATCGAGATCCTCAAGGGCCTGCGCGACCGCTACGAGGCCCACCACCGGGTCTCCATCACGGACGCCGCCCTGGTCGCCGCCGCGACCCTGGCCGACCGCTACATCTCGGACCGCTTCCTGCCGGACAAGGCCATCGACCTGATCGACGAGGCCGGCTCCCGGATGCGCATCCGCCGGATGACCGCGCCGCCGGACCTGCGCGAGTTCGACGAGAAGATCGCCGACGTGCGCCGCGAGAAGGAGAGCGCGATCGACGCGCAGGACTTCGAGAAGGCCGCGTCCCTGCGCGACGACGAGAAGCAGCTCCTGCAGGCCAAGGCCAAGCGCGAGAAGGAGTGGAAGGCCGGCGACATGGACGTCGTCGCGGAGGTGGACGAGGAGCTCATCGCCGAGGTCCTGGCCACCGCCACCGGCATCCCGGTCTTCAAGCTCACCGAGGAGGAGTCCTCCCGGCTGCTGCGCATGGAGGACGAGCTGCACAAGCGCGTCATCGGCCAGAAGGACGCCATCAAGGCGCTCTCCCAGGCCATCCGGCGCACCCGTGCGGGCCTCAAGGACCCGAAGCGCCCCGGCGGCTCGTTCATCTTCGCCGGCCCGTCCGGTGTCGGTAAGACCGAGCTGTCCAAGACGCTCGCCGAGTTCCTCTTCGGCGACGAGGACGCGCTGATCTCGCTCGACATGTCCGAGTTCTCGGAGAAGCACACCGTCTCCCGGCTCTTCGGTTCGCCCCCCGGCTACGTGGGCTACGAGGAGGGCGGCCAGCTGACCGAGAAGGTGCGCCGCAAGCCGTTCTCCGTCGTCCTCTTCGACGAGGTCGAGAAGGCCCACCCGGACATCTTCAACTCGCTGCTGCAGATCCTGGAGGACGGTCGCCTGACCGACTCCCAGGGCCGCGTGGTCGACTTCAAGAACACCGTCATCATCATGACGACCAACCTCGGCACCCGGGACATCTCCAAGGGCTTCAACCTGGGCTTCGCGGCCACGGGTGACACCCAGACCGGGTACGACCGGATGAAGGCGAAGGTCGGCGAGGAGCTCAAGCAGCACTTCCGCCCCGAGTTCCTGAACCGCGTCGACGACATCGTGGTCTTCCACCAGCTGACCGAGGAAGACATCATCCAGATCGTCGACCTGATGATCGACAAGGTGGACGGCCGCCTCAAGGACCGCGACATGGGCCTGGAGCTCAGCGTCGAGGCCAAGAAGCTGCTGGCCAAGCGCGGCTACGACCCGATCCTGGGTGCCCGTCCGCTGCGCCGCACCATCCAGCGCGAGATCGAGGACCACCTCTCCGAGAAGATCCTCTTCGGCGAGCTGCGGGCCGGCCACATCGTGGTCGTCGGTGTCGAGGGTGACGGCAAGGATGCCAAGTTCACCTTCCGCGGCGTGGAGAAGTCCGCGGTCGCGGACACCCCGGCCGCCGTTGCCTCGCCGGGTCCGGACCTGACGAAGTAGCAACATTTAACAGATAACAGCAAACGGTCTGAGCCCCCGGCGTTCGCGTCGGGGGCTCAGACCGTTTTTCGTGCCGCCGCAAAAGGTGTGATCCACCCCACGATGCAGCAGGTGGGAGGCCTGATCGCGGGGTGGTGCGAGGGCGATCGAATCAATCATCATCTTTTAATGCCAATGTTGTTGACAGATCGTCAGCTGATAGGGAGTCGCGGAGCATAGCGCTGTGGCCATGTCACGGTCAAGGTCTATCTTTTCTGTCCACGCTTGGATCAAATGACGTCCACCTGTCTTTCATTGGTTTACCGGAAGGCCATGAGCCGGACCGGTTTGGGGAGGACGTCACAACGTTGAAGATGACCAGGAAAGCCGCTGCGGCCGTTTCGGCCGCCGCGGTCATAGCCGCGCTCGGCGCGGGGCTGCTCCCGGGGACGGCCTTCGCCGCCGGATCCGCCCCGGTGCCGCAGGACCCGGCCGACGCCGTTCAGGTCAGCACTGAGCACAACCTGCCGGGCCCGCTCACCGAGAAGGTCGAGGCCGAGCAGAAGGCTGCCACCGAGCAGCTGCTCGCCGGCACCGCCCAGATCGAGCAGCACGGCGGCGGCAGCAGCATCAAGCTCGGCAAGGACAAGTACGTCGAGCTGGCCCGTGAGCGTACGGACAAGATCTTCACCATCCTGGTCGACTTCAGCGACCAGGTGGACAGCACCACGAAGACGCCGGACGGCAAGGTCAAGTACGGCGGCACGCCCGGCCCGCAGCACAACCAGATCGAGAAGCCCGACGCGGCTACCAACAACTCGACGCTCTGGCAGGCCGACTACAACCAGCCGCACTACCAGGACATGTACTTCAGCAAGACCCAGGACTCGCTGAAGACCTTCTACGAGAAGCAGTCCTCGGGCCGCTACTCGGTCGACGGCCAGGTCACCGACTGGGTGAAGGTGCCGTGGAACGAGGCCCGTTACGGCTCGGACTACTGCGGCTCGCACGTCTGCTCCAACGCGCAGGACCTGATCCGCGACGGCATCAACGCCTGGACCGCCGACCAGAAGGCCAAGGGCCAGACGGACGCTCAGATCAAGGCCACCATCGCGCAGTACGACCAGTGGGACCGGTACGACTACGACCACGACGGCAACTTCAACGAGCCCGACGGTTACATCGACCACTTCCAGATCGTGCACGCCGGTGAGGACCAGTCGGCGGGTGGCGGCAAGCAGGGCGACAACGCCCTCTGGGCCCACCGCTCGTACGTCTACGGCACCCAGGCCGGCTCGACCGGTCCGTCGAACAACCTGCTCGGCGGCACCCCGGTCGGTGACACCGGCATCTGGATCGGCGACTACACCATGCAGCCCGAGAACGGCGGCCTCGGTGTCTTCGCGCACGAGTACGGTCACGACCTCGGTCTGCCGGACCTGTACGACACCTCGGGCAGCGGGATCGACAACTCGGTCGGCTTCTGGTCGCTGATGTCCTCCGGCTCCTGGCTGGGCGAGGGCAAGAACTCGATCGGCGACATGCCGAACGACCTCGATGCCTGGAGCAAGCTCAAGCTCGGCTGGCTGAAGTTCGACAAGGCCAAGGCCGGCACCGAGTCGACCCACCACATCGGCCCGGTGGAGTACAACTCCAAGCTGCCGCAGGCGCTGGTCGTCGACCTGCCGAAGAAGACCGTCACCACCACGATCAACACCCCGTTCGCGGGTGCCAACGAGTGGTGGAGCGGCAGCGCCGACGACCTGAACGTCACGCTGACCCGCGACGTCGACCTGACCGGGAAGACCTCGGGCTCGCTCTCCGCGAAGGCCTGGTACGACCTGGAGCAGGACTTCGACTACGCCTACGGCGAGGTCTCCACCGACGGTGGCGCCACCTGGAAGGCCCTGGAGGGCACCTTCAACGGCACCGCCCTCCCGCACAACGCCGCCGACAAGGCGTCGCTGAGCGGCAGCTCGGGCAACAAGTGGGGCGACCTGGTCTTCCCGCTGGACGCCTACGCGGGCAAGGCCGTCAAGGTGCGCTTCCACAACACCACCGACGGCGGCCTGCACATGAAGGGCCTGGCCCTGGACGACATCGTCGTCACCGCCAACGGCGCCACCGTCTTCACCGACGGTGCCGAGAACGGTGACAACGGCTGGGCCGCCAAGGGCTTCTCGCGCATCTCGGGCAAGTTCTCCAACGACTACGCCCAGTACTACATCGCCGAGAACCGCCAGTACATCTCGTACGACCGGACCCTCAAGACCGGCCCGTACAACTTCGGCTTCGGCGCCGCCAAGCCGGGCTGGGTGGAGCACTACCCGTACCAGGCCGGCCTGCTGATCTGGTACTGGGACGAGTCGCAGACCGACAACAACGTCACCAACCACCCGGGCGAGGGTCTGATCCTCCCGATCGACTCCCACCCGACCCCGGTCAAGTGGGCCGACGGCACCCTGATGCGTCCGCGCATCCAGGGCTACGACTCGACCTTCGGCTCGCGCAAGACCGACGCGCTGACCCTGCACAAGAACGGCGTCGAGACGATCGTCCCGAGGGCCAAGGGCGTCGACGAGTTCAGCGACCTGAAGTCGTACTGGTCCGAGGACAACAAGTACAGCAGCGTCAAGGTCCCGAAGACGGGCACCAGCATCGAGGTCGAGAACGAGTCCTCGAACTACCTGGAGACCTGGATCCGGGTCCGCCCGGTCGACAACTGATCGCACCGAGCAGTGACGATCAGCCTCTGACCAGGCATCACTGATTCACCGTCCGGCCCGTCCCCGCACCCGCGGGGGCGGGCCGGACGTCTTTTCAGGCCCGTGTCCCGGACCGTCAGAACGGCCTCCTCGGCAGCAGGCCCAGAAAGGCGTCCACCGCCTCCGCGATCTCCTTCTCGGTCCAGTCCAGCGCGTCGGCCGCCACCGTGACCTCGGTCATCGACAGGCCCGGCAGGCCCTGCTCCCGCCAGGCGCCGAACAGGGCCGTCCTCGCCTCCTCGGCCAGCCGCAGACCCGCCGTGTCCAGCTCCTCCGGGGTGTACGGCAGCCAGAGCTGGAACTGGTGGGTGTGCGGCGGGGCCGGGTGGATCCGGGCGCCCGGGACGACCGCGAACGACTCGGCGAGCGCCGCCGCGACGGTCTTGGCGTGCGCCACGTACCCGGGCAGCCGCGGCAGTTCACGGTCCAGCCCGGCCAGGGCGGCCAGCGCGGCCGGCCACTGCTGGAAGAGCTGGCCGCCGTAGCGGTGCCGCCAGGCCCTGGCGGTCCGGACGAAGGCCGAGCGGCCGGCCAGCGCGGCGCCGCTGATCCCGCCGAGGGTCTTGTAGAAGGAGACGTAGACCGAGTCGGCCGTGGCGGCGATCTCCGGCAGCGAGCGGCCGAAGTGGACGGCCGACTCCCAGATCCGGGCCCCGTCCAGGTGAAGCGCCGCGTGGTGCTTCTCCCGGACCGCCGCGGCGACCGCCTCCAGCTCGGCCCAGGACGGCAGCACGAACCCGGCCTCGCGCAGCGGCAGCTCCAGGATCATCGCGGCGTACGGCTCGTCGAACGCCTCCAGCTCGGCCACGGTCGGCAGCCGCGGCGCGATGGTGGGCCAGACGCTGCGCAGACCGCTCAGCACGGTCAGCGCGTGCCGTTCGTGCTGCTCGGTGTGGCCGAGCGGGTGGGTCGCGACCGTCGGCAGGCCGGCGGCCTCGGCGTGGATCCGCAGCGCGACCTGCTGGGCCATGGTGCCGGTCGGGAAGAACGCGGCGTCCTCGGTGCCGAGCAGCCCGGCGACCTTCAGTTCCAGGGCACGGACCACGCCGTCGCCGTACATGTCCGGCTGCCGGTCCAGGTCGTACACGCCCTCGGCGTCCTCGGCCAGGGCGGCGAGGTGCTCGCGCAGGCTCAGCGGCCGGGCGCCGGAGAGCAGCCGCTCGCAGCCGCGCCGCGCGGCGAAGCGGCGCTCCTGGAGGCCCGGACCGTGGCCGCCTTCGGTGGATTCGCTCCTGTTGGGATACATGCGTCGATGGTCCCGCAGCGGGGGCGTCCGGTCAGTGGTGCGGGCGCGTGCCTCGGATTCGTGCCGCGGAAGCGCTCAAACCCGGGCGGCGGGTGGGACTGGTCACAGCGGCCCGCGGCGGTACGACCGGCGGTAGTAGACGCGCCGGACGGGGGTCCGGAGGGGTCCAGGCCCCGAACGGACGATCGGATCACATGATCGTTACTCCATCGGCTTGAATCTCCGGCGCCACGCTGACTACACGCCGTAGTACGTCACACCGTTTGGGAGTCCGCGCGGTGACGGTTACACCTTGAGTGGTCCCCCGCTCAGCACGCCCGAACGGGCTCGTTGTGCTGCCCCCGTACGTCCGTGAGGTTGAGCTTCCCGATGTCTTCCGTCCCGCCCATGGGGCCGGCCCTCCGCCGCCTCGCCGCCCGCGCGGCGACCCAGGCGGCGGCCTGGCAGCCCCGGCTCGGCCACGCCGTCCGCACCCATGTCGCCCCGCTGCACGCGCTCACCGCGCCCCGGCACACCCTGCCCGGCGGCCCGCTCCGGGCCGACCGGCACCGCACCGTCACCGCGGTCGGGGCCAGCGCGGTGATACTTTCCGGCGCCCTGCTGGTCGCCGCCCCGGGTAGCGCCTCGGCGCAGACGGTCACCCCCACCACCCCCGGCAGCTCGGCGTTCACCGTCGCGCAGGGCGCCGCGCCCACCCCGGCGCTGGTCCAGGTGGCGGGCCCGAGCACGTACAAGCTTCCGCACGAACAGGACTCCGCGCAGGAGTACGTGGCGGTCGCCGCCAACCTGGTGGTGCCCGAGCCGCCCGCGGCCGCCCCTTCCGCGGACCAGGCGCCGGCGTCCGCCCCCGCCGCCGAGCCTGCCCCTGCCCCCGCCCCCGAGCCCGCCCCTGCCCCCGCGCCGGCTCCCGAGCCCGCGCCCGCTCCGGCACCCGAGTGGTCCGCCCCCGTCCCGGGCGCGCCGACCAGCAACCCGTACGGGGTGGCCAACCCCGAGTACGCGGCCGGGTACCACACCGGGGTGGACTTCGCGGTCGACCCGGGCACCCCGCTGCTCGCCGTCGGCAACGCCACCGTGGTGTCGGCCGGCTGGGACGGCGCCTACGGCAAGGAGGTCGTACTCCGGCTCTCCGACGGGCGCTTCGCGCAGTACGCGCACATGTCGTCGATCTCGGTGTCGGCGGGCGACCGCGTGTCGGCGGCCGAGCAGATCGGCCGCTCCGGGAACACCGGCAACTCGACCGGGCCGCACCTGCACTTCGAGATCCGCTCCAGCAACCACTACGGCTCGGTGATCAACCCGATCGCGTACCTCTCCGGACACGGGGTCACCGGGTTCTGACGGGCCCGCCCACACGCCCAGGGGGCGGCCCGGTTCCGGGCCGTCCCCCGGGCGTTCGGTGCGGGCCGCGGCCCGGTCAGACGTGCGCCGCGGGGTGGTCGATCAGGGCGCCGATCTCCAGTGCGACGCGCTGCGCGGCCGCCATCGCCTCCTCCAGCGAGGCCACCCTCACCGCGTCGTCCGGGACGTGCCCGGCTGCCTCGCAGTCGGAGGCGTCCTGGTTGAGCAGGAACAGCGCCGAGTTGATGGTGAACAGCGACATGGCGGCGCGCAGCCGGTCCTCGAAGGTGGCCTGCGGGCCGTGCACCAGCCGCACCATCGCGACCATCCGCTCCTTGAACTCCAGCCCGGCCGGCGAGTCGCGCAGCGCGGGCTGGTTCTCGTGGAAGAAGCGCAGCAGCGGTGCCCGCTCGGACATGCCGGCCGCGAACCGCCGGATCAGCTCGTCCCGCAGCTCCGGCGTCCACGGCTGCTCGCGGCCCCACGCGAGGGTCTCGTCGATCGGCGCGGCCATGCTCTCCACGATGCCGTGGACGATGTCGTCCTTGGTCTTGAAGTGGTAGTAGAGCGCGGCCTTGGTGACACCCAGCCGATCGGCGATCTCCCGCAGCGAGGTCTGCTCGTAGCCCTGTTCCGAGAAGAGCTCCAGCGCGACCACGATGATGCGGGCCCGGGTGTCGCTGCGGGGGCTGTGCGGAGTACCCATGGCCTGCCTCATGACTGCGTCGGTTGACTGCTGCTCGTTCGCCGGGCGCCGCTCGGCGCCCACCCCCCGGGCTCATTCTCCCTGCCCAGGCCGCCGGCCGAGAAACTGGCTTGACGACCGGCTAGCGCACAACCTACCGTGCCCACGGTCAACAAACTAGCCGGGCGACAAGTAAGTGCCATCGAAGGCCCGACCGCTCGTCCGATCCTGTCCGGGAGACACCACCCATGTCACAACCCAAGGCCGACAACCCGGCACCGGAGAAGAAGACGTCCGAGGAGGAGGAGCAGCCGCGCTCCCCCCGTGAGATCCGCCTGGTCATGGTCGGCCTGGTGGTCACCATGCTGCTCGCGATGCTCGACGGCCTGATCGTCGGCACCGCGATGCCGACCATCGTCGGCGACCTCGGCGGCGCCGAGCACCTGTCCTGGGTGGTCACCTCCTACACCCTGGCCACCGCCGCCTCCACCCCGATCTGGGGCAAGCTCGGCGACCTCTACGGCCGCAAGGGCACCTTCCTCACCTCGATCGTGATCTTCCTGGTGGGCTCGGCCCTCTCCGGCCTCTCCCAGAACATGAACGAGCTGATCGGCTTCCGCGCCCTCCAGGGCCTGGGCGCCGGCGGTCTGATGGTCGGCGTGATGTCGATCATGGGCGCGCTGGTCCCGCCGCGCGACCGCGGCAAGTACCAGGGCATGTTCGCCGCGGTGATGGCGCTCGCCACCATCGGCGGCCCGCTGGTCGGCGGCTTCATCACCGACCACCTGAGCTGGCACTGGACCTTCTACATCAACCTGCCGCTCGGCGCGGTCGCGCTCGCCGTCGTCATGGTCACCCTGAAGCTGCCGAAGGTCCGCAACAGCGCCCGGATCGACTACCTCGGCGCGATCCTGCTCACCACCGGCATCACCGCGCTCACCCTGATCACCACCTGGGGCGGCCAGCAGTACGCCTGGGGCTCCAAGCAGATCCTGGGCCTGGCCGCGCTGGCCGCCGCCACCCTGATCGCCTTCTGCTACGTCGAGCAGCGGGTCCAGGAGCCGATGCTCCCGCTCGGCCTGTTCAAGAACCTGAACTTCACCCTGGTCTCGATCATCGGCTTCGTCGTCGGCTTCGTGATGTTCGGCTCGACCGTCTTCCTGCCGCTCTACCAGCAGATCGTGCAGGGCGCGTCGGCCACCAACTCCGGCCTGCTGCTGATGCCGATGATGTTCGGCATGCTGGTCGTCTCGCTGGTGGTCGGCCAGGCGGTGACCAAGACCGGCAAGTACCGGATCTTCCCGATCATCGGCACGATCGTGATGACCGCCGGCATGGTGCTGCTCTCCACGCTCTCCACCGACACCGGCAGCTTCGCCGCCTCCTGCTGGATGGTCGTGCTCGGCGCCGGCATGGGCTTCCTGATGCAGATCACCATGCTGGTCGCGCAGAACAGCGTCGAGCTGAAGGACATGGGCGTGGCCAGCTCCACCGCCACCCTGTTCCGCACCATCGGCGGCTCCTTCGGCGTCGCGCTGTTCGGTGCGCTGTTCAACAGCCGGGTCACCGAGACCATGAAGGACCGGCTCGGCGACGCGGCCGCGAACGGCGGCGGCAAGGGCGACCCGAGCCAGCTGAGCCCCGCCGCGCTCAAGGCGCTGCCCGCGCCCGTCCAGGACGCGTACCACCACGCCGTGGCCAACGGCATGCACACCGTCTTCCTGTGGGGTGCCGCGGTCGCGGTCATCGCGGTCGCCGCCGCGGTCTTCGTGCGCGAGGTCCCACTGCGCGGCGCCGGTGCGCCGGCGCCGGAGGACGGCAAGGCCACCGAGCCCAACGCCGAGGCCGTCGCCATCTGACGTCCGCGGTCCGGAAATCCCCCTCTCCCACGAGAGGGGGATTTCTTGTTCCCCCCAGTCCCACCAGCCGCCGGGACTACTGCGGCAGCCGGTAGACGCCCTGCTCGACCGGCTCGACCAGGCCGTCGGCGACCAGGCCGTCCAACGCCCGGGCCCGCTGCACCGCGTCCGGCCAGACGGCGTCCAGCCGGGCCTGCTCGACCGTGCCGTGCTCGGCGCGCAGCACCGCCAGCAGCTTCCCGCGGACCTGCCGGTCCGTCCCCTCGTACGACTGGCCGCGCCGAGCCGGGCCCTCGTACGGCGGGCGGCCGGCGCGCTGCCAGGCGCAGCCGGCGAACAGCGGGCAGCCACCGCACTCCGGGCTCCGCGCCGTGCAGACCAGCGCGCCCAGCTCCATCACGGCGACCGCCCAGGTCGCCGCCGTCTCCGTCTCCTCGGGCAGCAGCGCCGTCGCCGTCCGCCGCTCGGCGGCCGTGGTGGCCTGCGCCGGGTACTCGACGCCCGTCACCACGCGGGCGAACACCCGGCGGACGTTGGTGTCCAGCACCACATGGCGCTGGCGGAAGGCGAAGGAGGCCACCGCGGCCGCCGTGTACTCCCCCACACCGGGCAGCGAGAGCAGCGTCGCGTGGTCGTCCGGGACGCGGCCGCCGTGCTCCCCGGTGATCGCCACCGCGGCCGCGTGCAGGCGCAGCGCCCGCCGCGGGTAGCCGAGCCGGCCCCACATCCGGACCGCCTCGCCGGGCGCCTCGGCGGCCAGGTCGGCCGGCGTCGGCCAGCGCTCCAGCCATGTCGCATAGACGGGCAGCACCCGCTTCACCGGGGTCTGCTGGAGCATGAACTCGCTCACCATCACCGCCCAGGGCGAGGCCTCGGGGGTCCGCCAGGGCAGCTCGCGGGCGTTGGCCTCGTACCAGCCGAGGACGGTCGAGTGCAGCACCGGCAGCGGCAGGGGCGGCGGGACGGTGGTGGGACTGGGGGCGGGGGTGACGGTGATGGCAGCCATGGCCCTTCGATCCTCCCACGCCCGTTCCTCCCACCGAAGCGGAGCGCGGAGCTCCGGATCACCGTGCGAAAACCCCCGATCAACCTCCCCCGAACGGCGCAAATGGCGGATCATGTGAAGGAAGGGGCGAGTGTGCGGTGTTGGTGAGTCAAAGGGCACACACTGTCTCGTAGAGTTTGGGCGTGCCCTCTCTCCGTCAACCCGTGGGACCGCTGCCGGCTTCGATCTACTGGCGACGGCGCGTCGTCGTGCTCGTCGCCGTCGCCGCGGTCGTCGCCCTGATCGCCTGGCTGATGTCCGATCAGGGCGGTGGTGACGGCGGATCATCCGGCAAGGCCGCGCAGGCCGTGCCGTCCCAGACCCCCGTCCAGGCGATCACGCCCGGCGCCTCCCCCAGCGGCCCCGCGAACAACTCGCGCCCCGGCAGCGGCGGGAGCGGTGGCGCCAACCCGGGCGGCGGCGCGGTCTCCGGCTCCGGCGGCGGCGACGTCAGCCTCAGCACCGGCGGCACGGGCGGGGCCCCCAACCCGGCCCCCGCGACCGGCGGGACGGGCGGTGGTGCGGCTGCCGGTGGTGCGGCTGCGGGCGGCGGCGCGGCCGGCGGCACCGGTGGTGCCAGCGGCGGCAGCGGCGGGGCTCCCGCGGTGAACACCCCCGAGGTGATGGCGCTGCCCGTCTGCGCCTCCTCGCAGGTGACGCTGGAGCTGGCCGGCGCGCAGAACTCCTACCAGCCCAAGGACAAGCCGAAGCTGGCACTGACCGTCCACAACTCCTCCGGCGCCAACTGCCGGGTGGACCTGGGCCGGACCGCCTCCGCCATCACCGTGACGGCCAGCAACGGCGAGCGCATCTGGTCCTCCGGCGACTGCCCGTCCGACCGGGGCAGCAACTGGGTGCAGATCCCGGCGAACAGCGGTCTGACCGAGACCTTCACCTGGGACCGCAGCCGCAGCAAGCAGCAGTGCGCCACGGCCGACCCGGCGGCCGCCCCCGCCGGCAACTACCTGGTGGTCGCCGACCTCACCGGCCTCTCCGGCGGCCAGGTGTCGGCGCGCTCCTCGATCCGCCTGGAGAGCTGACCGCCTCTCAACCCGCTTCCCCCGAAGCCCCGGCCCGATTCGCCGGGGCTTCGGCGTGCTTCGCGGGCGTTCGCGGGTGGTATCAGGTGCCCTCGGGTGCCCTCGGGCCTTCACGGGGTACTTGCGGGGTACTCGCGGGCGTTCGCGGGGTACTCGCGGGCGTTCGCGGGCGAGCCCACTGCGATCGACAGCCGCGGCGCGGACCTGCTGCTCCGCGTGACGCGGTAGCGGTCACGGAGCGACAGGACGGCCCCCGGGGATCCGCTCCCCGGGGGCCGTCCTCGCGCGTGCCGGCGGTGTGCCGGTCAGACGTAGCGCTCCAGGATGGACGATTCGGCAAGGCGGGACAGGCCCTCGCGGACCGAGCGGGCCCGCGTCTCGCCGACGCCCTCGACCGTCTGCAGATCGTCGATGCTGGCGGCCAGCAGCTTCTGCAGACCACCAAAGTGCTCGACCAGCCGCTCTATCACCGTGTTGGGCAGCCGCGGGATCTTGGCCAGCAGCCGGTAGCCGCGCGGCGAGACCGCCGAGTCCAGCGACTCCGGGGAGCCCGAGTAGCCGAGCGCCTTGGCCACCGTCTGAAGGTCGAGCAGCTCGGCGTGGGTCAGCGCCTCCAGGTCGGCCAGCACCTCGGTGACAGTCCGGCCCTTCTTGGCGGCCCGCTCGGGGAAGTAGTCCCGGGCGACCAGCTCGCGCTCCGGCTCCACGCCCGCGATCAGCTCGTCGAGCTGGAGCGAGAGCAGCCGGCCGTCGATGCCGAGCTCCAGCACGTAGCCGGCGATCTCGGTGGCGATCAGCCGGACCATCTCCAGCCGCTGGGCCACGGCGGTGACGTCCCGGACCGTCACCAGGTCCTCGATCTCCAGGGCGGAGAGCGTACCGGCCACCTCGTCCAGCCGGAGCTTGTACCGCTCCAGGGTGGCCAGCGCCTGGTTCGCCCGGGAGAGGACGGTGGTCGAGTCCTCCAGGACCCGGCGGGTGCCGTTGACGTACATCGCGATCAGCCGCATCGAGTGCGAGACCGCGACCACCGGGAACCCGGTCTGCCGGTTGACCCGCTCCGCGGTGCGGTGCCGGGTGCCGGTCTCGTCGGTGGGGATGGTGGAGTCCGGCATCAGGTGCACCCCGGCCCGGACGATCTTGGTGATGTCCTTGTCCAGCACCACGGCGCCGTCGAGCTTGCACAACTCGCGCAGCCTGGTCGCGGTGAACTCGACGTCCAGGACGAAACCACCGGTGCAGATCGACTCGACGGTCTTGTCGAAGCCGAGCACGATGAGACCACCGGTGTTGGCCCGCAGCACCCGTTCCAGGCCGTCACGCAGCCCCGTGCCGGGCGCGATGGCGGTGAGGGAGGCCCGCAGCAGGGCCTCCTCGCGGGAGGACTTGTCCGCCCGGTCGCTGGCTGCCACGTGACTCCTCCGGTCGACCCCGTACCGCGCGCCTCGCGCCGTGCGCCGGCCTACGGTCTGTTGCTCTGTCGCTTAGTACTGCCTTATCACCAATGAGACAGGGGAAAGTCTAACTGTGTACGGCAACGACAGGGCTTGGGTCAGCGCAGTTCGTCGGAGTCGAGCGGCTCCCACCCCTCCATCAACTCCTCCGGGTGGGCCACAACGGGGGGTGCGGCGGCGGCCCGGCGCGGGGTGGGCGGCGCCGACGGTACCTCACCACGCGGCTTGGCGGGGGCCCGGCGGCGGCCCGGGATCGCCCGCAGCGCCTCGCCGATGTCCGCGACCTCGACCACCTTCATGCCCGGCGGCACCTTGCCCGGGTCCGGCGGGACCAGCGCGTGGGTGAAGCCCAGCCGGTGCGCCTCGGCCAGGCGACGCTGCACACCCGTCACCCGCCGCACCTCGCCCGCGAGGCCGACCTCGCCGATCGCCACCAGGTTGCTCGGGAGCGGGGTGTCGGAGGAGGAGCTGGCCACCGCGAGGGCGACCGCGAGGTCGGCCGAGGGCTCGCTCAGCTTCACCCCGCCGACCGTCGCGGTGTAGATGTCCTGCTTGCCGAGCTTGACCCCGCCGTGCCGCTCGACCACGGCCAGGATCATCGCGATCCGGGGCGACTCCAGGCCCGACGTCGTCCGGCGCGGGGACGGGATCTGCGAGTCCACCATCAGCGCCTGGACCTCGGCCACCAGCGGGCGGCGGCCCTCCAGGGTGACGGTCAGGCAGGTGCCCGGGACGGGCTTGTCACGCCTGGTCAGGAAGAGGCCGGACGGGTCGGCCAAGCCCGCGATGCCCTCGTCGTGCAGCTCGAAGCAGCCCACCTCGTCGGTGGCGCCGTACCGGTTCTTGACCCCTCGGATGATGCGCAGCCGGGCGTGCCGGTCCCCCTCGAAGCTCAGCACCACGTCCACCAGGTGCTCCAGCAGGCGGGGGCCGGCGATCTGGCCGTCCTTGGTGACGTGGCCGACCAACAGGGTGGCCATGCCGCGCTCCTTGGACGCCCGGATCAGCGCGCCCGCCACCTCACGGACCTGCGCCGGGCCGCCGGGCGCGCCGTCCAGCTCGGCGGAGGCGATGGTCTGCACCGAGTCCAGGATCAGCAGGCCGGGGTTGACCGCCTCGATGTGGCCGAGGACGGCCCCGAGGTCGGACTCGGCGGCGAGGTAGAGGTGCTCGGAGAGCGCGTTGATCCGGTCCGCGCGCAGCCGGACCTGGCCGGCCGACTCCTCGCCGGTGACGTAGAGCGTGCGGTGCTGCGCGGTGGCCGCCTTGGCCGCGACGTCCAGCAGCAGGGTGGACTTGCCGACACCGGGCTCGCCGGCCAGCAGGACGACGGCACCGGGGACGAGACCGCCGCCGAGCACCCGGTCCAGCTCGGGCACGCCGGTGGAGCGGGCCGTCGCGACCTGGCCGTCCACCTGGGAGATCGGGCGGGCGGGCGCGCTGACCGGGCCGGCGGCCGTCGTCCGGATCGGGACGGCGCCGTACTCCTCGACCGTGCCCCAGGCGTTGCACTCCGGGCAGCGGCCGACCCATTTGGGCAGCTGGTTGCCGCACTCGGTGCAGCGGTACGCCGGGCGCGGCTTGGCGGTGGTCTTGGTGCGGGCAGCCATGCGGTCACCGTAGCGCCTGGGTCCGACAACGGGCCGTGGGCAGGGGCGGGCAGGTGGTGGGCGGGGGGCGCGAGCCGGGACGCGGGGGCTCGCGTGAGGTCCACGAATGGGCGATGTTGTTACCCGAAAGAAGTACAACAGCAGGGAATAGCCCGGATGCCGCGCCCCGGCTCTCTACCGTCGGACGGGTGACAACGAGTACTGACGGGCCGCGGAGCACGGAAGGGCCGCGCGACCCCGTGCTCGCGGCGTACGAGCGGCAGGTGGACGGCCTGTTCACCTACTGCCTCTCGGTGCTGTGCGAGCACGACGCGGCCGCCGCCGCCCTGCGCGAGGTGCGCGAGCTGGCGCTGCGGCACGGGGTGCGGCTGGCGGAGCCCGGGATGGCGCGGGCCTGGCTGTACTCGCTGGCGCGGTACTGCTGCCTGCGGCGGCTGGAGGACGGAGCCGGGTCCTCCGGCGCCGGGCCGGGCCTCTCGGTGGTGGGCGCCGAGGTGGGCGTTCCGGCGGCGGAGGCGGCCCGGCGGCGGCGCGAGCTGGCCTCGCTCGCCTGGCCCGAGGCGGCCGGCACCGACCCCGAGCAGCGCGAGGCGCTGGAGCTGTCGGTCCGCCACCGGCTCAGCCCGATCGAGGTGGCGGCCGTGCTGGGCGTCCCGTTCGAGACCTCCCGCGCGCTGCTCGCCTCGGCCGAGGCGGAGGTCGGCCGGACCAGGGCGGCGCTGCTGGTGCTCGGCGTCGGCAGCTGCCCCGAGCTCGACCGGCTCGGCGGGGCCGGCGCGGAGAGCTGGCGGGACTGGGTGCTCGGCCCGGCGCTGCGCCGGGAGCTGGTGCAGCACGTGGTGGACTGCCCGACCTGCCGGGGCACGGCCGAGCGGGTGGCCGGGGAGGTGGTGGAGGGGACGGCGGGCCTCTCGGGGCTGCCGGTGCTCACCGCGCCGTCCGCACCGGCCGGGCCGTCGGCGGGCGAGTCCGGCCGAGGCGGCGGGGTGCTGTTCCTGCCGCGCGCGGCAGGGGCTCCGGCGGGGCGGCGGGCGGCGGTCCCCGCCCCGGTGGTCGAGCCGGGCCTGCGGTTCGACCAGGGCGGGTTCCCGCGTCACCGCGCGCCGGACGCGGGCCGTGCGGTGGCGGTGCGCCGGCGGGTGGTGACCACGGGAGTGCTGGCGGCGGTGCTGGCCGCGCCGGTGGTCGCGCTCTGGGCCGGCCACCGGGGTGGCGGCGGCGCCGGGGCGGCCGCGGCGGTCTCCTCGGTCCGGGTCGAGGACGACCGGCGGGCCACCGGGCACCGGCCGGCCGGGCCCGGGTCGGCCGACGGGGAGCCCGGGCAGGCCGGGCAGGTCGGCGGGGTGGTGGGTGCCGTCGGGGCGGCTCCGGCGGTGGCCGGGCTGGAGCTGGCCTGGGCCGGGCCGGTGAGTGCAGAAACGTTGCTTCCTGGGATCCAGGGGCCGGCCATCCCCGTTCCCGCGCACGGTGCGACGCCACTCGGCAGTCCGACACTGGTCGCGGCACCGACGCCCGCTGCCGGTCCGTCTGCCGGTGCCGGTCCGTCGGCCGGTGCCGGGGGCAGTTGGTCCGGAGCAGGGGCGCCCGTGCCCGCCCCTGCCGGGCTGCTCACCGTCGAGGCCGGCGAGTACGGCAACCGGACCGTGCTCACCCTCACCAACTCCGGCACCACCGAGATCCGCTGGCACGCCGAGGTGGACGCCGCCTGGCTGCGGCTCAGCCGGGACGCCGGAACGCTCGCACCGGGCCAGCGGATCACCGTGATCGTCACCGTCGACGAGGACCTCGCCCCGAACACGCACTGGACCGCCCGGATCGCGCTGCCGCCCTCGCAGGCCGTGGTCACCCTGGAGGGCGGCCCGCGCAACCGCGGCGGCTCCACCTCGGCCCCGGCCGAACCGACGGCGGGTCCGACCCCGTCGGGCACGCCCTCGCCGGGCGGGACGCCGTCCGGTACACCGAGCGGGACTCCCTCCGGCACGCCGTCCGGTGGGCCGACCGGCGTGCCGAGCTCGCCGCCGCCGTCCCCGGGCTCCCCAGCCCCGACCGCGACGGCCTCACCGACGACGGCCCCGCCGACGACGGCATCGGCATCGGCATCGCCCTCGTCGTCGCACTCGCCGTCACCCTCGTCGTCACGCTCGCCGTCAAGGAGCGCGTCCACCCCTGCCGCGGCCGGGTCCGCATCGCCGCACTGAGCCGGTGGGGCGAAGCGGGCGAAGCGGGCGAAGCGGCGAGCGGGTGGCCGGGACCGGGGCCGGGGCCGTTACGTGGTCAGGCCGGAGATCGCGTCACCGATGTACTTCGCGCCGAGGACGATCAGGACCACCACCATGATCGCCGCGTTGTGCGCCGCCATCCACGCCTTCCACTCCCCCAGCACCCGCGCCGAACTATCCCCGCCGAACAGGTAGACCGCGAGCGGCAGCAGGGTGCAGAGCGAGCCGATCAGCACCATCAACGCGGCCGCGACCGCCTTGCCGCCACCGGAGGCCGTGCTGGTCGCGATGGAAACGGCGCCGCCGACCGCCAGCACCAGGTTCTTCGGGTTGGCCACCACCAAGGCGGCGGCCAACCCGGCCGCCCTGCCCGGGGTGAACCGGTCGATCGCGTGCATCCACTTCGGCGGACCGTGGACATGCCCCTCGCGCGGGCGGTCCTGCCACTGTTTGAGGCCCAGCAGCACGAAGAGCGCGCCCAGCGCCAGCTTCAGCCACCACGCCCAGGTCGGTTTGGACGAGTCGCTGCTCAGCCCCGACCCCGCCGACACCACCACGGTGACCACGGCCGCCAGCGCCACCACCCAGCCGGCCGTGAACGCCAGACCGTTGCTCTTCCCCTTCGGGGTGGCCAGCATCAGGATCACCGCGATCAACGAAAACGGGCTGATCGCGATGCCCACGGCCGAGGCCAGCATCTGGCCGACGGCGTCACCCATCCCTGCGTCCCTTCGTCGGTGCGGTGGCTGCCCGTCGGTGCTCGGCCCGGGCCTCGGCGCCGGGCCCGTGTGGTTCAGGTACGCCGGATCGGCGGTACCCGGTAGGTGCCGTCCAACGCGGCCGGCTTCGGCTGGTAGAGCCGGATGATCGGGCGGAACCCGCCCTCCGGGGTGGGCAGCCAGTTCGCCGCTCCGGCCGGGTCGGCGGGCCGTTCGTGCTGAAGCCGGAGCGTCAGCGAGCCGTCCTCGCCGTGGACCAGGCCGGGGGTGCGGTCGCCGATCGAGTAGCGCGCGTCCGGGTTCGCCACCAGGTAGTACTCGGGCAGGCCGTACATGGTGACGGACCAGAAGGCGTCGGCCGGCGGGGGCTGGTCGAAGCGCAGCGTGTACGAGTGGGCGCCGTTCAGCGGGTGGCCGTCGGAGTCGTCGTACGTCATCGCGTACACCGCCTCGTACGCGTGGTTGCCCCAGAGGCCGGCGCGGGCCGCGGCGGCCCGGCTGAGGTAGGCGGCGCGGCGGTCGGGGATGCGCCACTCGGGGTCGTCGATCGTGCCCGGGCCGAGGAAGTCGACGTTGTAGTCGAACAGGTGCAGGGCAGTGCGCCATTCGCCCGCCGGGTGGTCCTCCGGCGGCCGGGTGGCGTCCTCGACCCGTTCACGGCCGGCCGCCAGGCCCTTGAGCAGGGCGAGGGTCCAGTCGGGCGCGGCGGCCCGGTACGGCGACGGCCCGGCGTCGAGCAGACCGAGCGGGGCGAACCGCTGCTGGTACTCGACGTCCGCCGCGGCCGGCGGGAAGGCCGCCATCCAGACCCGGAGCCGTTCGAAGAACGCCAGCCGCTCGGGCACCTCCTGGTCCGGTGCGGGCAGCCCGGCGACCAGCCCGCCCGGCTCCAGCGGTTCGAGCGTCAGCCCCTCCTGGAGCGCCCGGACGCGCGGCAGGTCGTCGGGGCCGGTGCAGGCGAAGCGGCCGACGATGCTGGCCACGGTGGTCGGCGAGACGATCACGTGTTCGTGGTCCGTGGGGGTGCCGTGCCAGCCGGGCGGGACGATCAGCCAGGTCTGGGCGCCGGTGCCGGTGGCCCGGCGGCCGACGTAGGCGAAGTTGTCGGTCCAGGCGTCGACGAACTGCAGCACGTAGTACGCCCCGTCGGCGTCCGGCACGTGCAGCACCTGCGGGCCCTCGGAGAGGTCGAGCTGGGCGATCGAGTAGACGGTGTCGTTGTTGACGGAGACGAACGGGTCGTCCGGTCCGGCGAGCCGGCCGGCGTGGCTGATGTGGTTGAACGGAGCCGCCGGCAGGATGCCCATGCCGCCCTCGGTGAAGCGCTCGACCATGGTGAGGTCGGAGACCAGCGGGTAGCCGTAGACATAGGCGTCGGCGGCCAGGGCCTCCAGCTCGGGCTGGGTCATCGGGAGTCCTTCTCGGGGTCCGGCGTGCGTGGGTATGGGCGGGGGCGGTATGGGTGAGGTGGTGCGAGGGCGCGGTGGTCAGCGTGGCGCAGCGACGTCAGCGGCGGGAGGGGCGGGAGTGGCGGGAGGGGCGTGGTGGTCAGCGTGGCGTCAGCGGCGGGAGCGTCCAGCGGCCGTCGAGGACCGACTCGTCCGGGCCGTAGAGCCGGACGACCACGGTGAACGGGCCGTCCGGTGCGGGCAGCCAGTTGGCCGAGTGATTGGCGTCGGCCGGGCGCTTGTGCTGGAGGTAGAGGGTGAGGCCGCCGTCCGCGTCGCGGACCAGCCCGGGGGTGCGGTCGCCGATCGAGTACCGGTCCAGGATGTTGTCGACCAGCTGGCGGTCCGGGAGGGCATACATGGTGGCCGACCAGAAGAACCGGGCCGGCGGCAACCCGTCCGGGCCGAACCGCACGACGTAGTCGTGGTCGGCGGCGTCGGGCGGCCGGTTGCCCTCGCTGTCGGCGAGCCAGCCGCTGTACCAGGCCTCCTGCACGGGCAGCCCGTACAGGCCCTTCATCGCGCCGACCGCCTGCTTCAGGTAAGCGGTGCCGATCTGCTCGCGGGTACCGAAGAGGCCGGTGGAGCCGGCGGTCTCGCTGGCAGCGCGTTCCAGCTCGGCGCGGCCGTCGGCGATACCGCGCTCGATCTCGGCGCGGACCGCGATCGGCAGCGCGGCGGGCTCGAACTCGCCGCGGCCGTCGATGCCGAGGTCGGTGAGGCGGCCGCGCAGGTCGGCCTCGGCGGGCAGGACGGGGAAGAAGCCGAGCAGGAAGTCGAGGAAGCTGAAGAACTCGATCGTGTCCAGCACCTCCTCGCGCCAGACCGGCCAGACCGGATTCGGCGCGGGGGCCGGTGCCGGTGTGCCCGCGTACTCGTGCAAGGGGCGCAGGCGGTACTGCTGCTGGATCTCCTTCAGCTCCTCGACGGCCTTCGGCGACGTCCCGCCGAGGTAGGTGCGGCCGAGGACACCGATCAGCCGGGTGGCCGTGCGGATGACGCCCTTGATGCCCTCGGGGGCCTCGCCCTGCCAGCCGGGGCCGGCCACCAGGTAGTCGCCGGCCTCCTGGCCGGTGGCGCGGGCTCCGACGAACCCGGCGAAGACGGTGTCGAGTTCGTGCAGCGGGAGCACGTAGTAGCGGTCCGCGGCGGGCACCGAGATCACCCACGGCTCGGCGCGGAGGTCGAGCCAGGCCCAGGAGTACGGGGTGTCGTTGTTGGGGGTGACGATGTCGGTGTCGGCCGGGGTGAAGGGCTGCGGGTAGTGCCGGAAGACGCCGAAGCCGCCGACGTACCTCGGGTCCGCGTCGTCCACCGCCTGCGCGTACATGGTGCGGTAGTTCTGCAGGATCGGATAGCCGCGGACCCATGCTTCGGCGGCGGTCGCACGGATGGTGGCCGGGTCCACGAGTGCCGGGTTGACCATGCTGTCGCTCTCCCCAGTGCCGGAGCATCGGCCGGAAGGCCGGAGCATTGCTCATGAATCAGACATATCGGTACACGGGGGATGCTATGCGGACCAGATTGGATCAGCACCTCGACCGGCAGGCCCACCTGTCCGGGGTGGCCGGCCCGGAACCCTCCGCCGAGAGCGAACGAGCGCATGCGGACGAGGCGGGGGAGGCAGCCTTACCGGTATGAAGATCCTCCTGCTCGGCGGTTCGTCCTTCCTCGGGCGGGCCTTCGCCTCCGCAGCCCTCGACCGCGGCCACGAAGTGACCACCTTCAACCGCGGCCGCTCCCACACCGACCTACCCGGGGTCGAGGCCGTCCGGGGCGAGCGCGACTCGGCCGACGACCTGGCACAGCTGGTCGAAGGGCGGCACTGGGACGCCGTCGTCGACACCTCCGCGCAGCAGCCCGCCCAGGCCGTGGTCTCCGCCCGGCTGCTGCGCGAGCACGCCGACCACTACACCTTCGTCTCCTCCGTGCACGCCTTCACCGACTGGCCGGCCCAGGCGGTGAACGAGGACTCGCCACTGCACCCCTGCCCCGCCGACACCCCGCCCGACCAGCCGCCCGGCAACGCCCTCAAGGCCGGCTGCGAGCGCGCGGTGCTGGAGCACTTCGGCGCCGACCGCACACTGATCCTCAACAGCGGGCTGCTGATCGGCCCGTACGAGAACGGGGGCCGTCTGCCCTGGTGGCTGGAGCGGATGGCCCGCGGCGGCCCGGTGCTGGCGCCGGGCGACCGGGAGCGGGCGATGCAGGTGATCGACGTCCGCGACTTCGCCGCCTTCGGCATCGAGGTGGTGACCGCCGGGCACACCGAGCGCTACATCACCACCGCCCCGGCCGGGAACGTCACCTTCGGGGAGTTCCTCGCCACCTGCCGGGAGGTGGTCGGCGAGCCCTCCGACGGCCGCCCGGCCGCCGAGCTGGTCTGGGTCGAGGACGGCCCGCTGCTCGCCGAGGGCCCGGACAGCGTCCAGCCCTGGCTGGAACTCCCGCTCTGGGCGCCGGACGTGCCGGAGATGGCGGGCGTCTGGCTCGCCGACACCACCCGGGCGCAGGCGGCCGGGCTGCGCTGCCGACCGTTCGCCGAGACCGCGCGCGACACCTGGGCCTGGCTCCAGCAGCGCGGTCCGGCCGAGGACACCGACGCGGACGGCCTCAAGGGGCGCAAGGACGCCCAGCACAGGCACGGGATCGTCCCGGCGAAGGAGCAGCGCCTGCTCGCCGCGCTCGCCTGATCTCTGCCGGGTGCGCCCGCCCCTTGCCGCGTGGGCCAGGCCCCTGCCGCGTGGGCCAGGCCCCTCCCGGACACGCGTACTCCTGGCCGGCCACACATGGGCGGGAGTGGGGCGTCGGGCCGGCCGACGTCCCGCTCCCGCCCACGCCGCCCGCTCAGTGGGTGCGGCGGGTGACCAGCTCCGCGAGGGCGAGCAATTCGTCGGCCGCGGACGGCTCGGGCACCGCCGTGGCCAGCTGGGCGAGCGCCGTGGCCATCCGCTCGCAGGACTCCCCCTGGGCCCAACCGCGCCCGCCGGCCCTCTCGACGGCAGCCGCGCAACGGTTCAGCTCCTCCGGACTGAGCGGGCGTTCGAGCGCGTACAGCTCGGCCAGGGCGCGCCCGTCGGCCGTGCCGGAGCCGAGCGCCGCCACCACCGGCAGCGACTTCTTGCGCGCGACCAAGTCCGCCCCGACGGGCTTGCCGGTCACGGCCGGGTCGCCCCAGATCCCGATCAGGTCGTCGATCAGCTGGAACGCCAGGCCGATCTGGCGGCCGAACCCGTCCATCGCCTGCGCGGCCTCCTCCGAGGCGCCCGCGTACGTCGCGCCCATCGCACAGGCGGCGCCGAGCAGCGCGCCCGTCTTGGCCTCCGCCATCGCCAGGCATTCGGTGAGCGAAACGTCACTGCGTTGCTCGAAGGCGCAGTCGATCTGCTGGCCCTCGCAGAGCTCGACCACGCAGTCGGTCAGCCTGCGGATGGCGCCCTGGGCGGCCGGGTGGGTGTCCTCGGCGAGCAGACGCAGGGCCAGCGAGTGCATCGCGTCCCCCGCGAGGATGGCCTCGGTGGTGCCGAACACCCGCCAGGCGGTGGGGCGGTGGCGCCTGGTCTCGTCACGGTCGATGACGTCGTCGTGGAGCAGGGTGAAGTTGTGGACCAGCTCGACGGCGGCCGCGGCGGCGGTGGCCGTAGCCGGGGTGCCGCCGAGCGCCTGGGTGGCGGCCAGCACCAACGCCGGTCTGATGGCCTTGCCGGAGGGCGCGGCCACCGGTGTGCCGTCCGCCTCCCACCAGCCGAAGTGGTAGCCGGCCACCTTGCGCATCGAGCCGGGCAGCGAGTCGACGGCGGCCCGCAGGAGCGGGTCGACCAGGCCGCGGGTGTGGGCGAGCACGTCCTCCGCCTCGTGCCCCTCGCGGTGGTCGCGTTCCAACGTGAAGATTGCCATGGGTTCCTCCCCCTGATGTGACGATGGGCGCCGCCCGACCGGTGTGTGGGTGAGCCCTGCCGGGCGGCGCGGTTCCGACCGGCCCCGGTCAGTCGCGGTGGTGCGCGACGTCGACGTTTTCCAGGACGCCCACCGCGTCGGGCACCAGAATGGCGGCGGAGTAATAGGCACTGACGAGATAGGAAATGATGGCCTTCTCGCTGATTCCCATGAACCGGACGGAGAGGCTCGGCTGGTATTCATCCGGAATTCCGGTCTGATGCAGCCCGATGACGCCCTGGTTCTCCTCCCCGGTGCGCAGCGCGATGATCGAGCTGGTCTGACCGCCGACGACCGGGATCTTGTTGCACGGGAAGACCGGCACCCCGCGCCAGCCGAAGACCTGCTTGCCCTGGACCTCGACGGTGTCCGGATAGAGGCCGCGGCGGCTGCACTCCCGGCCGAAGGCGGCGATCGCCCGCGGGTGGGCGAGGAACATCTTGGTGGAGCGGCGCCGGCTCAGCAGCTCGTCCATGTCGTCCGGGGTGGGCGGGCCGGAGTGGGTCTGGATCCGCTGGTCGTACTCGGCGTTCTGCAGCAGCCCGAACTCCGGGTTGTTGACCAGCTCGTCCTCCTGGCGCTCGCGCAGCGCCTCGATGGTCAGCCGGAGCTGGTGCTCGATCTGGTTCATCGGCTGGTTGTAGAGGTCGGCGACCCGGCTGTGCACCTTGAGGACCGTCTGCGCGACGCTCAGCTCGTACTCGCGCGGCTTCAGCTCGTAGTCCACGAAGGCGCCGGGCAGCTCGTACTCACCGTGATGGCCGGCGGAGAGTCCGATCGCCGCCTCGCCGTGCTTGTTCTGCGCCTGCTCGAAGCCGGCCAGGTAGTCCATGATCTGGAGCTGGAGCGCCTCGGAGCGGTCGGCGAGCTCCTGGAACGCCGGCCAGGCGAGCGCCAGGACGGTACCGGCGGTGGCGGCCTTCACCGTGTACGGCCAGGCGCCGTCGTCCTGCCGGAGCGCCTCGTCGCCCAGGTGGTCGCCGTCGGCGAGGGTGCCGACCACCGTCTGCTCGCCGTACTTCCCGGATCCCAGCCGGTCGAGCTTGCCGTGCGCGATGATGAGGACCTCGTCGATCGGAGCCCCGGCCGCGACCAGCACCTCACCGGCGGAGAACTCGCGTTGGACGAAGCGCCCGGCCAGCTCCTCCAGGACCGCGTCGTCCTCGAAGCCGCGCAGCACCGGCACCTCGCGCAGCGTCGGCGGGACGATCCGCACCTCCGAGCCTGTCTTCACGAAGCTCACCCGGCCGCGGCCGACCGAGTAGCGCAGGCGACGGTTGACCCTGTAAGTGCCGCCGGACACCTGCACCCACGGAAGCATCCTGAGCAGCCAGCGCGGGCTGATGCCCTGCATCTGTGGCGCGGACTTGGTGGTCGTCGCGAGGTTCCTCGCGCCCGCCGTGCCGAGACTCTGCTGCTGCCGGGCCTGCGGCTCGCCGCCCGGCACAGGAATACCGACGTTGGTTTCGGTCGACATAGGGAGCCCTTCAAATACCCGATGAAGTGTCGCCTTGCAACACTCATGGTGAGGCCATTCGGTGGGCTTCGCAATCACTCTTTCGAGTGGTCGGAATAACCGAACAAATAGGACGACTGGATCACCAGATCGATATTGGTTCGATCATTATTCGAACATTCAATAGCGCCTCTCCCCGGCGGCCGCCCCGCGCCCCCGCGCCGGGGCCGCCCCGGCACCCCTCCCACCCCACCCACCCCGCGTTCGCGTCCGTGCGAGGGGCCGCTAAGGTGCCACCTCAAAGGGCCACGGGGCCAGTTGACGAGTGTGGTCGGACCGGATGCCCTCCCCTCGTTCACCCATGCCCTGGGAGGCCGTCATGAGCGCCCCCGTACGTATCTGGCTCAACCGCACCTACGCCGAGAACGTGTTCTTCATCGAACAGCTGCGCGAGGCGCCGCGGCCGGTCGAGATCCATGCCACCCACGTCGACCCCGACTCCCCCGTCCTCGCCGCCGCCGACCACGCCACCCTGGAACCCGGCGACCTCACCCCCGACGCGTACGTCGGCTACGCCCTCGACTACTGCGCCCGGCACTCCGTCGACGTCTTCCTGCCCCGCCTCCACCAGCTCGCGATATCCCTGCACCACCAGGAGTTCGAGGCGATCGGCACCGCCCTCGTCTGCCCGCCCGCCACCGCCATCGCGGCCTTCGACAGCAAGGCGGACGGCTACGCGGCGATCGCCGCCGCAGGGCTGCCCACCCCGCCGTGGTGGCAGGTTCGCACCGCCGCCGACCTGCTCGCCGCCGTCGAACGGATCGAGGCCGCCGGACTCACCGCCTGCCTCAAGCCCGCCTCGGGCGCCGGCGGCGAGGGGTTCCGGGTACTCACCCGCGAGCCGTTCGGCCTGCACCGGCTGGCCGGCTGGGACAGCCGGGTCCAGGTCGACCAGGTGGCCGCCGCGCTGGAGGCCGCCGCACCGCGGGGCATCACCCCGGAGGGCATCGGCGGGCAGGCCGACCTGCTGGTGATGCCCTACCTGGACGGCCCCGAGGTCTCGGTGGACTGCCTCGCCGACCGCGACGGCACCCTGCTCACCGCCGTCGGCCGCAGCAAGCACCGGCGGCGTCGCAGCTTCACCACCGCGCAGCGGTACCTGGAACCCGCCCGCCGGGTGGTCGAGTCCACCGGGATGGCGTTCCTCTCCAACGTGCAGTTCCGCCACCTGGCCGGGGAGCCGGTGGTCATCGACGTCAACACCCGGCCCTCGGGCGGCCTGCACCAGCTGCGCCTGTGCGGCCTCAACCTGCCCTGGAACGCGGTGCAGTTGGCGCTCGGCGAGCGGCCCGACACCGGCCGGGCCGGGGGCCTCGCCGGGGACTTCGCCGGCATCGACTACACGCTCGTCTCGGGCATCCAGCCGGTACTGCCGCGCCAGGCCCCGTTCGCCCGCGGCCTCACCCCGGTGGAGCTGGTCCACTGACCGTGGTACGGACATGACAATAGGGCCCAACCGGCCTGCTACAGCGGCCCGTTCCAGTCCAGCGTCGGCTCCAGAACACCCTCCAGGGTGAGCAGCCAGCGCTTCACGTCGATCCCGACCCGGCCGCCGCCGAAGCCGCCGATCCCGTCCGCCGCCACCACCCGGTGACACGGCACCAGCAGCGCGACGGGGTTGGCGGCCATCATCTGCCCGACCGTCCGGGCCGCCAGCCCCGGCTCCGACACGGACTCGAACACCCCGCTGCGGGCGGCCAGTTCGCCGTAGGTGATGGTCCGACCGAACGGTACGTCGCGCCAGAGCGTCTGCAGCACCGCGCGGTGCGGCCCGGCGCTCAGGCTCCAGTCGATCGGCAGCCCCAACTCCCGGCTGCGGCCGGCCAGATAGGCGCCGATCCGGTCCGTGACGGCGGCGATCTTCGACTCGTCCGTGCAGCGCGGCAGCTCGCCGCCCGCGTGCCCCAGATAGCCCGCGGCCGCCACGCCCAGCGGCGTCACCGCGATGTGCATCGGCCCGCTCGGCAGCGGCGTCTCCACGGTCAGCCAGGACATCGGACCGGGCCCGGAGCCCGCGCTGGGGACGGCGCCGGACCTCTGGCCGGTACCGGGGCCGGACGTCTGCCGGGACCTCGGCTCGGACTTCGGCTCGGACTGCGACACGTACGGGCCCCCACCCTCCTCCGCCGGGCTGGCCGCCGGCCACGCCGACACCCGGAAGGCGCGCGAGGACCACCCGCCCCGCGCGCCATCGTACGGCTCCGGCCGGTCCGGCGCGGCCGCGGCTAGAGCCGCCCCTTCAGCTCCGCGGCGAGCCCACGCGACCAGCGCGACAGCTCGGCCCGGTCCGGCGCCCGGCCCTCGCAGAGGGCACCGAGCTGGGCGTCGTTGATCCGGTTCGGACCGGGGATCTCCAGCAGATACGCGAGCTCCTCCAGCACCGTGGCGAGCCGCTTCCCGTCCGTGTGGTCCAGGGCGACCGCCGACTCGTGGTGGCTGATGGTAGAAGAACCGGGCATGGCCTACCTCCTCCGTTCGCCCCCGCACTCCTCCACGGTACGACCGCCCCGGCCGCCCTGCGCGCCACCGTCGCGAGCCGGGACGTCCGGCTCCGCCGCGCGCCCGGCCGGACACGGTGCGCGATGTGCGGTGCGTACCGTGCCGCCCGCGTCAGGCCACCTCGGCCGGCTCCTCCGCCGTCCGCGTCCTGCCCGCCCCACGTTCCCCGTCCACCGCGCCGGCCTGCTCCCAGGACCGCCGCCGCACCGCCGGGACGGCCAGCACCGAGATCCCGGCCGTGATCTGCCACAGCGCGCCGAACAGCAGCACCGCGGGCACGCCGACCCGGCTCGCGACCGGCCCGGCCGCCGCCAACCCGGCCGGCCCGAGGACGAAGGCCCCCAGCGATCCGAACGCGGCCACCCGGGCCAGGACTTCGGGCGGCACCCAGCTCTGCATGGTCGTGCTGTACAGGGTGCCGCAGACCGCCGAACCGGCCCCCGCCACCACCGCGGCCGCCACCACCCACGGCAGCGACGCCCCCGCGGCGAGCGCAGCCGAAGGCAGCGCCCAGCCGAGCGTCGCCACCGTCGCCACCGCGAGCGGCGGGCCCGGCCTGCGCCCCAGCATCACCATCCCGCCCAGCACCGCGCCGACCCCGTACACGCCCATCACCAGACCCCAGCCGCGCGCCCCGCCCAGGCTCCGCTGCGCGGTCAGCGGGCCGAGCACCAGGAACGGCGCCCACACCAGCAGGTTGAACAGGCCCATGTGCGCCGTGGTGATCCACAGCCACGGCCGCGAGCCGAACTCGGCCCAGCCGTCCCGCAGATCGCCGAGCAGTGAGCCGGACGGACCGTCGGCCGCCGCCCTGCCCGGCAACCGCAGCCGGGCCAGCGCGAACCCGCCGATCCCGTACGTCACCGCGTCCACCAGCAGCACCGCCGCCGGGCCCTGCACCGCCGTCACCACGCCCGCCGCCGCCGGCCCGGCCACCGTCGCCACCGAACGGGCCAGCCCCAACAGGGTGTTGGCATCCGGCAACAGCTCCTTGCGGCGCACCAGGTCCGGGACCAGCGCGCCGAGCGCCGGCATGAACAGCCCCTCGCCGACACCCCAGACGGCGACCAGCACCACCATCGCCCACACCGGCGCCCGGCCCGCCACCAGGGCCACTCCGAACGCGGCCTGGACCACCCCGCGCAGGACGTCCGAGCCGAGCATCACCCACCGGCTGCCCAGCCGGTCCGCGATCACGCCACCGGCCAGCAGCACCAGCACGATCGGCAGGATCCGGGCGGCCATCACCCAGCCCAGATCGGTACCGCTGCCACCGCCGTCGAGCACCGCGAACGCCACCGCCACCGGCGCCATCGAGGAGCCGAGCAACGAGGTCGTGTAGCCGACGAAGAACCATCTGAAGTCGCGCTCGCCCAGTACGGCGAGACGGCCGCCCAGCCGCCGCCGGCGGGCCGGAATCCGCTCCGTTTCCACTGCCATGGGCGGCAAGTCTGCCCCCGCCCGGGAACGGCGTTCAAGGGTTTCCGGCGAAAAATCTGAGCCGAATGGCATCAATTTTGCCGACCATCACAACAGCCGCAGTAAACAGTCTCGCAAACCCGCTTTCACCTGCCATTTACTGCGCTTCATCGGTATTCTCGAAGAACCCCCACGGCCCACATTTACTGCGGAAGAGAGGCTCACACTTGCCCGACCAGCCACCGGTGGAGTACGCGGTTGCCGTCGAGCGTTATCTCGCCGCCTCGGAGCTCGGCGCGGGATCCCGCCGGATCTACCGGATCGCCCTGGACACCTGGGCCTGGGCACTCGCCGACCGCCCCGCCCCCACCGGCCACGAACGGCGCCGCGCCAGGCCGCCCGTCCTCCCGCTCGCCCTGCTCGACCACCCCGGCGCGGCCGCCCGCCTCCAGACCGCCGTCACCCACCGCGCCGCCGGCACCGACCCGCGCACGCTCAACCGTGAACTCTCCACCCTGCGCGCCGCCGTGGCCTTCTGGCGCACCCAGGGCTGGATCGACACCGACCCCACCACCGGCCTGCGCCCGCACCCCCTGCCCGCCACCGACACCGCCCCGCTCACCCCGGACCAGCTCCGCGCCCTCTTCGCCCTCCGTGCCCCGCTGCGCGAGCAGACCCTCTGGCACCTGCTCCACGAGAGCGGCGCCACCATCGAAACCGTCCTCGCCCTCGACGCCGACGACCTCGACCTGCCTCACCGCCGCACCCGCCCGCCCGCCGCACCACTGCGCTGGCGGACCGGGACCGCCCGCCTCCTCCCCCTCCTCCTCGCCGGCCGCACCACCGGCCCGCTCTTCCTCACCGACCGCCGCGCCCCCGCCGCCACCCCCGCCCCCGACCGCTGCCCCCACACCGGCCGCGCCCGCCTCTCCTACCGCCGCGCCGCCGAACTCTTCGCCGCCCACACCCCGGCCCCGGGCTCGACCCTGCGCCAACTCCGCCCGGCACCCCCGAGAACGCCACCGGCCCCGGACAACGAGCCCGGAGCCGTTGAGCACGCGCCGCCCGCCCACTAACGAACGCGGTCCAGCCCCTCACCGTTCTGGCCCGCGCCCAGACTGGCATCGGGAAGGTCCGCCCGTCGGAGGACCTGATCCGCTCGCGCGCCATGTGGTACGCCCACGCGTACGTCGAGATCTTCTTCTCGATGGAGAAATGCTTCCCGGTGGCCGCGTCCAGCACCTCATGGAACTCCTCCATGAGGTGCTGCCAGTCGACCTCGTCAAAGTCCGGGTCGCTCCACCCGTAGAGCGACTTGAGCTGGCGCTTCACCGCGGAGAAGAATGAAATCGGCTCCCGCTCCCGAACGCCAACCTTCACGTCGTGCGCCGCCAGCCAATTCTTGAATTCGTCCGGCGCATCGATCCACTTGTCCGGACTGTCGCGCAGCTCGGCGCAGTCCACCCAGGCCCAGAAGCTCTCCGCATCGACGACGTCAGGTGCCTCGGCGTGGTGCCCCTTGCACAGAAGCGCAAAATTACGGACATCCATGGAGCCCCCGAGGGACGCCGGCACGACGTGGGCCCGCTCGACCGGCTTGCGCCAGCAGACCAGACACGCCGGCTCGTCAAGGCCCAGGTACCGGGCGATCCACTGACAGTCCCGGAACGCCGACCCGGACCATCGGAGAACGCCGAAGGGCCCCTCCACCCGTGGATGGAGGGGCCCTTCGAAGTGCTTCGGCACAGCGTCTACACAGAGCCCCCTGTCGGGTTCGAACCGACGACCCCCGCTTTACAAGCCCCACTTGGATCATGACGGGGCGTGACACCTGATGCCGCGTGGTGCTGAACCTGCAGGTCAGCGCCACGCGGCATGTTGCGTGATCCACCTCCGGGTGGCGCCAGCCGCTCCGTCCGCTCACGCATCGCTCACGCATCGCCTCCGGGATGACGCGGACCAGCCCTGAAGCTCGCGCGACCGCCGGCGGGTGTTGGCATGTCCCCCGCCATGCCGGCCCACCGCCTGAATGTGATTCAACCGATCACAGTCCCAAGCAGGCCGCGAGTCCAAGCGTCAAGAAACAAAAACTGTCAGCTGACGGCTGGCTAACTCCCACCACTATGGCGATGGGCGGTCAAGCGATAGCCTCGTATTGAGCCTCTGGCAGCAGCTACCAAGGGAGGCCAGCATGAACCAGGCAGTAATCGTAGGGATTGATACCTATCCCGGATCTCCCCTTCAGGGGTGCGTGAATGACGCGAACGATATGGCCGAATGCCTCTCGCTCGAACAGTATGACTTTGACTGCAAGATGCTGCTTAATGGCCAAGCAACTCGGGCCAACATCCTGCAGGGCATCTCAGAAATTGCCTACAGTCAAAATGGGGGAGAAACACTTCTCTTCTATTTTGCGGGTCACGGCGAAGTGCTCGGACAGGCCGGCCACCTAGTTACGTTCGATGCAGAGCCATTTGATCCCGGAATATCCCTGAGCCACTTAGCCCAAATCATGGAATCCGCGAGCCATGTCTTTGATCACGTAATTAGCATCCTAGACTGCTGCTACGCCGGCGCCGCATTTGGATGGGTGAACAGCAGGCCGCTGCAACCCGGGGACATTGAGCGCGAAGTTACCACGGTCAATGAGAGTCGTTGCATCCTTGCAGCTTGCCGCCCCGAACAGGAAGCCCAGGAATCGGATGGAAACGGAGCCTTCACTCGAGCACTAACTGACGCCTTACTCGGTGCGGCCGTCAATTGGGACGGCAATATCACACTGCTCGGAATTTACGAGTACATATCTGAGGCAATTCCCACAGAAATTCAAACCCCGGTATTCAAGGGTGACATCGCGGGAACTGTAGTAATCGGCAGGGGATTTTCACCACGCCAAGGTAAGCAAATCGACAGGGGAGATCTTTCTCAAACCCTCTCAAAAGCCCACCACTTGGTTGACGAATACCACCATCTGCAACTGAGAGAGCTATCTGATCGAAGTGTTCGATTGCGACAGGGGGCCAAGACGTGCTCGACTGAGCTGGAAGAGGTAGTGCGCTGGTTCAACGATACCGAGAAGGCCCTTCCAGACATTCGCCGAGCGCAGGGCTGGATGGATCTCACCGCACGCGTACGGGAGCACAGGAAAAACTTGGCCGACCTTAGCGTGGGTGAAGAAACACGCTACGGCCGTGTCCTGCAGGACCTGGGAAATGGCGGCTACGGAAGGGTTTGGGAACTCGAAGGAGAAGACAAAAAGCGTTACGCAATGAAGGTTTTCCATGGCAACGAGCTCGAAGATGAGATTAAGGTGCAACGCTTCGCCAATGGCTACAGCGCCATGCGCAAGTTGGAGCACCCTAGAATCGTACGTGTGCATGCCATGATGTACGCGCCGTTCGGCTTCATCATGGACGCCATCCCGGGGAAGAACTTGCGGACAGCAATCGACCGCAGCGACCCGGAACTAATCTTGCGCCTAATGATTGACATCTGCGAGACTGTGCAGTATGCGCACTCCCGAAAGGTCAAGCATCGCGATATCAAGCCAGAGAACATTATTGTCGTCTATGACGAGGATGGCCACCTGACTCCTTACCTGACCGACTTTGACCTGGCGTATCACGAAACAAATAGGACGGTCACTATTGCCAATATGGGAGTTGGCGGAGTAATAAACTATGCCGCCCCCGAGCAGCTCTATGAGCCGAACACCAAGAACGCCAGAAGCGAGACGGTTGATGTATTCAGTCTCGCACAGTTGCTCTACTTTCTTTCCACTGGGCGCGACCCGAGCGGCGAGAACTTTGGAAGAAATATCGATATACTAAAGCAAGAGATTGGCAGCTGGGTCGACGATCGAGCTGCTAGTGCCCTTATTGACATCTACAAGAAGTCGACCTCCAAGTCTCCTTCCGACCGCCCTCAGAGCGTTCTAGATTTCACCGCTCCAGTCAGAAGAGCAGAGTCCATTGTCCAGATCGCGAGCGGCACGGATCGAATCGTCGAGGATGACCTCTGCCGTCGTCTAGGATCTCTCTATGCAGGCTTTGACCAATACACCGCCACTGACGGCGAGTGTCGGATGGCAAGCCTGTCGGGGCAAATGGAAATTATCGTTCGTCTCAAAGACGTCACATCTTCGCAGATGGCCTCTCTTGAGATCGAGATATCGATTACGGACAAGATCCCAATTCCATCGCTAAAGTCCGGCAAGTCCGCCCGAGAAACCATTAACACTCGGCTGGATAAAGTATTTGCAAAATATCCCAATGTTCATCGACATGCGGGGAATAAGGGTGCCTACCAGGTCTACATCGTCGTGGACAAGGTTCCGCTCGATGTGTACGGAATCACCGAGGTCGCGGAGATAATCAGCAAGGCAGTATCGGGAATCGAGCAATGGTAATAGCAATGGTGACTGGAAGCCTCGAGTAAGCATACTGCTTCAGTCGGGATACCATGAGGATCGATCGGCATCCGCATTAAGAATTCGATGACCGGATGAATCGTATCAATCCGCACGGGAGTTCTTCTATGCCATTCCTGCCGAGGTCCGCGCCACATTGGAGCGGTTTGCCGGTGAGCAATGCTGGAGTTCCACGAGGCCATGCCCCTGGGTAGCGCCCATCGGCGTAGCTTGGCGTCCGTTGGCGACCCTTCAGGATGTCAGTGCCACGAGGGTGGCCGCGACTTCGTCGGACTCGGCGGTCTTTGGCATGACTACACAGTACGGGTCTCCTGCACCCAGCCGCCCAGAGAGACATCTGGACCGCCAGCCAGGTATCGATTGAGCGCGCTCGCCGTCGTTGGGACGAAGTTCTCGGGGATCGCGTCGGTGGAGATCCAGCTGACCTGCGCGTGCTTGTCCGGCTCGACGTTGACGGGGTCACCTGACCATTCGTGGGCGGCGAAGACGACCGTGAGGAAGCCGTTGGGCGCCTCCACTCCTCGTGCACCGTGGATGACATGGGCCAGTTGGAGGGCTTCAGGGTCGACGACCAGGCCAGTCTCTTCCTGGAGCTCTCGGACCGCGGTCTCGGTGATGGGCTCGCCGGGCTCGCTCTTACCGACGGGGAGGTCCCACATCCCCTGGGCGAACTTGGCTCGGGGACCACGCTGGAGGAGGACAACCCGGTCCGTCTCGCGGTCGTGCACGATCACCGCCGCGACCAGCAGGGTCATCGCGTCTGTAGCTGGCTTCAGGGCTTGAGTTGCGTCGGCGACCTGCTGCTCGGCCACGGTGGTCCCTTCGTTGGCGGGGAGGTACTAGGTCAGAGCGTCTCGGGCTCGCCGCTCCAGCTCGGCGGCCCCTGGCACTCCGCGTCTACGGTAGATCGCCAGGCTGGGTCTGATGGAGGAGATGGCCTTGCTCGTGCGATCCGAGGACATGCCTTCCATGAGGTCCATGGCCTGGCTCCAGGTCGCAATGGCCTCGTCGGCGCGGGTCTGGGCAGCGAGGCTGTCCCCGAGGTCGGCGTACGTGAGCACGTGGACACGCTTGTACTTCTCGGCGTCCCAGCGGAGGAGTGCGGCTCGGTGCTGCTGCTCGGTGCCGACGTGATCGGCGAGGTCAGTCAGGGTTCTGGCGGTGTGGCTGGCGACGGTGCCGGCGGCGGGTCCGCTGACCAAGGAGAAGCTGGGCTGCGGTTCGGCGTGCCTTGTCAGGGCGTCTTCGGCGGCAAGGAGGGCTTTCGCGGCGGCTGCCTTCTCGCTGGTGGCCGCGTACGCACGAGCGTGGGTGATGTGCAGCAGGGCTTCAGTCTGGCCGTCGACGTAGCCGAGGCTCCGGGTTAGCGCGCTCTCGATGAGGTCGACGCAGTGGTGAGGCTGCTTCAGACTCAGGGCCTGGTGGGCAAGGGCCCGCATCATCCAGCCGGCGTGGCCCTTCGGGTCCGCTTCACAAGCGAGTTGGTAGCCAACCTGGTAGTAGTGCTGGGCGGCGCCTTCCTGGCCCAGGTCGTGGTGCTTCCAGCCTGCGAGGTAGGCGAGTTCAGCAACCGCCCCGAAGGCTTGCCGCCGGACCTTCTCACTCGGGAAGCGCCCACTGAGCATCGGGGCAGCGGTGTCGGCGAGGTAGGCGGTGACGGTGGTGAGACCGTGGCCGCCCCCGAGACGCTCGTCTGCCGCGCTGAAGACGGCGGTGATCTGACGGACGACGTCGACCTCTGCTTCACCCACCAGGGCAGCGCCTGTGCGGGCTCGTAGCAGGCGGGAGACAGCTTCGTGGTCATAGCTCAGGGGCATCGCGACCCCGGCGGTGGTGAACGCCGCGATGGCAAGGAAGCGCCGGCGGTCGACGTCAGCGCGACCCAGGTTCGTAGCGGTGAGTACTGGGTCGGTGCTGGCAGCCAGGGACTCCTCGGCTGCCGCGAGGCCGATCTCGACCAGGGTGACTGGTCGTCCCGCCCGGCGAGACAGGGCTTCGGCGATGTATTGGCCGACCTGGCCCGATGGGCGAGCTCCGTCGATCCAGTGAGCGACGGCCGACTTGTTGGTGCGCAGAGTCTCGCCGTTCTCGGCAGCTACACGACGGACTGCGGATGCGAGGGCCTCGTAGGTCCAGTTGGTCGCTGAAATCGCGTCCCGAAGCCTGCCGTTGGGTTCCTTCTGCGCTGCCACGATCCCCCGATCTGGAGCTGTAAACCTCATATACCACTCTGCGTGGTCATCACCGTACCGCTGGTGAGCACGCGGCGGTTGACTAATCATCAGTCGCCCAAGCGCCGAGACAACTCGGTTGCAGGCTCCCCTTCCTATGCCTGGGCGGCTCCAGATCTGCGGTTCAGCTTCCTGTAGGTCACCGGAAGCGAACCGCGCCCACGCGCCGAGGAGACCGGTATGCCCGCCGCACGGTTCGTCGCTCCCGCCACTCCCCCGATCGTCGCTCCTGTGCGCCACAGGGTGCTGGCTGCCCTCCGCGCTTGGGGAATACGACTGGACGAGGAAACGGCGGGCGATGTCGCGGTAGTGGTCTCTGAGTTGGTGACGAACTCGGTGGTCCATGCCGAAGGGGATCTCGTGACCATCGCGGTCTACGCCAGCCGAGACCGCCTACTCATCGAGGTGTATGACGCCAGCCCTCAAGCTCCGACATCTGGTGTCGCCGGCGAGGAGGACACCAGCGGGCGCGGCCTCTTCCTGGTGGAAGCGCTCGCCCGATGCCACGGCAGCAGCCCCACCCCGCGCGGCAAGAAGACCTGGGCCGAGCTGGACATCAGCCAGCGGCCGACGCCAAGCGGCGGGCCGCCTGAGTCCGCGCTCACGGCCGAGCATCGCCGCGCCGGTCTGGCCCGCACGACCTGACCGACCGCTCCAACCGAACAAGGCTTCCCTCCCGCCCGACCGGGGCTGGGGAGGGATCGACACCGCTGGCTCCGACGCGGCTGGCCTGCGGTGTTGGGGATCCCTGCAGCACAGCTCACGCCAACCTCCGGACGAGCGGCGCGGGCACCTGCAGGCGCGGCGAGAGCGTCCAATTCCCCTGGGCAACTCATGCCGCAACACCACCGGAGCCCGGCAATCGGCCAGGCTCCACGTACCCGAAGGAGGGCCCAATGCCCGAGAACCTCAGCACCAGCACCGAACTGGATGGCGACGGCCTGCTCGTCTCCCGCACCAAGGTCGCCGCGGCCCGCTCGCGCGGCGAGCAGCCCTCGGACGGCGGTTCCACCGGCCGTACCGACACCAACGACTGACGGCTGCGTCAATGACCGCCGAGCAGTTCTCGGTGGTTGAGCGTCTGGGCGGGGATGACTTCCTCGCCCAGACGCTCGGCCGCAGCTTCAAGGTCGCACGCGGCGATGCCGTGTCACTCACCGGACTGATGAACTGGGATGGCCTCAACGCCATCCTGACCCACCACCGGTTCGAACCCCCTCGCCTCCGACTCGCCACCGGTGGGGAGCAGGTACCGGCGCACATGTACTCGCGCCCCATCGTCACCCGGCGAAGCACAGTCTGGAACCAGCTCCAGCCCGCCGAGCTGCACAAGCGGCTCGCCGAAGGAGCCACGCTGGTCCTGGACGCCGTCGACGAACTCCACCCCGGAATCGGCGCTCTGGCCGGCCAGCTGGAGCGCTGGCTGCGAACCGGCGTGCAGGTCAACCTGTACGCCTCCTGGACCAGTACCGAGGGCTTCGGCGTCCACTGGGACGATCACGACGTGGTGGTCGTCCAGCTCGACGGCGCGAAGCGCTGGCGGATCTACGGACCGACCCGCACCGCGCCCATGCACCGCGACGTCGACATGCCCGAGCCGCCGCCGGAGGAGCCCGTCGCCGATCTGGTGCTGACCGCTGGCGACGTGCTTTACCTGCCTCGGGGCTGGTGGCACGCCGTCGCCGCCTCGGAGGGCCAGCACTCGCTGCACGTCACGTGCGGGCTGCAGAGCACCACAGGCGCCGACTTGGTCACCTGGCTGTCGGAAATCCTGCGCGCTCACGAGACCATCCGGGCGGACATCCCGCGCTTCGGCACCGCCGAGGAGCAGCGGGCCTTCCTCGACACGATCGGCAAGCTCGTCGCGGCCGAGCTGGAGAGCGCGGACCTGATCACGCGGTTCTCCGCAGCCCGCGACGCCACCGAGCGGGCCAGGCTCGTTCCGTCACTGCCGTACATCACGGCGGCGCCGCCGGACGCTGACCTGCCAGTGCATCTCGTCACCACACGGCCCGCGCTCGCGGCCGGGCCGGAGGGCACCGTCCGGTTGACCGCCGGTGGCGAGGAGTGGACGTTCGCGGCCAAGGCCCAGCCGCTTCTCGCACTCCTCTCCGACGGGGGAAGCCACCGGCTGGCCGATCTCGCGCAGGCCGCTGGCATCAATCTCGTGCAGGCGGCCGGCCTCGTGACGGAGCTGGTCGACGGCCAAGTCGCCGCGATCGGGGGTGGGCAATGACCGCCCGGCTTGGCCTCGGCACCTATCGCTGTCTCGACGTGGCCGAGGCCGCGTTGATGGCCGCGTCCCGTGGCGCCGACTGGGTGGACACAGCGCCCAACTACGAGAGCGGCCGGGCGGAGACGTCGCTCGCCCCAGTCCTTGCCGCCTACCCGCACCTGCGGGTTTCCACGAAGGTCGGCTTCGTCCCGCCCAGCGCCAAGCGCATCGGCGTGCGCGCCGGGGCGCTGTCCGCCGATGATGCCGAGCGCGGGCACTGCCTCTCCCCGGACTACATCGCCTGGCAGCTCGCCCGCAGCAAGCGCATGCTCGGCCGTACTCCTGACCTGGTGTTCCTGCACAACCCGGAGCACGGCTGCCAGGAGACTGAGATCGCCGATCGGCTATACACCGCCTTCCTTGCCCTGGAGGAGGCGTGCAGCCAACAGGCCATCAGTGCCTACGGGGTGGCGACGTGGCGCGGCTTCAGCAGCGGGCTCCTCGACGTACCCACCCTGCTCGAACTCGCGACCAAGGCCGGCGGCCCGCAGCACCACCTGCGGGCCGTCCAGCTCCCCATCTCCCTAGTCCACCTCGCGCCGGTCGCCCAGGCCCTCGACGGGCACGGCGTGCTGACCGAGGCCCCGGAAGCAGGACTGGAGGTGTTCGCCTCCGCCCCACTGCACGGCGGCGAGATCCCCGGCATGGTCACCCGCGAACTGTCCGACCTGATCAGCCCCGGCATCACACCCGCCCAGGCGGCTCTGGCCGTCGTCGCCTCAGCCCCCGGTGCGAAGCGCGTGCTCCTGTCGACGGGAAACCCGCAACACTGGAGGCAGGCCGCCGACGCCGTCGCCCGGCCGCCGTTGTCTCCGAACGTGCTGCAAAGGATCACGGATGTACTCGGAACCTGAGCCGGACACCGCCGAACGGATGCGCCAGATGCATGCCGCCGCCACGGTGGCGCTCTACGCAACGCCGATCGGCTCGCGCGAGGCATGGGGCTGGCGCGGGCGCACGCTCAGCCGCCCGGTCGCCACGTCATCCGGTGACGGCTGGCTCCGCCTGGTGTCCGCACCGGCCGACAAGGCCAGCGGCAAGCTCTGGGACGGACCGCAGGAGGCAGAACGCTCGATGCCTCCTGCGGTGCCCCGCCCACGTCTGCGGGAGCGCCGTACCTGGACTGAGGGCGAGTACGGCTACCTGGCGGAGCTGTACGACAAGGTGACCGCCCCCACTGTCACCACCCACGAGCCCATCCTCCGTGTGGTGCCGGACCTGGACGACGCCTGGTGGAACAGTCTCAGCACCGCTCTCGACGCCATCGCCACCTTGCCCAGTGACCGGGTGGCCGTCCGCCAGGAGTACCTGGACCGGGCGATGCCTCGATGCCTGGGGATGCCCATCGACACCACCGTCCCGGCCTGGACGACGGCCCACGGCGACCTGCACTGGGCCAACCTCACCAGCCCGACACTCACAGTGCTCGACTGGGAAGGCTGGGGCATCGCACCCGCAGGCTACGACGCAGCGCTCCTGTACGCCTACAGCCTCCTCGTCCCCGAGACTGCCGCCGATGTCCGCCAGCGGCTCGACCACATCCTCAACACACCGACCGGACGGTTCGCCGAGCTCGTAGTCATCACGGAGCTCCTGCAGACCACAACGCGCGGCGACAACCTCGAACTGGAGGAGCCCCTACGGCACCGACTCGGGCATCTGCTGCAGCTCGGGTAGCCAGGTCGCACCGGCCACAGCCGCGGTAGGTGGGCGACCAGAGGCCGACTCTGCCGCGCACGCGCCTTCGGATGGCTGCGCGCCCTCGTGCAGCCACCCGCAGGGTGGGCTCGTCCTTCTGGGCGGGCCGGTCGCGTTGGGATATCCAATGCGACAACTTGCTCCGCCAGGAGCGGGTTGCCCGGGTAAGGATGACTTACCCCACAACTTGCTCCGCCTGCGGCATTGGTCAGGTCACCCCCGACGGCCTGTCCATCGAGGTGCCCCTGGATGCCGTGGTGGCGTTGCAGTCGTCCCACTCGTTGCACGCCTGGTCAGGCCGGTACGGGTAACGGTGTCGGGACGGTTGGACTCGTTGCGGGGAAGAGACCCGTCCCCGCTCTGAGCTGGGCGGGGACGGGTGGTACGGGTGGTGGAGGGTCAGCGGCCGGTCCCGGCGGACTGCTCGGCTGGTTCAGGGCAGTAGCGGCTCCAGGCGTCGAGGAAACTGTTTCGGGTGAAGCCCTTGCGCTGGGTGTCGCGGTCGAAGCGAATGTTCGCCGAGCTGACGCCGTAGTCCTTGAGCAGGAGCTGCAGGCCCCGTGCGCTCAGCCCGGTGGGTCCGCATTCGGCCCACGGAGCCTCGCTGTCGGCTTTCAGAGCGGTCAGGATGTGCTCGGTGGACAGGGCGTCCGGGTTGCCGCCGGCGGCGAAGACTCGCCGGATGTCGACCAGGATCCTCGACTTCAGGCCGCCGTCTTCGTCCTGTCCAGACTCGTGCGCGGTCATGGCTCGGCAGGCGGCACGGGCGCGGACGGACCACTCGCCTCCGGCGAGGTCGGCGACGGTCATCAAGGGCTCCCAGGTGTCTGCGGCCCGGTCTTCAACGGGCATGGGAGGCTCCAGCTCGGCTGCCATGTCGACCAGGGGTGCCAGCCACGCGTGCAAGCGGTCGCGCAGCCTGTGCAGGGCCGGGGTGTCCCGCTCGGAGCGGAACGAGGCGACGCGCTCGCCCGGTGCACGGCGGCGCATGCGGATGACCACCGACCGGTCCATGATCGTGTCTGGGAGATCTCCGATCCCGGCGAGGGCCGCCATGGCGAAGGTGGGGAACTTCATCACCTTGTGGTCTGGGCCGGACACCCGCAGCGTGGGCCGGTTGCGCTGGTGACCTGCGTTCAGCAGGCCGCGCAGGTCCTCGTTCTTCTCGGCCGCCTTGACGCTGCCGAACAGGGTGTCAGCCTCGTCCACCAGCAGGGTCGGTGGCTTGCTGGTGATCGACCGAAAGATGGCCGCCGAGGACGCGTTGACCGTGATGAGCGGATCGTGGCAGGTCTCGGTGATCACATCGAGCAGCCGCGACTTTCCGCACCGCTTGGCCGGACCGATGACCGCCAGGCGCGGAGCGTGCTGCCACGCGGGCTGCAGGTGGGTGGCGGCCACCCACAAGGTCACCGCGTCAAGGGCGTGCGCAGACGGCAGGATGACGAACCGAGCGATGACTGACCGAAGTTCGGTCAGCAGCTCCGCGCCCGGCGTGACCGGGGTGGCCGGGCCGCCGGTGTCGCCGGTCACCCCATCAAGGGCAACCCGGTCATCTGACCGGGCCACCGGCTCGTCGGGTTCCTCCTCGACCGTCGGCCGGTCATTCTGTCCACAGGCCGTGGGCGGGGTAAGGCCAGTGATCGGACTGATGACCGGGTCACTGACCGGCGGGTCGGCGGTCACGTCGGTCACCCCGGTCAGCCCGGCGGAGTTCCGGCCAGCGTCGCCGGTCAGTCCGACGTTCTGACCGATTGCCGGGCGGTACTGACCGGGCTGACCGGGGATCGCGGTGGCGGGCCAGCTCGGCTTCGGGCCTCCCGGTATGGGCTGCGGAGAAGTAGAGTCCATGGTGAAGCTCCTCGCTGGGGCGCACGACCTGCAAGTCGCGCGCCACCGGTTCGAACGGTTTGCCTGATCTGGGGACTTCGCCTGGCCCTCGGTGTTGGTAGCACTGGGGGCCGTCGCATGCCTGACCGCATCTGCGACGCGGTGCGCATCAACACGCAGGCAGAGAAGCCGCGTTGCGGCCTCATCGACCTGCTGGCGACCGCGACGATACGACCGCCTCTGCGGAAGATCCACCGTTCAGTCGGGCAGTCCGCCCAGGGCAGACAGCCGCATGCGCCGCACGCCCACGACGCCGTCATGCCACGTCGCCGATACCGCCCTCGACCTGCGGGCCGATGCCCAGCAGGCGAAGCAGATCGGCGGTGATGACGCGGTACTTCTTGCCCAGCCGCAGGACTCGACAGGGGTAGGCATCCCGACGCGCCAGCTCGTAGCCCTTGCTACGGCCAAGGCCGATCGCCCGGTTCGCGGTGTCCAGGTCAATGGCCGCCGGCAGCGCGAGCAGCTCAGCCCGGCTCATGCCCACGGTCTCCTGGCTCGCGGTTTCGGTTCGCACAGCCGTCTCCATTCATCGGCACGTCCGGCGGGTCGCCGGATCGAGGAACAGAATGCGCCGACATAAAGTGTCGATATGACACAAGATGGAATGGAAGAGTGGGCGGCCCGGATCACGAAAGCCGTGATCGCCGAGGTCCGCAGGGCCAGGAAGGAGCTGGGAATGACCGCGCAGGATCTCGCGGACGCCTGCGAGAGCCTGGGCCACCCCATCCCCCGCAACGTCATTGCGAACTGGGAGTCAGGACGGCGGCTGACCCTGACCGTTCCCGAGCTCCTCGTACTTGCGAAGGCGGTCGACACGCCCCCTGCCGCGCTGGTCTTCCCCCTTGGCGGACGTAGCAGCGTGGAGTACCTCCCCTCCGAGCGTTCGGACCCGTGGACGGCCTTCAGCTGGTTCGTCGGCGAGGACGTGGATCACGCGACCGGGGACGCAGCCCTGTTCCGCACGTACGCCAGGAGAGAGGAAGGCCTCCGAACCAGCCACCACGAGGCCTGGCAGCTCCAGTTCCTCCCCGGACGAGAGGTCTGGCCGCCCGGATCTGACGCGAAGGTCGACCTGCTGGTCCAAGCCGTCCGCTCGGAGCTCCTGCCGATCCGAGCCCGACTGCGCGAGTGGGGCCTGACCCCTCCCCCGCTTCCGGGCCACCTCGTATTCCTCGACGAGGAAGACAACCCCACCAACGACGCATAGGAAGGACCGCCTTGAAGGGCTCCACCTACCACCGCTGCTACTGCCGCAACGCCGACACCGGCAAGCCGCTCGGCAAGTCGTGCCCCAAGCTCTCCAGCCGCAAGCACGGCTCCTACGCGATACGCCAGGAGCTGCCCAACCGCCCGGACGGCTCGCGCCGAGCCTTCAACCGCTCCGGCTACGAGTCGCTCAAGGCCGCCCAGGGCGATCTCGACCAGGTTCGCTCGCTGCTCCACATCCCGGATTCGGACGATCCCGAGGGACTCGCGCAGATAGCCGACCTGCTGGAGAAGGTCGCGGACGAGAAGGCCCCGCTGCCCGACGTCGAGGAGACCCGACGCCGGCTCTCCTCCGGACAGGACCTCCAGAACCGGCTCACCGTCGGCGAGTGGCTTGACCTCTGGCTCGCCGGGAAGCGCGGCCGGGCCACCGCGATCAGCCGGGACGAAAGCAGCATCCGGCGCCACATCAAGCCGCGGATCGGCCACATCCGCCTCGACCGACTCCGGGTCACGCACCTGGAGGAGATGTTCGCGGCCATCGACGAGGCGAACGTCGAGATCGCCGAGGCCAACGCCCAGCGGCAGGCGGCGATTGATGACCTCTCCCGCATCCCCTGGCAGGGCCGGGAGTTCCGCGCCCAGCGCAAGGCACTCAAGGCCGCCATCGCCGAGATGAAGCCTTTCCGGCGGCCCGTCAGCGCCTCCAGTCGCCAGCGGATCCGCTCTACCCTCCGTGCTGCCCTCAACGCCGCAATCAGGCGGCAGATCATCACCTTCAACCCGGCCTCGCACGTCGAGTTGGAGGCCGGCAAGCGACCCAAGCCGCTCGTCTGGACCGAGGAGCGGATCGAGCACTGGGAGCTCACCGGCGAGAAGCCCTCCCCGGTGATGGTCTGGACGCCAGAGCAGACCGGCGCCTTCCTCGACCACGCCACCACCGACCGCCTCTACGCGCTGTTCCACCTCGTCACCTTCCGGGGGCTGCGGCGCGGCGAGGCGTGCGGCCAGCGCTGGGCCGACACCAACCTGAAGTCCGAACTTCTCACCGTCGCGAAGCAGTTGGTCGTGGACGGCTGGGAGGTCTACGAGGACGACCCGAAGACGGACGCCGGGGCCCGCACGATCGCGCTCGACTCCGACACGGTGGCCGTCCTGAAGGAGCACCGCCTCCAGCAGCACGCTGACCGCGAGAAGTGGGGCGCGGCCTGGGTCGAGACCGGCCGGGTCTTCACCAAGGAGAACGGCGAGTGGCTGCACCCCATGGCCGTGACGGACCGGTTCCGCGAGCTGTACGAGGAGATCGATCTCCCGCCGATCCGCCTGCACGACCTCCGGCACGGCGCGGCGAGCCTCGCTCACGCAGCGGGAGCGGACCTCCACACGATCAAGGAAATGCTCGGCCACTCCTCGATCGGCATCACCTCGGACACCTACACGACCCTGCTTCCGCAGGTCGACCGGGCCATCGCCGAGGCGGCTGCCCGCCTCGTCCCGAGGGCCATCAAGCCGCGCAAGGACGCCCAGTCCACCGCCGCATCAGCACCGACCACGGCGTCCGCTCACGCATCGCTCACGCAAACGGCCCCGGACGAGTCGTCCGAGGCCGGCGATGAGGCTCCGAGAAGGCCAAACCTGCAGCTCATCCGGGGTAGTGCACAGAGCCCCCTGTCGGGTTCGAACCGACGACCCCCGCTTTACAAGAGCGGTGCTCTGGCCAGCTGAGCTAAGGGGGCATGGTGACCGTCCGCGACGTGGTCACGGCGGCACCGGGGGCAGTCTACCGGGCGGGGGTGGGGCGGTGGTGGCATATCCGGGGGACGGGCCGGGCAGGGCCTGGGCGGGGCAGGGCGGGCGGGCGTGATGGAACCGATGCCGAAATCGGGTGGGCCGGGGGGCTGACAAGCAGCGAAGGCGCAGGTAGCGTCGCCTGGAGTCGCCGTGCGCAGTGGTTCAGACCACTGGGCGGGCGGCGCGACATCCACCCTTTACTCGGATCGTCCGGCACGTTCCTGCCGGTGAAGGAGAGCACAGCCATGGCTTCTGTGACGTACGACAAGGCGACCCGTGTCTACCCCGGGGCCGACAAGCCCTCCGTGGACGCGCTGGACCTGGACATCGCGGACGGGGAGTTCCTCGTCCTGGTCGGCCCCTCGGGCTGTGGCAAGTCGACCAGCCTGCGCATGCTGGCCGGTCTGGAGGACGTCAACAGCGGCGCGATCCGCATCGGCGACCGCGATGTGACGCACCTGCCGCCGAAGGACCGGGACATCGCGATGGTGTTCCAGAACTACGCGCTGTACCCGCACATGACCGTCGCGGAGAACATGGGCTTCGCACTCAAGATCGCGGGCGTCAACAAGACGGAGATCCGCGCCAAGGTCGAGGAGGCCGGGAAGATCCTGGACCTCACCGCACTGCTGGACCGCAAGCCGAAGGCGCTGTCCGGCGGTCAGCGCCAGCGTGTCGCGATGGGCCGCGCGATCGTCCGCGAGCCGCAGGTCTTCCTGATGGACGAGCCGCTGTCGAACCTGGACGCCAAGCTCCGCGTCTCGACCCGTACCCAGATCGCCGGCCTCCAGCGCCGCCTGGGCATCACCACCGTGTACGTCACCCACGACCAGACCGAGGCGCTCACCATGGGCGACCGGGTCGCGGTGCTCAAGGACGGTCTGCTCCAGCAGGTCGACACCCCGCGCAACATGTACGACAAGCCCGCCAACCTCTTCGTGGCCGGCTTCATCGGCTCGCCCGCGATGAACCTGGTCGAGGTGCCGCTGGTCGACGGCGGCGTGAAGTTCGGCGGCTCGGTCGTCAACATCTCCCGCGAGGACCTCTCCGGCGCCGGCACCGACAAGACCGTGACCGTCGGCATCCGCCCGGAGCACTTCGAGATCGTCCCGGGCGGCGGCATCGAGGGTGTGGCCGTCACCGTCAACGTGGTCGAGGAGCTCGGCTCGGACGGCTTCGTCTACGGCACCACCAAGATCGGCGGCGAGGACAAGGACCTGGTCGTGCGCGTGCACGGCCGCCAGATCCCGGCGCGCGGCGAGACCATCCACGTCGTGCCGATCGCCGACGAGACCCACGTGTTCTCCACCAGCTCCGGCGCCCGCCTGAGCAACTGACCGACCGAGCAATCCGGCGCCTCGGCACCTGAGTACGTGAGGGCCTGAGCGCCGAGCGGCGCGGGACGGAGCCCCGTCGGACCATCGCGGTCCGGCGGGGCTCCGTCGTCAACCGGCCTTCGTCAACACGGTGAAGGGACGAACCGGGACACCACGTCACTCGATGGTGTAACGGAGGGCGATCCGACCCCTACCCGGCGCTACGCTCCTGAGCGTGAAGCAGCTTGTTCGCCGTATCGGCCAGACCATCGCCCTCACCCTGCCCGTGGTCCTGGTGACCACCGGCACCCTCGCCGTGACCAGGGTGCCGTGGGCTCCGCCGACGGGCCTGGACCAGCAGGTGGTGGCGGCGTCCAGCGGGGACGGCGCCGGCATCGGGCGTGCGTCCACCGGCAAGGCGCCGGAGGGGCTCGCCCCGCAGGACGCGCTGCGCGTCGCCCTGCTGGAGGACCTGCGCGCGCACAACCCGGGCACCGCGCTGGACCTGCTGGAGCGCTCGATGCGCGAGCAGCCAGCACTGACGCCGTACTGCAGCACGCTCGCCACCGAGCTGGGCAAGGCGGCGGTGCGCAAGTACCAGGGGGACGCCCAGCGGGCCCGCTCCTTCGCCCGCCCGGTCTGTGACGGCTCGTTCGCCTCGGGAATCGCCGGCTGACCGTCCCTGCCACTGTGGGCAGCCGTCGACGCGCGCCTATTGTGCAGGCATGACCGCTGACACCACGCCCCCTCAGGCGCCGCAGCCTCCCACGCCCCAGCAGGCCGTCGTCACCCAGGCCGTCATCCTGGCCGGCGGCCAGGGCTCCCGGCTGCGGCCCTACACGGACGACCGCCCGAAGCCGCTGGTCGAGATCCCGGGGACGGGCACGCCGATCCTGGGGCACCAGCTGGCCTGGCTCGCCTCCGAGGGCGTCACCGACGCGGTGATCTCCTGCGGGCACCTGGCCGACGTGCTGGAGGAGTGGCTCGAGGGGGCCGACCTGCCGCTGCGGGTCCGCACCGTCGTCGAGGCCGAGCCGCTCGGACGCGGCGGCGGGCTCAAGTACGCCGCCAAGGCGCTGCCCCGGCCGGACGAGCCCTGGTATGCCACCAACGGCGACATCTGGACCAGGTTCAGCCTGCGCGACATGGCCGCCTTCCACCACGAGCGGGGCGCCGTCGCGACCCTCGCGCTGGCCCGGCCGCGGATCCCGTGGGGCGCGGTGGAGACCGACCAGTTCGGCAACGTGCTGGACTTCATCGAGGCCCCTCCCTCGCCCTTCCTCATCAACGCCGGGCTCTACGTGTTCAGTCCGGAGTTCGCCGAGCTGCTGCCGGACGTCGGCGACCACGAGCGGACCACGTTCCCGCAGCTGGCCCGCGGCAAGCGACTGGCCGGCTACCAGCTGCCGCAGGGCGTCTACTGGCGCGCCATCGACACCGCGAAGGACCTCACCGAGGCGGCCAAGGAGCTCGCCGCGGGGGCGGGCCGCACGCCCGGATAGAAGCGCTCCCCCAGGCCCTCAGGAGGCCCCAGGGCGGCCGCTGAGCGGCCACCGCACAGCGATCGGCCGGGTGCTCCCCCACGGAGCACCCGGCCGATGCGTTCCCCGGCCCCGGAGGGACCGGACAGCCCGTCAGGTCGATGTCGGCGACCCCGGCCGCGAACTGCGGGCACCGTCGCCGGACAGCTCGGCCAGCGGCCCGCTGCCCAGCACCCCGCCCAGCAGGCCCGAGCCGGAGCCGGTGCTCTGGCTCGGCTTGGGCGCCGTCCCCGAACCGCCCGGCGCCGGGGTGGTGCGCTGCGCGGGGGAGGAGCCGGCCGGCGCGGCGGCCGACGGCGCCGCCGACGACGGGGCCGAACCGGCGCCGCCGGTCTCCGGCTTGGTCGACCGCGCCTTGCCGCTCGGGGTGGCCGTCCCGGCCTTCGGCGAGGCCGGAGCCGAGGACGGCGGCACGGAAGCACTCGGCGTCGGCGAGGCGGGCCGGGAGGGAACGGGCGAGGGCGAGGTGGACGAGCCCTGCCCGCCGGGGGCCACGGACGGCCCGCCACTCGGCCAGACCGGCGTGCCGTAGTCGGTACCCGGCCGGGACGGCGCGGGGTGCGGACGGCCGCCGGTACGGACCGCCGCGCCCAGCATCGACCCGAGCAGCAGGGTCAGGCCGACCACCACCGCGGTGACCACGGCACCCCGCCGCAGCACCCGGCGGCGCAGCGCCGCCGGTGCGCCGGAGCCGTGCCGGCGCCAGGCCTCCAGGTTGAGCCGCCCGTCCAGCGAGGCGTACGGAGCTCCGGCGATCAGCAGCGGGCTCCAGGCCGCCAGGAAGATCAGGTCGGGCGTGTCGTAGACCGGCACGGCCCGCCAGCTGACGGTGAAGAGCAGCGCGGCGGAGAGCAGCATCGCCGCCCCGGCCGCGAGCCGCTGCCAGAGGCCGAGGAGGGTCAGCACGCCCACCACGATCTCGGTGAACGACACCACCAGGCCCGAGCCCACCGGGTGCGCCATCGCGAAGGAGAGCAGCGGCTCGGCGACCCTCCACGGGTGCAGCGAGGAGAGCCAGCGCATCATCGAGCCGCGCTCGCCGCCGTCGAAGTACACCGGGTCGCAGAGCTTGCTGAACCCGGCGTAGACGGAGAGCGAGCCCAGCACGGCGCGCAGCGGCAGCAGCACCAGGCCGAGGTCGACCCGGCGGCCGGGGTACCAGGGCTGCCTGCCCTCGGCGGACGCGGCGGAGACCTCGGGCAGCTCGCCGCTGGGCGTCCAGCCCTGCGGTGCGCCGACCGGGCCGACGCCGGCCTCGGTGGCGGTCCCGCCGCCCTCGCGCGGCTGGCGCGGGACGGTCCGGGCGCCCGCGTACGGCGGGATCACCCGGGTGTCGTAGTCGGCCGGGTCCCCGTCGCCCATGCCGCGCCCGCCGACCCCGGCCGGCGCGGGCACGCCGGTGAGCCGCACGGCCTCCAGCAGCTGGGTGGCCGCGAGGTCCCCGGGGGGCGCCTGCCCGGTCCAGGTGACGGCGGTGACCCGGCCCTTGCGGCGCGGCGCACCGGCGCCGCCGGCCCCGGCGAACGCCGGCACGGCGGAGGCGGGAACGACGACCTGCGGGGTGACCAGCGGACGTCGGATCAGGCCCTGGGTGGCGTACGGGTCGCCGAACGCGGCGCCGGTGGACAGCAGTCCGGCCGGAGCCTCGATCAGCGGCGCCACCGGGGTGCCGAGCCGGAGCCGGAAGCTCGCCTGGGTGCTGCTGAGGCGCGCGGGGTCAGACGGCACCTTGACGGTGTTGAGGCCGGGGCCCGCGTCTATCCCGGTGCTGCCGCCGCCCAGGAGGGGGCGCCGAGGTGTTCTGGTGTCCACACCCGTCTAACCGGGTGACACCCGGTTAGGACACTCTCCCGAGTGGATATCCGGCGCCCACTTGAAGTGATCATGAGAAAAGCGATCGGGCCCGGTCGGGCCCGATCGCTTTCACCCGGATTGCGGACGCGCTGCGGAAAATTCGGAAGACCGCCTGCGCCGCGCGCCTCGTCTGTGCTGGGCCGAGAGCCCGCCTCAGCCGACCTTGCCGCGCAGGCGCGCGGCCTCGTACATCACGATGCCCGCGGCGACGCCGGCGTTCAGCGACTCGGTGTCACCCGGCATCGGGATCCGCACCCGGATGTCGCAGGTCTCCGAGACCAGCCGGGACAGGCCCTTGCCCTCGCTGCCCGCGACGATCACCACCGGACCGGCCAGCGCCTCCAGGTCGCCGACCTCGGCCTCACCGTCGGCGGCCAGGCCGACCACCATCAGGCCGGCCTTCTGGTAGGCCTCCAGCGCCCGGGTCAGGTTGGTGGCGCGGGCGACGGGCAGCCGGGCCGCGGCACCGGAGGAGGTCTTCCAGGCACCGGCGGTCATGCCGGCCGCCCGGCGCTCGGGGATGACCACGCCGTGCGCGCCGAAGGCGGCGGCGGAGCGGACCACGGCGCCCAGGTTGCGCGAGTCGGTGACGCCGTCCAGCGCCATGATCAGCGCGTCCTGGCCGGCGTCCGCGGCCTCGGCCAGCAGGTCCTCGGGGTGCGCGTACTCGTACGGCGGCACCTGGAGCACCAGGCCCTGGTGGTTCATGTTGCCGGTCATCTGGTCCAGCTGGGGCCGCGGGGCCTCCATCAGCGGGATGCCCCGGTCGTTGGCGGCCTGGAAGGCGTCGCGGACCCGGTCGTCGGTGTCGATGAACTGCATGACGTACAGCGCCGTGGCCGGCACGCCGCCCTGGAGGGCCTCGACCACCGAGTTGCGGCCGAACACCAGCTCGGCGGCACCGGCACCGCCGCGTCCGCCCCGGCCGCCACCGCCGGCCCGGCGCATGCCGGCCCGGGCCTTGGCGTCCCGCTCGCGCTTCAGCGCGGCGTTGGCCTGGCGCTGCTTCGGGTGGCCCTTGCGCTCCGCCCCGGGCGGGGTCGGGCCCTTGCCCTGGAGCGCCTTCCGGCTGTGGCCGCCGGTACCGACACTCGCGCCCTTCTTCGATCCGGGGTTGCGGCGGTTCCTGCGTGCACTGTTGCCGGCCATGGCTGTACTTCCTGTCTGTCCGGCATGCCCGGCCGCCCGGTGGAAACCGGAGCCGGCCGACGGCATGCGCTACGTCATGCGGGAGGGCCGCACCGGTCCGGTACGGCCCACCCTCACCCCGATCGTCAGATGGGGTTACTGGCTGTTGATCGTCCAGCGCGGGCCGGACGGGGTGTCCTCGATCGCCAGCCCGGCCACGCCGAGCTGGTCGCGGATGGCGTCCGCGGTGGCGAAGTCCTTGCGGGCCCGAGCCGCCTGCCGCTGCTCCAGCACCATCCGGACCAGCGAATCGACCACGCCGTGCAGGTCCTCACCGCGCTCCGCCCCGGCCCAGTGCGGGTCGAGGGGATCGAGACCCAACACTCCGAGCATCGCACGGACCTCGGCCAGACGCGCCACCGCGTTCTCCTTGTCGTCCGCGGTGAGGGCGCTGTTGCCCTGGCGGACGGCGGTGTGCACGATGGCCAGCGCCTGCGGGACGCCCAGGTCGTCGTCCATCGCCTCGGCGAAGGCCGGCGGCACCTCGGGCGCCGCGTCGACCTTGCCGCAGCGCTCGACCACGCGCTGGACGAAGCCCTCGATCCGGCCGAAACCGGCCTCGGCCTCGCGCAGCGACTCCTCGCTGTACTCGATGGTCGAGCGGTAGTGCGGGGCGGCGAGGTAGTAGCGGAGCACGATCGGCCGCCACCGCTCGACCATCTCGGAGACCAGCACCGAGTTGCCGAGCGACTTGCTCATCTTCTCGCCGCTCATGGTGACCCAGGCGTTGTGCACCCAGAAGCTGGCGAAGTCGTCGCCGTACGCCTTGGACTGGGCGATCTCGTTCTCGTGGTGCGGGAAGATCAGGTCGATCCCACCGCCGTGGATGTCGAAGGCCCGGCCCAGGTACTTGTGCGCCATCGCGGAGCACTCCAGGTGCCAGCCGGGACGGCCGGGGCCCCACGGGGTGTTCCAGCTCGGCTCGCCCGGCTTGACCGCCTTCCACATGGCGAAGTCCCGCTGGTCGCGCTTGCCGGTCTCGCCCTCGCCCTCGGGCTGGCGCAGGTTCTCCAGCTTCTGGTTGGAGAGCTCCAGGTAGCCGGGGTAGGACTTCACGTCGAAGTAGACGTTCCCGTCCACCGCGTAGGCGTGCCCCCGGGCGATGAGCGTCTGCATCATCTCGATCATCTCGGGGATGTGCCCGGTCGCCCGCGGCTCGACGGTCGGCGGCAGGCAGCCGAGCGCCGCGTAGCCGTCGTTGAAGGCGCGCTCGTTGGCGTAGGCGATCTGCCACCAGGGCGTGCCGAACTCGCGCTCCTTGGCGATGACCTTGTCGTCGATGTCGGTGACGTTCCGGGCGAACGTCACCTGGTAGCCGCGGTAGGCGAACCACCGCTGCATGATGTCGAAGTTGAGGCCGGACCGGATGTGCCCGATGTGTGGCGCCGACTGGACGGTAGCGCCGCACAGGTAGATCGAGACACAACCCGGTACAAGCGGGACGAAGTCGCGTACCTGGCGGGTGCTGGTGTCGTACAGGCGAATGCTCACAGCGTCAAGCGTAGTGGGCAGCAGGGGGTGCCCCGCGACATTCTCGAATGTCAATACCGCGGCTGCGCCGTTTCTTCTCCGTGACTTGGTGGAGGTGCCCCCTCCGCGCCGGACCGCCGGGCCGGCCGCTAGAGGTTGCCGACCACCTTGCGCGGGGTGATCCGGACGACCACCCGCACATCGTCCGGGCCGTCGAAGCGGTAGACCTTCTCGCCGCGGTACTTGTGCGCCAGCTCGTCGATCAGCTCCCGGCCGCCCTCCCGGGTGAGCGACACCTCGCCGCGCACCTCCAGGTAGGAGTACGGGCTCTCCGGCGGGTTGACCACCAGGGAGATCCGCGGGTCCTTCGCCAGGTTGAGGTGCTTGCGGCGGCCCTCGACGGTGGAGAACAGGACGTCGTCGCCGTCCCGCTTCACCCAGACCACCGAGGACTGGGGGCTTCCGTCGGGCTGGATCGTGGAGACCACGGCGAAGCTCTTGCCGTCGATCAGTGCTTTGGCCCGGTCGGAGAGATGCGCGGTCATCGGGACCTCTTCTCGTCAAGCGGCGTACGGGAGGGCCTTGCCAAGGGGGCCCGCACCGAACGGTAGCGACTCCCGCCCCGGCAAGACGTCTTGAACACCCGTCAACCTCCGGGTATTCCCGAAACGGACCCCATGCGCCCGCCCGACGCCACCCCGGCGCGACGCCACGCCGGCCCGCCTCGCCTCGCCTCGCCGGAACGACCGGCCCGCCGGGGCCCTCAGCGCCGCTCGTACACCAGGGCGGTGGCGATCGCCGCCAGCCCCTCGGCCCGGCCGGTGAGGCCGAGGCCGTCGGTGGTGGTGCCGGAGACCGAGACGGGCGCGCCGACCGCCGCCGAGAGCGCGGCCTGGGCCTCGTCCCGGCGCTTGCCGATCTTCGGCCGGACGCCGATCACCTGGACCGAGACGTTGCCGATCTCGAAGCCGGCCTCGCGCACCAGCCGGGCCGCCTCCTTGAGCAGCGTGGCCCCGGACGCACCGGACCACTCAGGCCGGTCGGTGCCGAAGTGCGCGCCCAGGTCGCCGATCCCGGCGGCCGAGAACAGCGCGTCACAGGAGGCGTGCGCGGCCACGTCGGCGTCCGAGTGCCCGGCCAGGCCGTACTCGGCGCCCGGCCACTCCAGCCCGGCGACCCAGAGCGGGCGGCCGGCCTCGAAGGCGTGCACGTCGGTGCCGATGCCCACCCGGGGGATCAGCGGTACGTACGGATCGACGGTCTTCGTCGGGTCAGTAGCCATCGGATGCCCTCCGGCGGGCGAGTACGGCCTCGGCGAGCACGAGGTCCAGCGGACGGGTCACCTTGAACGCCTCCTCGTGGCCGGGCACCACCACCACCCGGCCGCCGAAGCGCTCCACCAGGCCGGCGTCGTCGGTGACCGGCGGCAGGCCGCCCTCGGCCTCCTCGGTCAGCGCCTTGGCGTGCACCTCGGCCAGCGTCTCCCGGCGGAAACCCTGGGGCGTCTGGACCGCCCGCAGGGTGGCCCGGTCGGGCGTGTCGAGCACCGGCTCGGGGCCGCCCGGGTTGGGCTCGACCCGCTTGACGGTGTCGGCCAGCGGAACGGCGGGCACCACGGCCTCGGCCCCGGCCCGGACGGCGGCCGCGACCGCGTCCACCACCTCGACCGGGACGAGCGGCCGGGCCGCGTCGTGCACCAGGACGATCTCCACCTCGGGCGGGATGGCGGCGAGGCCGAGCCGGACCGACTCCTGGCGGGTCGCCCCGCCGGCCACCACCCGGATGTCCTTGCCGTCCAGTCCGTGGCTGTCGAGCAGGCCGACCACCTCGGCCACCCCGTCGGCCGGCGCGGCGACCACGACCAGGCCGACGGCCCGGCTGCGGGCGAGCGCCCTGACGGCGTGCACCAGGAGCGGCACCCCGCCCAGTTCCCGCAGGGCCTTGGGGGCTCCGGGCCCCAGCCGCTCACCGCGTCCCGCGGCGGGCACCACTGCTGCTGCAACTGCTGCTGCGGCGTTCAGGTTTCACTCCTTCGGCGAAGTGGGTATGGCCATGGCGTGCACGACGACCGCGTGCACGACGGGCGTCCGGACCCCTTCCGAAAGCACCATGGTCCTCCGCCCGCCGACCTTGCACCGCGGCACACGCAGAAGCAGCACGCGCAGAAACGGTCATGCAGACCCGGGACCGGCCGGCTCGGGTGAGGGGGCGTCGTCCGGACACGCCTCAGCGCCCGAAGTGCCACTGCACCACTCCAGGACGGTTCGTCCGGGGAGCGGCGCGCCGGCATCGGGCGCTGTGAGCGGTGGGCGGCAGCCCGACTGCGCTACGAGGCGAGCACCTCGTCGAGCAGCGTCTCCGCCTTGTCCTCGTTGGTGTTCTCGGCCAGCGCGAGCTCGCTGACGAGAATCTGGCGTGCCTTGGCGAGCATGCGCTTCTCGCCGGCCGACAGACCGCGCTCGCGCTCGCGACGCCAGAGATCGCGCACAACCTCGGCGACCTTGATAACGTCACCCGAGGCGAGCTTCTCCAGGTTCGCCTTGTAGCGACGGGACCAGTTGGTCGGCTCTTCGGTGTACGGTGCGCGGAGCACCTCGAAGACCCGGTCCAGACCCTCCTGGCCGACCACATCGCGCACGCCGACGAACTCCGCGTTCTCGGCGGGCACGCGGAGCGTCAGGTCTCCCTGCTGCACCTTGAGCACCAGGTAGGTCTTGTCCACACCTTTGATCTGGCGAATTTCGATGGCCTCGATCAGCGCGGCCCCGTGATGGGGGTAGACCACCGTGTCGCCAACCTTGAACGTCATGTGACAGGACCCCTTCCGTGGCTTTCCAGAATAACACGCTTTTCGGCGCACCCGAAGGGCGTTTTCGCAGGTCAGGGCGGGTCTCGGGGCTTGACAAGGACCCCCATGACGTGCTGCGACCGGTGTTCGACGGGGGCTTCCCGCAGGTCGGAGGCCGTTCCGGCACCCACCGAAACCTGCGGCAACACTCCCGAAACCGTGATTGGATCTTGGGATTTCACCGTTTATCGGGCCGTTTCCCGATCGTGATCCGATCTTGGTCGATTTTGACCTGGACACGGCGATGTGCCGCCGTACGGGCGCCCGGGACAGCTTCGGCGTGCGACACGGGGACCACCCCGTGAGGAGCGCATAAGCAAGGTCGATAATCTGAGACCGACCAACCGCCACGTGACCTAGGAGAAGCCGCCGCCGTGAGCCGCAGCATTCGAGTCGGCAGCATCGCCGCCATCGCCGCCCTCGCCATCGCCTCGCTGTCGTCCTGCGCGGCCGGCAACTCGCCGGACACTCTGGAGATCAAGCCCGACAACGCCCAGGCGACGCTGGGCACCAACATCCGGCTGAACAACATCGTCGTCGTCACCGGGGACGAGACCTCCGGCGAGTACACCGGCCCCGCCAACGTGACGGTGAACATCAGCAACTCCGGGACCACGCCGGTCGAGCTGCAGTCCGTCAACGTGGGCACCAGCGCCGCCGCCCTGGCCGACGAGAAGGGCGCCCCGGTGGGCTCCCTCATCATCCCCGCGGGCGGCGCCGTGCTGCTGGGCGGTGACGGCAACCCGTCCGCCAAGGTCGCCTCCGTCAGCGTGGTCGTCGGCGGCTACGCGCCCACCACGTTCGGCTTCAAGAGCGGCGACAAGGTCGAGACCGAGGCCGCCGTCAGCCCGAACGCCGGCCTGTACAAGGGCTGGGGCCCGACCGCCAGCCCGGCGGCCGTCCCGTCCAAGGCCGCCGGCTCGCCGTCCGCCGCCACCACCGCCGGGGCCACCGCCCCCGCCACCGGTGCGGCCACCCCGGGCGCCACGCCGTCCGGCGCCGCCACCACCGCTGGCACCGCCGCGCCGTCCGCCGGGACCCACTGACCCGCGGCCGTCCAGGGCTGAACAACAGGGGATGCCCCCTCCGGCACCTGCCGGAGGGGGCATCCCTGCGCTCGTGTCCTCTGCTCGTGCCCTGCGCGCGTGTCCTCTGCTCGGGTCCGCGCCGAAGGCCCGACCCGGGTTTACGGCTCGAACTTGTAGCCGAGGCCACGGACCGTGACCAGGTAGCGCGGCGCGCCCGGATCCGGCTCGATCTTCGCCCGCAGGCGCTTCACGTGGACGTCCAGCGTCTTGGTGTCGCCGACGTAGTCCGCGCCCCAGACCCGGTCGATCAGCTGCATCCGGGTGAGCACCCGGCCCGCGTTGCGCAGCAGCATCTCCAGCAGGTCGAACTCCTTGAGCGGCAGGTCCACCTTGGCGCCGTCCACCGTCACCACGTGGCGGTCGACGTCCATCCGGACCGGGCCCGCCTCCAGCGCACCCGGACCGCCGCCCTCGCCGGGGCCCTCGGTCTCGCCGCGGCGGCGCAGCACCGCGCGGATCCGGGCGACCAGCTCCCGGGTGGAGTACGGCTTGGTGACGTAGTCGTCCGCACCTATCTCCAGACCGACGACCTTGTCGATCTCGCTGTCCTTGGCGGTGACCATGATCACCGGGACGTTGGAGCGCACCCGGAGCTGGCGGCAGACCTCGGTACCGGGCAGGCCCGGCAGCATCAGGTCGAGCAGGACGAGGTCGGCACCGTTCCGTTCGAACTGCTCGAGCGCGTCGGGGCCGGTGGCGGCGATGGCCACCTCGAAGCCCTCCTTGCGGAGCATGTACGACAGGGCGTCGCTGAACGACTCCTCGTCCTCGACCACCAGTACTCGGGTCACGATCAGGCCTCCGGGGCAAGCTGGGGGGTTGTTTCTGACAGGGATTGCGCGGACTCCCCGGCGGGGAGCGTGTGGTCCGCGGGGGCCTGCCCGGCGGGCAGGCGCAGGGTGAAGGTGGAGCCCTGGCCCTCGACGCTCCACACCGAGACGGTACCGCCGTGCGAGGCGGCCACGTGCTTGACGATGGAGAGGCCGAGGCCGGTGCCGCCGGTCTGGCGGGAGCGGGCCGGGTCGACGCGGTAGAAGCGTTCGAAGACCCGCTCGCGGTCCTTCTCGGAGATGCCGATGCCCTGGTCGGTGACCGAGATCTCGATCAGCTCGCCGTCGGCCTCGCCGAGGGCGGCGGCGCTGGAGATCCGGCGGGTCGCGATCGCCACCCGGGTGCGCGGCGGGCTGTAGTTGACCGCGTTCTCCACCAGGTTGCCGAGCGCGGCGGCCAGCTGGCCGCGGTTGCCGTGCAGGTAGAGGCCGGCGATGCCGCCGGCCGCGATCAGGATCTGCTTGGCGGCGGCCTGCTGGCGGCAGCGGTCGATCGCCTCGGTGATCAGCTCGTCCACCGCGACCGGCTCCGGGTCGACCATCAGCCGGTCGTCCTGGACCCGGGAGAGGTCGATGATCTCCTGGACCAGGCTGGCCAGCCTGGTCGCCTCGATCTGCATCCGCCCGGCGAAGCGCTGGACCGCCTCCGGGTCGTCGGACGCGTCGGCGACCGCCTCGGAGAGCAGCGAGAGCGCGCCGACCGGGGTCTTGAGCTCGTGGCTGACGTTGGCGACGAAGTCACGGCGGACCGCCTCCACCCGGCGGCGGTCGGTCTGGTCCTCGACCAGCACCAGGACCAGCCGGGAGCCCAGCGGGGCGACCCGGACGGACACCGCGAGGGGCTCGGCGGTACGCACCGTGCCCGGGCGGGGCACCTCCAGCTCGACCTGGCGGATCTCGCCGTCCCGGCGGGTGGCGCGGGCCAGTGCGAGCATCGGGTCGACGGCGACCGCACCGCCGCGCACCAGGCCCATCGCGTACGCCGCCGAGCTGGCCTTGACCACCTCGTCGCCCTCGCCGAGCACGATCGCGCAGGATCGGAGCACGGAGAGTACGGTGTCGACCCCCGGGGGCAGCGGGGGCTCGTGGGTGGTGGTGGCGCCGAGCGCCTGCTGTCGGTTCTTGCCGCTGGTGCCGCCGTACCTGCTCCTGGCCTGTTCGCGCTCGCTCCAACGGAAGGCGATGGAGGCCGTGAGGCCGACGCCGAGCCCGGCTATGGCGCAGGCAGCGGCGGCGGCCACGTTCACGTCCATACGGCCAGCCTAAGCGCACGGCCAGGGCCCTCCCCAAGGGTCGGATCAAGGGATCGGCCGCACGTTGCCGAGAATTCACCTTCACGTAGCTGCCGATTCACCGCACGGGTCGTGCGTGGTCGCCCGGACGGCCGAAAGTTGGCCACGCAGCCCGTGTGGGAGGGGCGGCGGACCGAACACCCGTCCGTCGGCCCCGGTGCGCGCGTACCATTCGCGCCACCAGCAGCGGTCGCCCGAATGCCGTACCGACGGTCGTACGGGACGACCGGTCGGCACCGCCACCGACACAGCTACTGAGGAGAGAGCATGCGCGACGCGTACCACGAGGAACTCGACTCGATCGGCGACAGCCTGGTCGAGATGGCCCGGCTGGCCGGTTCGGCCCTGGGCCGGGCCACCACCGCGCTCCTCGACGCGGACCTGACGCTGGCGGAGAGCGTGATCGCCGCCGACGGCAAGATCAACGACCTGCACCACGAGCTGGAGAACCGGGCGATCGACCTGCTCGCCCGCCAGCAGCCGGTCGCCACCGACCTGCGCATCGTCGTCACCTCGCTGCGGATGAGCGCCGACCTCGAACGCTGCGGCGACCTCGCCCGGCACGTGGCCAAGGTCGCGCGGCTGCGCTACCCCGACTCGGCCGTCCCGCGCGACCTGCACGCGACCGTCCTGGAGATGGGCCAGCTCGCCCAGCGGCTGGTGGCCAAGGCGGGCCTGGTGATCGCCACCAAGGACGTCGAGAAGGCGCTGGAGCTGGAGCAGGACGACGACGCGATCGACGCGCTGCACCGCGAGCTGTTCGCGCACCTGATCGACGACCGCTGGCACCACGGCATCGAGACGGCCGTGGACGTCACCCTGGTCGGCCGCTACTACGAGCGCTTCGCCGACCACGCGGTCTCGGTGGCCAAGCGCGTGGTGTACCTGGTGACCGGCGAGCACGTGAACGAGTTCGTCGCCGCCACCGAGGCCGCGGAGGCCGCCGGGAAGTGACCTGACGGATGGGGCGCTCACCCCGGGGGGTGAGTAAACCTCGGGCCGGGGTGGTGAGGGCGCACGGCCTTTCGGGCGCCCCACCACTGCGCGCCCGTTGACGCTCCCTCCGATCGGCGGTTTCACTCGATGCCGTAGGCACCGAAGTGTGCCCGTCACAAGGAGGGTCCAGCGCGATGAAGGCAAACCCGACTCGACCGACCCCGGCACACGACACCGTCGAGCCGCCCGCCCCGAAGCTGCTGCCCGTCCTTGCGGCCGGCTGCGGCTGCGGTCCGGGCTGCGGCTGCGGCTGCCAGTCCGGCGCCCCCTGCCAGTGCGGCGGCGTCAGCGGAGGCTGCTGCGGGCACTGAGCCCGGCGCCCGGCGGAGTTCCGGGGTGCGCGGCCGCCGTGGGAGACGGTCGCGCGCCCCGGTACCGAGTGGTGCCGTGCTGTCGTTCCCTCCCACGCTCTGCGGCTCCCACTCGATCTCACCGCAACCGGTGACCGTCCCGGCCCCGCAGAGCGCGGCCCGGCTGGGCGGGGTCGTGATGTAGCCGTGCGACTGCGCCGGCAACGCGAGCGTGAGCGGTACCGCGAGCGCGGCCACCGCCGCTCCGACGAGATGACGTGTGCGCATGGTGCTCCTCCGTGGGGGTGGATGGAGTGCGCCGGGCACGGACGCGCGCGCGTGGGGGTGCGGCGGCCGGGGCGATCCGGGGAGATCGCCGGCATGTCTGCGCCAGGTCGGTGCTCACACGGTAGGAGCCGCCACGACGCCCGTCAATGGTCTGAACCACTTGGCCGAATCGCCTACGGGGCGAACAACAGCCTCGCAGGGAAGCCGAGTTGGACGACCGAACGGCAACGGCCCCACTCCCGCACACGGCGGGGAGTGGGGCCGTTTCGGCAAGTGGCTTACTTCTTGCCCTGGTTCTTGACCGCCTCGATGGCGGCGGCGGCGGCCTCCGCGTCGAGGTAGCGGCCGCCCTTGGCGACCGGCTTGAAGTCGGCGTCCAGCTCGTAGACCAGGGGGATGCCGGTCGGGATGTTGAGGCCGGCGATGTCCTCGTCGGAGATGCCGTCCAGGTGCTTGACCAGCGCGCGCAGGCTGTTGCCGTGGGCGGTGACCAGGACGGTCTTGCCGGCGGCGAGGTCCGGGACGATGTCGTCGTACCAGTACGGGAGCATCCGGTCGACGACGTCCTTGAGGCACTCGGTGCGCGGACGCAGCTCGCTCGGGATGTCCGCGTAGCGGGCGTCACCGGCCTGCGAGTACTCGGCGTCGTCGGCCAGCACCGGCGGCGGGGTGTCGTACGAGCGGCGCCAGAGCTGGAACTGGTCCTCGCCGAACTCGGCCAGGGTCTGGGCCTTGTCCTTGCCCTGCAGGGCGCCGTAGTGGCGCTCGTTCAGACGCCAGCTGCGGCTGACCGGGATCCAGTGGCGATCGGCCTTGTCCAGGGCGATCTGCGAGGTGCGGATCGCACGGCGCAGCAGCGAGGTGTGCACCACATCGGGGAAGAGGCCCTCGGCGGCGAGGAGCTCGCCACCACGTGCGGCCTCCTTCTCGCCCTTCTCGTTGAGGTCGACGTCGACCCAACCGGTGAACAGGTTCTTCTGGTTCCACTGGCTCTCGCCGTGGCGGAGGAGGATGAGTCGGTACGTCGTGTCAGCCATGGCCCCCAGCTTAGTGGAGGCCGAAAAAACCCCCTGGTCCGGACCTCCCCTCCGGTGTAATGTGCGCACTGCACTTGTGCCACTTACCTGGCCGCTGTCCGGACCTACCGGTACCGCTCAGCGGCACACCTGCCGCCCGGGAGCCCCCACATGCCCGATCTGCCCGTCTCCGCCCGAATCCGGAGAGCCGCGAGCGAGACGATGGGCGGGATGCCCCGGCAGTTCTGGTGGCTCTGGACGGGCACCCTGATCAACCGGCTCGGCGGGTTCGTCGTCACGTTCCTGGCGCTCTACCTCACCGCGGACCGGGGCTACTCGGCATCGTACGCGGGTCTGGTCGCCTCGCTGTTCGGCCTCGGCTCGGCGATCGCGTCCGTCGGCGCCGGGGTGCTGACCGACCGGATCGGGCGGCGGCCGACGCTGGTCGTCGCGCAGCTCGGCACCGCGCTGTTCACGGCGGTGCTCGGCTTCACCGACGGTCAGGTGGCGATCGCCGCGGTCGCCTTCCTGGTCGGCCTCTGCAACAACGCGACGCGGCCCGCCACCTCGGCGATCATCGCGGACATCGTGCCCGCCGAGGACAGGGTCCGCGCCTACTCGCTGAACTACTGGGCGATCAACATCGGCTTCGGCCTCTCGGCGGCGGCCGCCGGCCTGATCGCCACCCATGGCTACCTCACGCTCTTCCTGCTGGACGCGCTCTCCACCCTGGTCTGCGCGGTGGTGATCTTCGTCCGGATCCCCGAGACCAAGCCGGACACCCCGGCCGCGCAGGCGGGCGAGCCCGCGATCGGGCTCGGCACGGTGTTCCGGGACGCCCGCTTCATGGCGGTGGTGGCGCTCAACCTGCTGCTCGCCCTGGTCGCCCAGCAGGGCAGCACCACGCTCGCCGTGGACATGGGCCGGGCCGGCATCACCTCCACCCAGTACGGACTGGTGATCGGCCTCAACGGGCTGCTCATCGTGCTGCTGCAGATCCCGCTCACCCGGTGGATGGAGAACCGCAACCGGACCGCCCTGCTGGTCGCCAGCGCACTGTTCATCGGCTGGGGCTTCGGGCTGACCGCGCTCGCCGGGTCGTCCGCCTGGTTCTACGCCTTCACCGTGGCGGTCTGGACGATCGGCGAGATCCTGAACGCGCCGACCATGATGGGCCTGGTCGCCGAGCTGTCCCCGACCCACGCCCGTGGCCGCTACCAGGGCGTGTACTCGCTCTCCTGGTCGCTCGCCTCGTTCCTCGGACCGGCGGTCGGCGGAGTGCTGCTGGAGCGGGCCGGTGGTGGCGCCATGTGGGGCGCCTGCGCGGTCTGCGGCACGATCGCGGCGGCCGGGTACGCGGTGCTCGGGCGGCGGCCGGGCGCGGCAACAGCGGGGGTGGCCGGGGGCGCGAGCACGTCGGTGGCGCCCGGGAAGGCGGACGCCGAGGCCGAGCCGGCCCCGGCGGCTTCCTGAACCCGCGGCTGGTCGGCGGGCTACCCGGCGGCAGGGCTACTCGGCGACGGGGCTACTCGGCGACGGCCTCGGCCTCGGGGGCTCGGTGGCCGGGCCGGCGAGGTGGGCGAAGGCGGCCAGGTTGCGGGTGGACTCCCCGCGCTTGGTGCGCCACTCCCACTCGCGCCGGATGGCGGAGGCGAAGCCCAGCTCCAGCAAGGTGTTGAACGGCTCGTCGGCGTTCTCCAGCACCGTCCCGAGCAGCCGGTCCACGGCGTCCGGGGTGAGCACCTCCAGCGGCAGCCGGCCCGCCAGGTAGACGTCGCCGAGCGCGTCGATCGCGTAGGCGACGCCGTACAGCCGGGTGTTGCGCTCCAGCAGCCAGCGGTAGACGGCCTCGTGGTTCTCGTCCGGACGGCGGATCACGAAGGCGTTCGCCGAGAGGGTGTGGTCGCCGACCCTGAGCGCACAGGTGGTGCTCAGCTTGCGGGTGCCCGGGAGGGCCGCCACCAGCGTGTACGGGTCGGTGGTGGCCGGCTCCCAGGCCACCCCGGCGTCGTCCAGGGCGGTACGCAGGAGGGTCAGGGCCTCGTCCTTGGTGCGGATTGCCATGGGAGTGACGTTACTCGGCGGTACCGGCGCCCGAAAGCGGGGCGGGCTCAGGCCAGACGGCGACGGGAGCCGCCGAGGCGGCCGGCCGGGCGGGCCAGGCTGCCGGCGTACACCTCGGCGGTGGTCGCCGCCGCGGTGTCCCAGCCGAACCCGGCGGCGTGCCGGGCCGCCGCCTCCCCCTGCCGGGCGAGCAGGCCCGGCTCGGTGACGTACGGCTTCAGCGCCTGCGCCCAGGCCTGCGGGTCGTGGCCGCGGACCAGCGTGCCGGTCACACCGTCCCGGACCGCGACCGGCAGGCCGCCGACCGCGGCCGCCACCACCGGCGTCCCGCAGGCCTGCGCCTCCAGCGCGACCAGCCCGAAGGACTCGCTGTACGAGGGCATCACCAGCGCCGTCGCCGCGCGGTACCACTCGGCGAGCTGGGCCTGCCCGACCGGCGGGTGGAACCGGACCACGTCGCAGATGCCCAGCTGGGCGGCGAGCTTGTGCAGGCTCTCCGGCTTGGCCAGCCCGGTGCCGGACGGACCACCCACCACCGGCACCACCAGCCGTTCGCGCAGCTGCGGCTGCCGCTCCAGCAGCGCCGCGACCGCGCGGAGCAGCACGTCCGGCGCCTTCAGCGGCTGTATCCGGCCGGCGAAGAGCAGCACCGCGGCGTCCTGCGGCAGGCCGAGCCGGGCCCGCGCGGCGGCGCGCGCCTCCGGGCCGCCCGGGCGGAAGACGTCCAGGTTGACGCCCGGGTGGACGACGGCCAGCTGGTCCGGGCGGGCCGCGTAGTGCAGGGCCAGCTCGGCGGCCTCCTCGGTGGTGTTGGCGATCAGCCGGTCGGCGGCCTCGACCACCTGCGTCTCACCGATCACCCGGGCGGCCGGCTCGGGGGTGTCCCCCTCGGCCAGCGCGGCGTTCTTGACCTTCGCCATGGTGTGCATGGTGTGCACCAGCGGCACGCCCCAGCGCTGGGCGGCCAGCCAGCCGACCTGGCCGGAGAGCCAGTAGTGCGAGTGGACCAGGTCGTAGTGGCCGGGGCGGTGGCCGGCCTCCGTCCGGAGCACACCGTGGGTGAAGGCGCAGAGCTGGGCCGGCAGGTCCTCCTTGACCAGCCCCTCGAACGGGCCGGCGGTGACGTGCCGGACCAGGACGCCCGGGGCCAGCTCGACGGTGGGCGCGTCGTCCGAGCAGATCGCCCGGGTGAAGACCTCGACCTCGATGTCCAGCGCGGCGAGCCGCTTGGCCAGCTCCACGATGTAGACGTTCATGCCGCCGGCGTCGCCGGTGCCGGGCTGGTGCAGTGGGGAGGTGTGGACGGAGAGCATGGCTATCCGGCGCGGGCGGCGCCGACCGCCCGTGACCAGCGACTGGAGCCGGCCCCGCGCGGGCGGGGTCGGCTGGGCACGGCGTACCGAACGGACGGGGTGCTGGATCACCTGGCTGAAGCCTCCTCTGTGCTGCCCGCCTCTGCAGCCCTGCTCTGTCTGCGCGGCGCTCCGCAGCCCTGCCTGCCTGCTGTGCGCCGCCTGCCGTGCGGTGTGTGAGCACCGCCCACGCCGCACCGCCGCGTCGCGGTCGCGGCGCGGGCGGTGAGCTGCCCCGTCCGGGCGCACATCACCACCAGTGTGCCAACCACCGGGTCACCGACCGGCATTCCCGTCTCGGCACATGAGATGGCCCACGACGGCGGACGGGCGGCGGTGCGGGCCTACGGGCGCGCCGGAGTGGGGCGGAGCGCGGCGCGCCGGAGTGGAGCGCGGGACGGCGGGACGCGGCGTGCAGGGGGCGGCGAGGCGGGCGCGGGGCGCGGGCCGGACGGACCGGGGCCGGGGGCGGGCGGCAGGGCCCCCCGGGGCGGCCGCGTACGCTTTTCGGCATGGCCGCCTCCTTCGATTCCGTGACCACGCCTGCCCGCGGGCGGGCGGGGCGGCCGGTGGGAACCGTCACCCGCGGGACCACCAACACCAACCGCCTCCGGCGGATGGACCGCTGGATCGCCCACACGCTCGGCCCCGCGCTGCGCTCCGCCGACCGACCGCCGGTCGCCGTCGACCTCGGGTACGGCGCCGCGCCCTGGACGGCGGTCGAGCTGTCCGGGCGGCTGCGGGCGGTGCGGCCGGACGTCCGGGTGGTGGGGATCGAGATCGAGCCGGAGCGGGTCGCGGCCGCGCTGCCGTACGCCGAGCCGCCGCTGCTCACCTTCCGGCGCGGCGGCTTCGAGGTGCCGCTCGACCGCGGCGAGCCCGCCCAGCTGATCCGGGCCGCCAATGTGCTGCGGCAGTACGAGGAGTCGGCGGTGGCCGGCGTGTGGGAGCGGCTCTGTGCCCGGCTGGCGCCGGACGGGCTGCTGGTCGAGGGGACGTGTGACGAGATCGGGCGCCGGCACGTCTGGGTCGCGCTCGGGCCGCAGGGCCCGCGGACGGTGACCTTCGCGGCCCGGCTCGGCGGGCTCGGACAGCCGTCCGACCTGGCGGAGCGGCTGCCCAAGGCGCTGATCCACCACAACGTGCCGGGCCGGCCGGTGCACGCCTTCCTCACCGACTTCGACCGGGCCTGGGCGGCGGCCGCGCCCTACGGGGCGTTCGGGGCCCGGCAGCGCTGGGTGGCCGCCTGCACGGCGCTGGCGGGCAGCTGGCCCCTGGTGGACGCACGCGGGCGGTGGCGGCAGGGCGAGGTCACCGTGCCGTGGACGGCGCTCGCCCCGTAGGCGCCCGGCCGCTGCCGCGCTGCCGCGCGGCTGAACGAGCCCGGGGATTCACTCGAACGAGTTATCGAATATCTCTGGCGTGTTGACGCCTGGTCACGCCACCATGGGGGGCATCCGACCGGCGCCTCAGTCCTGCCCCTCCAGCCCCCACCCCTCCTCCTTCCGCCCCTCCGACTCCATCGCCCGCCAGACCTGTTCGAACGTCCGGTACGCCTCGGCACCGAACAGCACGAACCGCACCTCCGCCAGCTCACCCGCCGCCCCCGGCACCTCCGCCACGACGGTGCCGAGCGCGATCCGGGCCGCGTCCTCCAGCGGCCACCCGTACACCCCGGCCGACACCGCCGGGAAGGCCACCGTGCGCGCGCCCAGCTCCGCCGCCACCCGGAGCGACTCGCGATAGCAGGAGGCCAGCTGCTCCGCCCGCACGTCGTACTCCTCTTCCCGGTAGACCGGCCCCACCGTGTGCACCACCCAGCGGGCCGGCAGCCGCCCCGCCGTGGTCGCCACCGCCTGCCCGGTCGGCAGCCCCCGGCCCCAGTGCGAGGCCCTGAGCCTGCGGCACTCCTCCAGAATCTGCGGCCCGCCCTTGCGGTGGATCGCACCGTCCACACCGCCGCCACCGAGCAGAGAGGAGTTGGCGGCGTTCACCACCGCGTCCACCTGCTGTTCCGTGATGTCACCCTCGACCAGGGTGATCCGCGTCACCACCGTGTCCGCCCTTCCGGGCCCGGCCCGGCGCCTGCCGGCAGGGGCCCCGGTCATCCCCATGTCCTGTTCACCACACCACCACCGGCGTGGCACCCACCACAACCGTGCCGGTCGGCCAGAGAGTTCCCCGGAGATCACGTTATGGTCGCGAGAAGTTCCCCGACGCAGGGTGCCACGCGGGCACTGCGGACGGACTCCGGCCGTTACGCACTCGGGGAAAGGGAGGATCAACCGATGCCCGCAACGGGAGACGGGCGGGCACCTGGTGCCGCCGACCTGCCGGGCACCCTCGACGGTGCCCGCCCCGGCCGTGCCCGCAACCGGTCCACCGCCGACAAGCCGGCCGGCCCGGCCACGGCGCCTCCCCCGATACCCCACCCCCGGTCGGACGCCGCCGCCCCCGGGCCGTCGCCCGCCGCACCCCAGGCCACCCCGCTCCGGCTGCTGGTGATCGAGGACGACGCCTCCGACGCCGAACTGCTCAAGGCCGCGGTGGCCGACAGCGGCGCCCCGATCGAGATCCACTGGGCCCGCGGCCTGGACCAGGCCTCCGAGCTGCTGGCCCCCGCCTCGTCCCGGCGCGGCCGGGCACGCGGCACCGACTTCAGCTGCGTCCTGCTCGACCTCGCCGCCCCCGCCGACCTGCCCCACCCCTCGGACGCCTCGGACGGCCTGGAAGGCCTGCACGAGCTGCTCCGCCGGGCCCCGCACACCGCCGTCGTGGTGCTCACCGACGCCGCCGGCGCCGAGCTGGGAGCCGCCGCGGTGGCCGCCGGCGCGCAGGACTTCCTGATCAAGCACGAGACGGACGGCCCGCTGCTCGCCCGCGCCCTGCGGTACGCCGTCGAGCGCAAGCGCGCCGACGAGTCCCAGCGCCGGCTGGTCGAGGCCGAGCTGCGCGGTCAGGAGAACGCCCGGCTCCAGCGCCACCTGCTGCCCACCCCGCTGCTGGAGGGCGCCGGGCTCTCCTTCACCCGGCGCTACCGCCCCGGCCGCCGCCGCGCCCTGCTGGGCGGCGACTTCTACGACGCCGTACGCACCGACGACGGCACCGTCCACGTCGTGATCGGCGACGTCTGCGGCCACGGCCCGGACGAGGCCGCGCTCGGCGTGGCGCTCCGGATAGCGTGGCGCACCCTGGTCTTCGCCGGCCTCACCGGCGAGGCCCTGCTGACCACCCTTCAGCATGTCCTGGAGCACGAGCGACGCAGCGACGAGATCTTCGCGACGCTCTGCATGCTGGTCATCGAGCCCGGCGACGCCGCCGGCCGGCTCGACTCGCTCGGCGCCGTCGAACACGCCCGGCTCTACCTCGCCGGCCACCCCGCGCCGCTGCTGCTCTGCGCCGGCCAGAAGCCGGTGATGCTGCCGGCCGACGTCGCCGGCCCCGCACTCGGCCTGCTCCCCTGCGACGACGGCCTGGCCGTCTGGCCCGCGCACCGGGTCGAACTCCCCGCCGGCTGGCGGCTGCTGCTCTACACCGACGGCCTGATCGAGGGCCGGGTCGGGGCCGGCTCGCGCCGCCTCGGCCAGGACGGGCTGGCGGACCTCATCGGCGACCACCAGTCCGCCGGGCTGACCAGGGGCCGCCTGGTGGACAGTGCGATCGCCGAGGTCGAGGAGCTGAACGGCGGTGCGCTGACGGACGATGTCGCCGTGCTGCTGCTGGAGCGCAACCCGGTGCAGCTGATCCTGGGCTGACCGGGGCGGGCCCGCATGACCGGGACGGGGCCGCATACGGAGAGCCCCGGCGCGCGGATGGTTCCGCGTGCCGGGGCTCGACGCCAGCCCTGCCCTCGTCCTGCTCTTGTCCTGCCCGCGGCTGCCCGCGCCTGTACTGCCGCGGACTGCCCGCCGACTACCAGGGGCCGTAGGGGCCCATGTTGCGCCGGTCGCCCCGGCCGCCACCACGGCCGGTCAGCTCCCGGATCGCCGGGCGGACGTCGACCATGTAGACGATCGCCGCGACCAGGCCCGCCAGGGTCAGGAAGCTGGTCAGGAAGTTCGCCCCGAACAGCAGGTCCAGCCCGAACGCGATCCCCAGGACCGCCAGCCAGAACCCCTTGGTCTTCTTGTCCGCCGCCCGGTACGCGTCATCCGGTCGGGTGGCCGCGTCGACCAGGGCGAACAGCTTGAAACCCAGGATGGCGACCGCCAGCCACCAGAACGGGTTCAGGTAGTCCAAGCCCAGGACCTGAGCCACTCCGCCCATCGCGCTCTCCTCTGCGTCTCGGCTCCGGCCTCCCGGCCGCCGCCCATCCTGGCACGGCGATCCGCTCGCCACGGTGTCAACGTCCCGAGGTCACCAGATGTGCCCCGGACGGCCCGGGCTCAACCGGGCCGGGATGGCTCCCGGCGCTCCGCCGGGTGGCCGGCGGACTACTCGGCGCTCTTGCGGGCCCGGGGGGACTTCTTCGCGGCGGGCTCGGCTGCGGGCTCGGCGGCGGCTTCCGCCTCGGGCTCGTCGTCCTCGACCAGCTCGGCGTCGACCGCCTCGGGCTCGGCCTCCACCGGCTTCGCGGCGGCGGACTCGGCCGCCGGCGTGGACTCGGCGGGACGGCCCCGGTCGACGACGCCCTTGCCCCGCTCGGCCAGCTCGTCGTAGGCCTCCTTGGCCTTCACCGCCAGCTCGACCGCGCGGCCGACCTGCTGGAGCGCGAAGCTCTGCGCCTTCTCCTGGAGCACCTTGAAGTCGGTGGGCAGCGTGGTCACCGTGTCCGCGACCTTCGTCTGCGCCTCCACCAGCCGGGTCTGCGCCTCCTGGAGCCTGGCGGTGGCCTTCTCCTGCGCGCCCTTGCGGTCCGCGGCCAGCGCCTCGACCTTGCCGGGCACCTCGCGCAGCTTCTCGTAGGCGAGGTCGCCCGCGCCGGCGAGGGCGTAGAGCGGGGTCGGGTCGCTCAGGGTCTTCTTGATCTCGTCCGTGATCGGCATGGCCGGTCCTCCCGTGGTCTAGGTTGCCGGGCCGGCGGTCTTCGGCCGGTCGGCTTCAGGGTCTTCGGGCACCGCGTCCGTGTCCTTGCGCGCGGCGTTCTCCTTGAGGAAGGCGTCGTAGACCGCGAGCAGCGCCTGCTTCTGCTGCTCGTTGATCAGCGGATCGGCCAGGATCGAGGCCCGCAGCTCCAGGCCCTCGCCCCGCCGTTCCTCCAGGATCCCGGCCTGGACGTAGAGCGTCTCCGCCGAGATCCGCAGCGCCTTGGCGATCTGCTGGAGAATCTCCGCGCTCGGCTTGCGCAACCCTCGCTCGATCTGGCTGAGGTAGGGGTTGGACACGCCGGCGGCCTCGGCCAGCTGCCGCAACGAGTACTGCGCGTTCCGCCGTTGCTCGCGGATGTACTCGCCCAGCGAACCGACATTCAGTGAGGCCATGCGAACAGGCTGCACCACCGCGCTTGCAAATGCAAGCACGGTGCTAACAGCAGCAAACGCGGCGGCGGCCCGGGGCGGGAGGCTCCAAGGCGCGGGGAGGCGGAGAGGCGGTGACCGACTGGTGGCCGCTGTCCGACACGGTGGCGGGCGAGGTTCAGGGCCTGGCCGCTTCGGCGATCCGGGACCAGCGGGAGGCGAGCAGGGTGCGGAGGTCGCCCTCGGGGGCCGACCGGTCGGCGGCGAGGTCGAGGGCCAGCCGGGTGGTGAGCGGATCCGCCGCCAGGGCGGCGAGGACGGTGCGGTGGTCCGGGCACCGGCGCGGACCGCGTCGGCAAGGAAGAGCAGGTTGGCGGCCAGCCCCGCCCAGCGCGGACCGGACGGACCGCACGGGCCGGACGGGCTGGGCAGGCCGGACGGGCCGGCCGAGGCCGACGAGGCGGCGACATGGCCGGTGGCGACGGCCCACGGGTCCGGCGCGAGGTGGCGGACGGTGCCGACGCCGGTGAAGGACGCGGCGGCGGCACACACCCCGCATGGCTCGTGGCTGCTCCACAGGGTGTGCGCGGAGAGGTCCCACTCGGTGCGCGCGACGGCGAGCGCGTTCAGCTCGGCGTGGGCGAGCGGGGTGCCCTGGAGGGGGTCCGCGCCGCCCGGCGGGTCGTACGCGCGGTTGCGGCCCTCGGCGACGATCGCGCCGCCCGCGTCGGTGAGCACCGCGCCCACCGGCAGGCCGCCGTCGAGCCAGGAGCGGTGGGCCAGCTCCAGGCACCGGCGTGCGGCGGGCGCGAGTGCCACCCAGGCCGTCTCGAAGCTCTCGGCGGCCCCCATCCGGCCGAGTGAGGCCGGTCCCGGCCGCGGACTGTGCGATCGGACGAGAACGGTCACGCGTGAGCGATCAGACGCACGCGCTCAGGCGAGCTCGGGGACCCGGATCGGCATCAGGATCGAGAAGGTGCCGTCCCGCCCGGCCGTCCGGATGGCCAGCGGGGCGATCGGGCCGCCGATTTCGAGGACGAGCTGCTCGGGCCCGCCGGCCCGGAGGGCGTCCAGGAGGAAGTCGCGGTTGACCGCCACCCGGACGTCGTCGGGGGCCGGCTCGGCGCCGTCGGAGGCGATGGTGAGCTGCCCGTCCCGGTCGAGGGTGAGCACGGTGACCTCGCAGGCGGCGCCGTGCGGGCCGGAGGGCAGGCTGCGGGTGGCGCCGGACTCGACGGCGCCGCGCAGCTCGGCGGCGGGCAGGCCGACCCGGTGGACCGGGTCGAGCCGGACCAGCGAGCGGTAGTCGGGGTAGTCGTGGTCGAGGGTGGCGCCCTCGATCCGGTGACCGCCGGTCGTGACGCCGAACCGCCCGGCGCCGAGGACCAGTTCCGCCTCCTCGGCGCCGGAGCCGAGCAGCGCGCGGACGGCGTCGACCAGCGCGGTCGGGACGATCGCGCCCGTCGAGGACGCCGACGGCGCGGGGAGTTCGGCCAGTGCCATCCGGTACCGGTCGGTGGCGACCAGCCGCAGCAGCCCCCCGTCCAGGTCGAACAACACGCCCGACAGCATGGGCACTTCGGGGTCGCTGCCGACCGCGAAGCGGACCGCGTCCAGGGCGGCGGCCAGCTCGCGGGCGGGGACGGTGAAGCCGTGCGCGGCGGGGTCGGTGGTCACGGGGTTCTCCCTCTGGTCGATCAGCGTGCGGATCAGGGAGAGCTCCCGGCGGGCGTCGGCGAGGCCGTCCTCCAGCCGCCGCAGGTGCGCGTCGAGCACCCGGTGGGCCGTGCCGTCGCCGGGGGCCGCGCCGAGCACGGCCCGGATGCCGGCCAGGGGCAGGCCCACCCGCCGCAGCCGGCAGAGCAGCCGGGCGTCGGCGAGCTGGTCCGGCGCGTACCAGCGGTAGCCGGTCTGCGGGTCGACCCAGGCGGGGGTGAGGACGTCGGCGCCGTCGTAGAAGCGCAGCGCGCTGACGCCGAGGCCGCTGTCGCGGGCCAGTTCGCCGATGCTGCGCAGGTCGCTCTCCATGCCTGGGACTCTGGGGCCTCGACCAGGTCGAGGGTCAAGCCGCACGGCCGGACCGGGGTCGACGGTACCGGGTGGCGTAACCACCCCCACTCCATGGTTGAACTTTGAACGAAACCGTCCTACAGTGGAGCCAACAAGTTGAAGCCTAAACAAATGGCTTCGAACCCGAGGAGGAGCCATGGGCCTTTTCAACCGCAACAAGACCGCCACCGCCACCACCGTCATCGACACCCCCGCCGGCCCGGACCTGGGCCACCTCACCGGCGACTGGGCCATCGACACCACCCACAGCGAGGTCGGCTTCTCGGTGCGCCACGCCATGGTGACCAACGTCAAGGGCCGCTTCACCGACTACGACGGCAAGCTGCACCTGGACGGCACCACCCCGGGCAACTCCAGCGCCGAACTGGTGATCCAGGTCGCGAGCATCGACACCAACCAGGCCCAGCGCGACGAGCACCTGCGCACCGGCGACTTCTTCGCCGCCGACGCCCACCCGGAGATCCGCTTCCGCAGCACCTCCGCCGAGCGCCTGCGCGGCGACTCGTACCGGCTGAACGGCGAGCTCACGATCAAGGGCACCACCCGCCCGATCGTGCTGGACCTCGACTACACCGGCAGCGCCACCGACGCCTACGGCGCCGAGCGGGTCGGCTTCGAGGGCTCGGCCGTCCTCGACCGCACCGACTGGGGCCTCACCTACAACGCCGCGCTGGAGACCGGCGGCGTGCTGATCGGCGAGAAGGTCAAGCTCAGCTTCGACATCTCCGCCGTCAAGGCGGCCTGAACCGGCCGACCACGGCCGCTGTACCGACCTTCGCACCGGCGGTCGCCGTGGCGACCGCCCCGCACACGCACCACCCCTGCCGACCCCCGAACGGCAGGGGTGGTGACGTCTCCGGGCACAACAACGCCTGTCGGCCGCCGAATTCCGGTCCGGCGGGATCCGCCGGCATCCGGCGGGACGAACCGGCCACGGCCGGGACGAACTACACCCTCGGCAGCGCCACCGCCACCAGCAGCTCCGTATCGGCGGCCGGCAGCCAACTGCCCGCCGGGCGCCGCAGCCACCCCTCCCGGGCGCCGAGCTCGGCGGCCGCCGCGCGCAGCGCCGTCAGCCCCGGGTGCCTCAGGCCCGGGCGGTGCACCAGGCTGACCAGGCTGAGCGGCACCGGCTCGACCAGTGGCACGTTCACCACACCCGGGATCAGCGGCCCGCTGGTGGTGGTCAGCATCGGGTCGCCGTGCCGGGTGAGGTAGCGGGCGGTCTCCTCCACGCCGACCGGCGGGACGTACGGCGCCGCCCCCGTCAGCCCGTGCTCGCGCAGCAGCCGGGCGCCGAAGTCGGCCCATTCGGTGGTGGCCGGGTTCCCGGCGCAGATGTCCACGGGGTGACCGGCCAGCTCCGCGAGGCGCAGCACCGGACGGCCGGCCAGCGGGTGGCCGTCCGCCATCATCACCGAGACCCGCTCCAACCGCACCGGGGTCTGGACGAGTTGGCGCCGCACCCGGGCGTCCAGGCCGGCGAAGCGGCCGAGCGAGGCGTCGAGCCGGTGGGCGAGCAGCTCCTCGGCCGCCGCCGCCAGACCGCCGAGGAAGCGGGCCAGGATGTCACCCTCCGGCCAGGCGGCACGGGCCGGTTCGAGTATCCGGTCGGAGGTCAGGTCGAGGCCGTTGACGTTGCTGTTGACGTCCAGCAGCAGTGGACGGTGCTCGGCGGCCGTCACGATCTCGTCGTGCAGGGCGAGGAGTTGGCGTGCCTTCGGCAGCAACTGCAACCCCGCCCGGGTGAGTTCGACGCTGCGGGTGGTCCGGGTGAAGAGCGCGTCGCCGAGCAGCTTCTCCAGCGCGCGGACGTCCCGGCTGAGCGCCTGTTGGGCTACGTGCAGGCGCTCGGCGGCCCGGCCGAAGTGCAGGGTCTCGGCCGTCGCGACGAAGCCGCGGAGCAGGCGGGGGTGCAGGTCGGAGGGCATGGCGGCAGATTAACAACATCATGTTGTCAGTGCGGCGAAACAGGTGTTGGACCGCCCCCGGGCCGCTGCCTGAGGCTGGGAGCACCCCTCCCCCACTCTCTGCTTCGGAGTACCGTGCTCGCCTCCTACCGACGGCTCTTCGCCCTGCCCGGCACCACCGCCTTCACCCTCGCCGGACTGTTCGGCCGGCTCTCGATGTCGATGACCGGCGTCTCGCTGGTGGTGCTGCTCGCCGAACGTCGCGGCTCGTACGCGCTGGCAGGCACCGTCTCGGCGGTCGGCCTGGTCACCGGGGCGATCGGCATGCCGCTGCTCGGCCGCCTGGTCGACCGGTACGGGCAGGCGCGCGTGGCCGTCCCGGCCACGCTCTACAACGCCGTCCCGTTCGCCGGCCTGCTGATCTGCGTCCGCTCCGGCGCGCCCGACTGGACGCTGTACGCCTGCTGGGCGGCCTGCGCGGCGGCGCCGAACCTGGGCGGAATGGCGCGGGCCCGCTGGGCACACCTCTACCGGACCGACCCGGCCGCCCGGCACCTCGCCAACTCCTTCGAACAGGCGCTGGACGAGCTCTGCTTCATGGCCGGGCCGGTGCTCGCGATGCTGCTCTGCACCACGGTCGCGCCGGAGGCCGGCATGCTCACCGCCGGGGTGCTCGGATCCACGGGCGCCCTGCTCTTCGCCGCCCAGCGACGGACCGAACCCCCGCTCGCGGAGCGCCCGTCGGGCCGCGGTCACGACTCACCGCTGCGGGTGCCGGGACTGCGGGTGCTGCTGCTGACCTTCCTCGCCACCGGCGTGGTCTTCGGCTCGCTGGAGCTGACCACCGTGGCCTACGCCGACGCGCTCGGACAGAAGCCGGTGGCGGGCGGGCTGTTGGCGCTGGTCGCGGGCGGCTCGTGCGTGACCGGTCTGGTCTTCGGGCTGCTCCGGCCGCGCCGGGCGCCGGGCGTCCGCTTCCTGCTCGGTGTCACCGCGATGGCCGTCCTGCTGCTCCTACCGCTGGCCGCCGGGGTGGGCGGCGCGGGGCTGGCCGTGCTCGGCGCCATGCTGTTCGCGGCCGGGACGGGCACCGCGCCGACCATGGTCACCGGCATGACACTGATCCAGGAGCTGCTGCCGCAGAGGCAGTTGAACGAGGGCATGGCGGTCGCGGTGTCCGGCATCGTGGTCGGCATCTCCGCCGGCGCGGCCCTCGCCGGGGCGGTCGCCGAACGCGCCGCACCCGGCACCGGCTACTGGCTGCCCGCGGGGGCCGCCGCGCTCGCCCTGCTGATCGCCCTGGCGGGCCGCCGCCACCTGCGGATACCGGGCTCTCCCTCGGTGCCGGTCGCTCCCCCGGCGCCGGGTACTCCCTCGCGGCCGGGCGCTCCCTCGCGGCCCGAAAATTCCGAACGGACTGTCACCGCCGCAAGCTAGCGTTCGGGCATGGAGACGGCGACCATCCGATACGTCCGTGGCGACGCCACCGCGCCCCAGGCGAAGGGCGTGAAGGTGATCGCGCACGTCTGCAACGACCTCGGCGGCTGGGGCAAGGGCTTCGTACTGGCCGTGTCGCGGCGCTGGCCGGAGCCGGAGGCGGCGTTTCCGGCGCTGGCACCGGGAGCGCGCGAAGAACGACTTCGGCCTGGGCGCCGCACAGTTGGTGCAGGTCGAGCCGTACATCTGGGTGGCCAACCTGGTCGGGCAGCGCGGCATCCGGACCGGCCGGTCGACGGGCGCGCCGGTGCGGTACGAGGCGATCGACACCGCGCTGGCGGCGCTGGCCGGGCAGGCGCTCGCGCTCGGCGCCTCCGTCCACATGCCACGGATCGGCTGCGGGCTGGCGGGCGGGCGCTGGGAGTCGGTCGAGCCGCTGGTGACGGCCCGCCTGGTGGACCGGGGGGTGCCGGTGACGGTCTACGACTTCGACTGAAGGCCCGCCGATACCGGCACCGGCGGCCGCACCGACGCCGCCGGCCAGGTGTACTCGTACTCGGGCAGCAGGTAGCCGCCCGGGAAGACGCCCTCCTGCTCGGCCGTCCGGCGGCCGCCCTCGCGCTCGTAGAACGCGACCGCCCGGGTGTTGTCGCGCAGCACCTCCAGGTAGAGGTCGGCGCCGGGGTGCTGCCGCGCGACGTGCTCGCGCGCCGCGTCCAGCAGCGCGCGGCCGATGCCTCCGCCGGTCCGCCCGGGCCGGACGTGCAGGTTGTCCAGCAGCACCCGGCCGTCCTCCTGCGGCACCAGGTAGACGAAGCCGACGACGCTCCCGGCCTGTTCGGCGATCAGCAGCTCGGGGGTGTTGGCCGGTTCGCCGTAGTCGACGCTCAGCCGCAGCGCCCAGAGCTCGCGCCGCGCGGCCGTCATCCCGTCACCGAGCGCCTGCTCCGGGACGATGCCGGTGTAGGCGGTGCGCCAGCTGAGGGCGTGCAGGCCGGCGACGTCCTCGGCGTCGTGTGAGGTGCCGCGGCGGATGGTGGCGTTCATGTGACGAGCTTCCCACACGCCCCGGCTTGAACATGCTCAACTCCAGCCCCTAGAGTCATGCCCATGCTTTTGAACGCGTTCGAAATGAGCGGGGGCGGAGCGGCGGTACCGGATGCGGAGGGGGCATCCGGTCCCGTCCGCACCGACACCGGCTGGAGCCGAGTGATCCCCAGCTAGGCTCGAGGCCGTGGACGACCTGGCAGCGACGAACGGACCCGACAGCACGAGCGGCACCGGCGGCACGGACAGCCCCACGGGTGCGGCCGGTACGCCGACGACCCCGGCGGCACCGCCCGCCGAGGTGCGCGGCAGCCGCGCCCAGCCGAAGACCGACAAGAGCGAGCAGACCCGGACCCTGATCCTGGAGACGACCATGCGGCCGTTCCAGGAGCGCGGCTACGAGAAGACCACCATGCGCGCCATCGCCGCCGAGGCCGGCGTCTCGGTCGGCAACGCCTACCACTACTTCTCGTCGAAAGAGTGGCGGCCGAATTCCAGTAGGGCAGTCAGGAACGTTCACATGCACAAGGGCACGGCCAGGGGCGCCCTGGCCGTGGCCCGGTAAGGTCGGCCGACGTGGAGAAGTCGAGCAACAGCGACAGCCTCGCAACCGGCACCCCCGCCCCGGCGGAGCTTCCTGGCGGAAGGGCCCAGCCGAAGACGGACAAGAGTGAGGCAACCCGCGCCCTGATCCTGGAAACCGCGATGCGGCTGTTCCAGGAGCGCGGCTACGAGAAGACCACCATGCGCGCCATTGCCACTGAGGCAGGCGTCTCGGTCGGAAATGCTTACTATTATTTTTCGGCGAAGGAATTCTTGATTCAAGGATTCTACGACCGAATGACCTATGACCATGCGGCGGACGCCAGGAATCGCATGGCCAATACGCGCGATTTCGCCGAGCGCCTGGAAATCGCGCTGACCTCCTGGCTCGACACGGCCGCGCCGTACCACGAGTTCGCCGCGCAGTTCTTCCGCACGGCCGCCGACCCGACCAGCTCACTGAGCCCGTTCTCCAACGAGTCCCATCCGGCCCGGGCTACCGCCGTGGGACTCTTCCGCGACGTGCTGCAGGGCTCGGAGCTGGCGCCGAAGTTGGACGCCGAGCTGGTCGAGCTACTGCCCGACGTGCTCTGGCTACACCTCATGGTCGTGGTCCTCTACTGGGTCTTCGACCGGACCGAGGACACCGAGCGGACCCGGGAGTTCGTCCGCCGGTCCACCCCCATGGCGGCCCGGGTGATCAACCTCTCGCGCTACCGGGTCTTCCGGCCGATCGTCCGCGACGCCAAGGGCCTCATTCAGGACTTCATCCTGCCGACCATTGGGAAAACCGCCGTCAAGTAAGGTCGCTCAAACCACAGAGCAAATGCCATGGCCGGGCGCCCCAGGGTTGGGAGCGCCCGGCCATAAAACGCTCTGCTGCTCGGCCCCACCAATAGGCATCAGCCTCGGCGTGGCACCGGGCTCTCCGGGGAATCGAGCCACACGGTGTGGCCTTCGGGCCCGACCGTGAGGCCGAACCGGTCGAAGCCGGGGCGACCCCGGTCGTCCCACCAGCGCCGGGAGGCCTCCACCTCATCCGGCGGATGTGGTCCGCGTCCGTCGCCGCCTCGGTGCATCGGTCGCCATCCCGCATGGCCGCCATGCAACGCCGATCGCACACGGCGGTGAGGGGAGACAGCCGGCCCCGCGCCGGTACTCCGGGTGGGCCCGGCTCAGAAGCTGTCCGGGTTCCAGGAGAGCAGCGGTGTGCGCAGCACCAGGTCGACGGCGGCCGCGGCGCCCTCCCAGACCTCGGTGACCAGGCCGGCCGCGGCCAGCCGGGGGGCCGTCTCGCCGCCCAGGTAGAGCGAGCCGAGCGCCGAGGAGCCGAGCAGGAGGTCGGGCACGTCGGTGGTGCGGGTGCAGCGGCCGGTGCCGTCGGCGGCGGCCTCGATCGCCCAGCGGCCGGCGGCGTAGCCGTCGCGGTCCTTGACCTCCAGCACGACCCGGCCGGGCGCGCCGTACGTCCGGGCGTTGAACGCGGCCTCGAAGTCGAGCACCTTCAGCCACATGAAGTCGGCGTTCTCCACGTACGGGGTGGCCGCGCGCGGGTCGTTGAGCAGCAGCGGCAGCGGATCGTCCGGGCCGATGTTCTCGATCACGACCTTGCGCACCCAGTCGACCGCGAACAGGAACCGCCACAGCTCGGCGGCGGTGCCCCGGTCGAGTGCGAGGAAGTCGACCACGGTGAGCGTGCAGTTCGGGTAGCTGCCGTCCCAGGTGTCGTCGACCCGGTAGACGGCCAGGCCGGTGGCGTTGCCCTCGGCGTCGCGGTGGACGGCGGCGAAGGGCTCCTTCCACTCGAAGCCCGGCACCGGGACGGCGCCGGTGTGGCGCTTCCACCACACCTCGTCGCGGGCGAGCGCGCCGGGCTGGGTGAGCCGCCAGCGGTCGTGCAGCTCGGGGCCCGCCTTGCGCAGCTCCTCCATGGTGAGGAAGTCGATCCGCCCGCCGGGCACGGTGGGCAGGCCGTCGCGCAGGCCGCGGGCGCGCAGCAGGTCGACGTTCCAGCCGTGGCCACGGGTGGCCGGGCCGAAGCCGAACCGGCCGTAGATGCTGTACTCGGCGGCGATCAGGACGGCGACGGCGGCGCCGCGCTCGCGGGCGGCCGTGAGGTCCTGCGCCATCATCCGGCTCAGCAGGCCGCGCCGGCGGTGGGTGGCCGTCACGGTGACGGAGGTGATCGCGTTCGCCGGGACGACGGCCCCGCCGGGGACGGTCAGCTCGACGTCGAAGCTCCGGTAGGTGGCGACGAACCGGCCCTCGGTCTCGGCCGCGAGCGCCCGCCCGGGCTGCCACTGCAGCCGGCGGAACTCCGCCGCGCTCTCCACGTGCGAGCGCAGGAACCCCAGGGCCAGAGCCCGGTCCCAGCCCTCGATCTCGCTCTCGGCGATCGCCCGGATCTCTACCCCGCCGACCGTGTCGGTCCGCTCCCGCAGCCGGCCCCGGCCCGGGTCACGGGTCTCGCCGTACGCATCGTTGCCCATCCGCCCACGGTACGGCGGGGCCTCCGGCGGGGGCATCCGATTTATTCCGCCGCTGCCCAGGGCCGCTGAACGGGGTCGACGACCCAGTGGTTGACCCGCAGCACCCGGCCCGCGAAGTCCACCTCCCGCTCGCCGATCAGCCGGAAACCGAGCGTGCGGCAGATGCCGTTGGACGGCCCGTTGGTGGTCGCCGGATGGGCGTGCACCGGGCCCCAGCGGCCGTCCCTGGCGGCCAGGTCGAGCACGGCCCGGACGGCGGCCTTGCCGACACCGCGCCCCTGGAACTCCGGCAGCACCATCCAGCCGATCTCGGAGACGACCTCGCCGTCCTCGTCGTTCGGCCAGAGCGTGACGCTCCCGGCCACCTCGCCCGGCGCGGCCCCGTCCGGGACGATCATCTTGATCCAGGACCGGTCCGCCGCCGCGTCCAGCACGTCCCGCCGGACCTTGTCCGCGATGCCCTCCACCGGCAGCGGCCCGCCCAGCCCGGCCATCATCACCGGATCGCACCGCATCCGGACGTAGGCCCCGACATCCCCCGGCTCGACGTTCCGCAGCCTCATGTCACATCCCTTCCCGGCCGGCCATCGTACGGCGGCCCGCCGACAACGGGCAGCCCGCACGCCGGGCGGGGCGGGGCGGGCATAACGGCGCACGGGCATGAGGCGGACGGGCGTGATGGGGGCCATGCCTCCGGTCCCCGTCACCCCGCGTCCCCTGAACGCCGCCGAGCTGCGGAGCCGGCTGGACCGGACCGAGGGAGTGGCCGTCAGCTGAGCTCGCAGCCAGGGCAGGTCACCGGCTCCATGGCGAAGATGTCCAGGTCCTGGGTGTCCAGGATCAGGTACTCGCCGGGCCGGGTCGCCCGCAGTCGGCCGTATGTCCCCGATGGGCGGGCCGCGATCGACCGGCGCCCCTTCGCCGACCCCGACACCGCGTTGCGTCCCCGGGCCAGTTCTCCAGCCGCCGGTAGGCCACCGCTGCGGTAAGCGGCCACCCAGTTCTCCACCGTCCGCACCGACACCTTCAGCACGGTGGCCTTCGCGGCGTACTTCTCCTTCAGCGCGACCCCCAAGGCGAACTGCGGTCGCGGTTCACCAGGCCGGGGCGAGCCCGCTTGCCCGGAGGTGAAGCCGGTCAGGACCTCGCGGACATGCCCGGCGCGGACCGTCACCGCGGAGGTCATACAGTTCTTGCACCATCTTGGATGACGGATCTTGCACCACCTTGGATGACGGACGCTTCCGCCCGGCGAAGGGGCTGCCCGGTGCCCTCAGCGTCACCCACGCGCACTGTGCCGTTGCCTATCAGAAACGAAGGGCCATGCAGTACACGACAACGCCTGACGGGATCCGTATCGCCCACCAAGTCCAAGGCGAGGGGACACCGCTCGTTCTGCTGGCGGGCCAGGCGAACAACCACCACTGGTGGGACGGGATCCGTGACGACTTCCACTCCGTCCACAGCACTGTCACGCTCGACTACCGCGGTACGGGGCAGAGCGACAAGCCCGACAGGCCCTACAGCACCGAGGTCTTCGCGCAGGACGTGATCGCGGTGCTCGACGAACTCGGCGTCGACCGGGCCGACGTCTACGGCACGTCCATGGGCGGACGCGTGGCCCAGCACCTCGCGGCCCGCCATCCGCACCGGGTGCGCGCCCTGGTACTCGGCTGCACATCGCCCGGCGGCCCACACGCCGTCGAACGCGACAACGACGTGCGCCGGTCACTGGCACAACCTCAACCGGATGCGGCGCGACAGGCCCTGCGCGAGCTGATGTACACCCCGGCCTGGCTGGCGACCCACCCCGGACCCCACCAGACACTCGGCGACCCGGCCATGCCCGCCCACGCCCAGCGTCGCCACCTGGTAGCCAGCAACCAGCACGACGCGTGGCACCTCCTGCCCGGCATCAGCGCACCCACCCTGGTCGTGCATGGCAGCGACGACCTGCTCAACCCCGCCGCCAACGCTCCCCTGCTCGCGAACCGCATCCCCGGCGCCCGGCTTCACATGATCCCCGGAGCGCGGCACGCCTACTTCGAGGAGTTCCGCGCCGTCGCAAGCCCGCTCATCCTGGACTTCCTCACCACGGTGGCGCACCGGTGACCTGGGCCGGAAGAGCGCAGGGCTTCTTCAGCGATTGGCGACCACCGCGCCGAAGCACGCGCGGGCGCCGTCACGGCCGGGCGTAGAAGTCCGGCGTTCCCATGATCCAGAGGCTGGCCTGTTTGATCGGCATGCCGGCACGGGGTGCCTCGATCATCTGGTCGTCGCCGATGTAGAGGCCGACGTGGTGGATGTCGGCGGCGCGGCCGGTGTCGGTCCAGAAGACGAGGTCGCCGGGGCGGAGCTGGCGGTAGCCGATCGGGGTGCTCTGGGCGTACTGATCGGCGGCGAAGTGGTTGAGCTGCCGGCCGCCCTGGCGCCAGGCCATCATGGTGAGCCCCGAGCAGTCGTAGCCGCCGGGGCCCTCGCCGCCCCAGATGTACGGCAAGCCGATCTTGGAGCGGGCGAAGGCGACGGCGGCGGCCGCGTCCTCCGCCGACCACGGGCGGCCGGCCGGCGCACCCCCGGCGGCCTTCTCCGCCGCCGCCTTCTCTGCCGCCGCCTGCTCCGCCGCCGCCTGCTCCGCCGCGGCCTTCTCGGCGGCGGCCTCGGCCTCGCGGACGGCGATCGCCTCCAGCGCCTCGCGCCGCTGCCGCTCCAGCTCAACGGTGGTGTGGCGGGCGGCGGCGAGGTCGGTGAGGAGCTGTTCGCGGCGCCGGCCGGTGGTGGCGACCTGGTTCTGCTGGGCGGCGAGCCGTGCCTCTGCCCGTCCCCGGGCCGCGCCGACCTCGGCGGCGGCCTTCTCGGCGGCCGTGGTCGCGGCGCGTGCGGCGGCCGAGGCGCGGGTCGCGGCGGCGGCGGTGGAGGTGGCCGCGTCGAGGATCTGCCGGGTGCGGTCGCTGGCCACGCCGACGACGGCGGCCTGGTCACCGGCCTCGCGCGGACCGCGGGCACCGATCAGGGCGTTGATGGCGGAGAGTTCGGCGGTGGTGCCCTGACGGTACGTTTCAGCAGCCAGCGCGGCGGCGTCCTCGGCGGCCGCGGCCCGGTCGGCCTCGGCGGAGGCGGCCCGGCCGGTCGCGGCGGACTCCTCGGCGCGGGCCCGGGTGAGCGCGAGCTGGGCTCCGTTGTAGGCCTCGACGGCCTGTTCGGCGATCTGGCCGGCCAGGTCGAGTTCGGCCTTGGCGGCGGTGAGTCCGGCCTCGATGGCGGTGACCGAGGCGGCCCGGCGGGCGGACTCGGCGCGGGCGTGGTCGATGTCCTCGGTGGAGGGGTACGTCTCGTCGGCCGCCGGGGCGCCCGAGGCCTGGTCCGGGTCGACCGGGGTGGCCGCGGCGGCGGGGAGCAGCCCGAGCAGGGCGGTGAGGGACAACAGGAGGACCGGCAGAAGCCTGCGTGCCACGAGACATCCCTTCTCAGGGTCCCGGACGGGGCCGCCGGGCGGCCGGCCGATCCGGCAGGACCAGCAGGACCGGCAAAGCGCCCCATCACGGGACAAATCGTTTACGCATCGCCATGTTCTCAAGCCGGGCGGCTTTCACCCCCCAGGCCCACACGGCCGACCGGGTGATCCGTCGGATGATCCGACTGGGCATCAACTACGGCCAGGCGCACAGGGCATACGAACTATCGGCGGATCCGGCGGGTATGCGGCCGCAGGTGGGGGTGGCGGCCGGGCCGTGGCTCCAGACCGGTCGGGCGCACCGCGTAGGTGCGGTTGCGGCCGGCCCGGACGGTCCGCCGGCGCTGCTGGGCGCGGGGCCGGGTGCCGGGCTCGCGGGTTCCGTGCGCGGGGGCGCCGGCGCCGGAGCCGGGCGCGGCGGCGGCCGCCGAGCGGCGGTCGGCCAGCCGGGCGGAGCGCCGGGCCAGGGCGCGGGCCGCGTGCGCGTCGAGGTGGGCGGAGGCCCGGGCGGCCATCCGCTCGGCGACCCGGTGGGCGGCGGGGTGGTTGGCCGGGACCTTGTCCGGGGCGCCGGCGATCAGGTCGAAGAGCCAGGTACGGGCAATGTCCGCACGCCGGTGCAGTCGGCGCTCACGCCGGAGCGCACGCGCCCGGCGACGCGGGCGCGTGGCGTAGCGCCAGCGAGCCCAGGGGCTGCTGGGCCGGGCCAGCCGGATCGCGCCGATCCAGGAGATGCCGGGCACCATGATGCCGAGCAGGCCGGTCCACACCTTGCCCTTGAGCAGGGCGACGATGGACACCAGCATGTTCACCGAGATCACCGTGACCAGCCCCCACCTGGTCTCCTGACTGGGCACCACGCCGAGCGGCACGTAGCCGACCAGCAACAGTGCGGTGAACAGGATGCCGAAGATCACCGCGTCCACCGACTTGCGGCCCTGCTCGCCCCAGTAGACGTCGTCCAGGTGCAGGATCAGCGCGAACTCGTCCAGCACCAGGCCGCAGCCGATGCCGAAGAGCAGACCGAACACGTCGATCCAGGGATGCCCGCCGTACGTCGCGAACACCCCGATGCCGCCGACCAGCAGGAAGCCCAGGCCGAACACCATGTGGTGGATGTGCAGCCCGCCGGGGGTGACGTTGCCGGGCCACCAGCGCACCTGGGCCCTGATCATCCGGACGCTGAACCGGATGAAGACGAACGAGGTGATGAACCCGACCAGCAGCAGGAACAGCGGTTGCTTGTGCGCGGCGACGATGTGCTCGCGGTAGCCGTCCAGCAGTGTGGTCATGGGTCTTACCTTCGTTCCTGGTCCTGCGTCCGGCCTACCGCGACATGGCCCGGGGGGGCGACACCGGTCCAACGAGCGCGGCGTACCGTCCGGCAGCCGCGGGTGGGTGTCAGAAGCCGCGGGTGCGCTTGGCCGCCCGTCGGGGGACGGCCGGCAGCTCGGCGCCGGCCGGCAGCTTCATGAAGAGCCGGGCGATCTCGCCCCCGAGGTTCACGCCGATCGCCAGCGCCAGGGCGATCGCGGCGGCCCGGGTGATCTGGACCAGGCCGCCCGCGGAGTGGCCCTGGGCGAAGGAGAGCATCCCGAGGTAGAGCGCCGAACCGGGCATCAGCGGGCCGATCGCCGCGGTCACGTACGGCAGTGCGGAGCCGTAGCGGTAGCGGGCCATCAGCTGGCCGAAGAGGCCGACCAGGCCGGCCGCCACGCCGGTGGCGACGATCGGCGAGATCCCCGCGTTGTGGACCAGCACGCCGTAGCTGGACCAGCCGATGCCGCTGTTCAGGGTGACCAGGGCGAGCAGGCGTCGGTCGGTCTGCAGCAGCATCGCGAAGGCCAGCGTCAGCACCAGCGCGGCGACCATCTGGACCGGCGGGTAGTTGACCCCGGCCAGGCTCTCGTCCGGTTTGAGCTCGGCCTCGTAGCCGACCCCGAGGTAGAGGATCAGCATCACGCCGATGACGATGCCCGCCACCAGGTAGATCACTTCGAGCAGGCGGGCGGCGGCGGTGATGTAGAAGCCGGTCAGGCCGTCCTGGACGGCGGCGACCAGGGCCCGCCCGGGCAGCAGCGCGAACAGCCCACCGGTGATCACGACCGAGCCGCGCAGCCCCCAGTCGTTGAGGGAGAGGATGATGCCGGAGGCCGCCGCGGGCATCGCGGCCAGCACGAACTGGTAGAACTCCGGCAGGCCGCGACGGGCGATCAGCGAGGCCAGCCGGTCGCCGAGGACGGCCGCGATGAAGGCGCTGGCGAAGACCAGCCAGGCCTTGTCGTCGATCCGCCCGCCGACCAGGAAGGTCGCCGCGCCGGCCAGCAGCCCGGTGTTCAGCGCGAGCAGCCAGGCCGGGTACGGGTGCCGGTTGCGGCGGATCAGGGCGAGCCGGCGGTACGCGTCGTTGACGGTGACCGTCTCCGAGGTGATGTCGGCGACCAGCTCGTAGACCGCGTTCAGCCGGGTGTAGTCGGAGGTGCGGCGGCGCACCACGCGGTCCGCGGTGACCGGCGGCTCGACCAGCGAGGGCTGGTGCGAGATCCCGATCAGGGTGAAGGTGACCTGCGGCTCGCAGCGGTCCAGCCGGTAGGCGTGGGCGATGCCGAGCATGGCCGCCTCGACGTCCTCGGCGGCCTCGCCGCTGGCCAGCAGCAGTTCGCCGATCCGCAGCGTCAGGTCGAGGATGCGCGGAACGTTGCGGGCGGCGGAGGGGTGCAGCTCGCGCGGGGTGCGTTCGAAGGCCGGGCGCTCGGACATCGGGGTGCGCAGCAGCGTGCGCATCCGGTCCGGCCAGGGCGCCTCGCCGGGGGCTCCGGGTTTCAGGGTCGGGACGGCGATGCCGGTGGGCGGGGTGTAGCCGGCCGCCTGCCACTCCTCGGGGGTGAGGGTGTCCTCGGCGACCGAACGGCGGCGGTGGACCGCGACGATGTCATCCACCGGCTCCTCGACGACCTCGTCGGCGGGCTCCGGGCTCAGCAGGCCCTTGGTCTCGGGGACGGGCGGTACGAGCGGGATCACGGTGGCCGGCTCGGTGGCCGGGGCGGGGTGGCCGAGCAGGCCCTCGGTGGGCGGCGCGTCGGAGGGGTGGAGCGGCTGCGCCCCGGGCGCCGGACGCGCCTGCCGAGCCCCTCTGCCGCCCCTGGCCCGCTTGCCTCCGCCCGGTCGGCCCCGCTTAGGCACTTCCGCTCCTTGCCGCCCCTGGTGGCGCCGGGCCACCGTTCGATCTCGGGTACACCTTGCCTGATCGAACTCCCGGACGCACATGTACGTCGCGGCGGGCGCCGGGGGCCGGGGGCGCCTACCCGGCGCGGTGGCGGGCCGGGGTGGACGCGCCGGACCGGCGGGCGCGCATCAGTTCGACTGCCACCGGGATCACCGAGACCAGCACGATGCCGACCAGGATCGCCTCGATGTTGTCCCGGACGAAGGGGATCTGCCCGAGGAAGTAGCCGAGTACGGTGACGCCCGCTCCCCAGAGGACGCCGCCGACGATGTTGAAGACGACGAAGGTGCGGTAGTTCATCCCGCTCACCCCGGCGACGATCGGGGTGAAGGTCCGCACGATCGGCACGAAGCGGGCCAGCACGATCGCCTTGGGCCCGTGCCGGTCGAAGAAGGCGGCCGCCTTCTCCACGTTCTCCTGCTTGAACAGCCGGGAGTCGGGGCGCCGGAACAGGCTCGGCCCGACCTTGCGGCCGAAGAGGTAGCCGACCTGGTCCCCGGCCACCGCGGCGGCCACCACCAGCACGCAGACCAGCCAGAGCGGCTGGTGCAGGTAGGTGCCGCCGGCCACCAGCAGGCCGGTGGTGAAGAGGAGCGAGTCCCCGGGGAGGAAGAAGCCGATCAGCAGACCGGACTCGGCGAAGACGATGACCAGGATGCCGATCGGCCCGAAGGTGGAGATCAGGTGGGTCGGATCGAGCCAGGACGGGCCGAGGGCGAGGCTGGTCACGGGGCAGACACTCCTGGAGGTCGACTCTTGGCAATGAAACAGTAAAGCATTCACCAAGAGTGTCTAAATCCAGGAGTGTCCGCCCCGTGCCCGGCCCACGCCGGCCCGGCTGCGATCAGAGCCCGTACCGCTCGATGACCTCCTCGTGCCGGCCGGTGTCGGTGCCCGCCGCCCTGGCCAGGTCGAGCCAGGCCAACGGGTGCGGCCAGGCGCCGGTGAGCCGGTGCAGCAGCGCGTCGGCCTCGACGGCGTGGGCGGTGGGCGGCACCCCGACGGCGGCGTAGATCCCGGGCAGGAAGGCGTCCTCGTCGGCCGGGTCGGTGATGCTGTACCCGTCCCCGCTGTACGCCCAGACCGCGTAGCCGGCCTGCCCCAGCTCCTCGCGCAGCACGGCCCAGGCCTCGTCGCCGGGCCAGCCGCCGTCCATCCAGTAGGTGGTGTAGCCGGCCGGATCGAGCAGGGTGAGCAGCTCGAACACCGGTCGCCAGCGCAGCCGCTCCTCCTCCGGCGCGTCCTCGGCGGGCGGCTCCTCCAGCAGCGCCGGGGCGAAGACCACCACGTCGCCGTGGTTGAGCGTCACGTCGTCGCCGAGCACCGGCAGGATGCGGGCGGTGGCCGGGCCGGTCCGGACGGCCGGGAGGTCGGCGGTGGCGCCGTTGGTCCGGGTGGCCCGGACGGTGACCAGCTGCCACTCCTCGTCCACCGGGCCCTCGGGCTCGTCGAACTCAAGGCCGATCAGGGCGCCGGTGGAGCGGACCACCTTCCAGTCCCGGTTGGCGGTGGCTGCGGTGATCAGGTGCCAGAGGTCGGGCTCCTGGACGGTGCGGTACTGCTCCTCCTCCGGTGCGCCCTCGGCGGGCAGCGCGTGCGCCAGGAGCTCCTGGTAGAACCGCTGCGCACCCGCGTGGTCGCCCAGCTCGGTGGCCGCAGCGGCGGCCATCCGGCGGGGGTTGATCCGGTCCGGGTGCTCGGCCAGGATCGCCTCGCACTGCTCCACCACCTCGGCCCAGCGGCCCTCGGCGGCGGCCCAGCGGGCCCGGACCCAATGGCCGTCGGCCGGGCTGGCCTGTGCCAGGCGGTCGGCGAGGCGGCGCAGGCCCTCGTCGTCCTTGGCCTCGATCAGGGCGCTGCCGAGCATGCCGCTCAGCTGCTCGCTCGCCGGGTCGGCGTCCAGCCGCTCCCAGAGGAGGTCGGCGGCGGCCCGGACGTGGCCGAGGCCGCCCAGCACGGCGGCCAGGTTGAGGGCGAGGCCGGTCGCGCCGGCCTGCTCACCCCGGTACCGGTCCAGGGCGACGGAGAGCAGGTCGGCGCCGGTCTCGGGGGGAACGCCCTCCGCTGCGAGGTGCGCGAGCAGCTCGGCGGGCGGGACGGGCAGTTCGGGCACCGGCAGCGCTTCGGCGGCCGCCCGCAGCGCGGCGACCTCCGCGGCGACGCCGTCCGTGCGGCGCAGCCGGGTGAGCTTGCGCTCGCCGGTGGCGGCCAGGGTGAGCGCGACCGTCCGGGCGCCGCGGGCGAGGGCGAGCCGCCCGGCGGCCAGCAGCAGGTCGACGCAGGGGCGGTGCGAGCCGGTGCCGTCGAGGTAGCCGACCCAACCGGCCACGGCGGCACCGAGCTCGGCGTCGTTCTCCCAGGCGCCGGCCGCGACCAGCAGCTCGACGGTCTTCGTCCAGGCCGGGCGCAGGTCGGCGTGGCGTTCGGCCTCCTCCCGGCCCGGAAGCAGCGCGAGCGCCTCCTCCGTGCGGCCGAGCGAGGCGAGCGCGCGGGCCCGCATCAGGGCGCCCCAGCGCCGGTCGCTGTCGTCGATCTCCCGGCCCCGGGCGCGCTCGGCCTGCTCGGAGGTGTCGAGCAGGGTCAGCACCTCCTCGTGCCGGCCGAGCAGGTGCAGGGTGCCGGCCCGGGCGTGGTGGAAGTGGAGCGAGAGCCGCTGGCCGGCCGCCTGCATCCGGGTGGCGGCGGAGTCCAGGTGATCGAGTGCCTCGCTCGGGCGGCCGTCGTCCTCCAAGGCGTCGGAGTACTCCCGGGAGAGGCAGTCGAAGCAGGCCCGGGACGGCTCGATCCGCTCCAGCGTCTCGCTCAGCACGGCGAGCCGCTCGGGCACGTAGCCGGGGCCGTCGACCCGGGCGTGGCAGATCGCGAAGTCCTGCACCACACAGACCGACTGCGGGCAGCCGGCGGTCTCCTCGCGGTGGGCGAACTCCAGCAGGTCGACCGCCTCGGGCAGGGCCTGCTCGCCCTGGTGGCGCTTGTTCAGCAGGTTCTGCATCCGCCAGTGCCGCAGGTAGACCTCGACCCAGGGCAGGCCGAGGGACCGGGCGGCGGCGACCGCCTCCGGGTAGACGGCGTCGAGCTGCTCGTTACGGCCCTCGTTGGCGTGACCGGGGAGCTCGTAGATGGCGTCGGCCAGCCGCCGGTGGCCGGCCTCGGCCAGCTGCTCGTGGGTTTCGCGCACCCAGGCCCAGATGTCGGTACTCATGCGTCTTCCGTCTCCCCCTGCGGGTCGTGCGCTGCGCTGGTGGTCAGTGTGGCCGGGGCCACCGACGGTCCGTCCGGAACGTGGGCCGGGGCCGTCGGTTCAGCCCGCATCCGTGAGTCCGTCCGGGCTGTCCGGGACGGCGGGCAGCCCGGCCGGGACGGCGGCGGTCAGCGCGGAGACCGCGGTACCGATGCCCGCCAGGGCCGCGGTGAGGTCGCCGCCGCCACCGCCGGCCGAGGCCGCCGCCATGATCACCTTGAGCGAGCGGAGCAGCCCGGCGGCGGTGGCGCTGCCGGTGTGCCCGTCGCGGTAGGCGGTGAGCAGGTCCTGGACGGCCGGGCTGGCCAGGTTGAGGTAGAGCCGGGCCTTGACCTCGCCGTCGGTGCGGGCGGTGAACGCCCGGGCCAGCCGCAGTGCGGCGGACGGGATCCGGGCGTCCGCCTGGTCGTCCTCGATCCGGGCCTTCAGCTCGGCCTCCCGGTCGGGGACGAGGACCAGCGGCAGGCCGGCCGGCTCGAACCGGGCCGGGACGAGCTGCTCGCCCTGGTCGGCGAGGGCGCCGGCGAGCCAGGCGGCCTCCTCGGCGGGCAGCGGGCGCTCCGGGTCGCGGAACAGCTCGCGGTTGCCGCGCTCGCTGCCCAGCTCGACGATCCGGCAGTCCCGGAGCTGGGCGTAGCGGCGCAGGAACGGCAGCACGGCGTAGCGTTCGCCGCGCGCGATCGGCACCTGCATCGCCCGGTAGAGCATCTCCTCGAAGCCGCCGTTGCTGCCGAGCGCGACGTGCACCGCTCCCGCGCCGGCCGCCCGCAGCGCACCGGCCGTCAGGTCGCCCTGCGAGGTGGGCACCGGGACGTCGTCGGCGAGCAGGGTGAAGAGCCGGTCGTCGCAGAGCGCGGCGCCGAGGAGGTCCTGGCCGTGCCGGGCGAGGATGCGCCGCCAGACGACGGGCCGCAGCCGGGCGGTCTCGTAGAGGCCGTCCACGACGGCGTCGGTGAGGGACTGCTGGAGCGCGCGGTAGTGCTCGTCGCGCTGGAGGTCCTCGCGGCTGGCGGTGGGGGTGAGCCGGCTGGACTCGACCACGCCGCCGATGAACCCGGCCCAGCTGGGCAGCAGGTCACGGGCGTCGTCGGCGAGCAGCATGCCGCGCAGGTAGACGGCGAGGTCGCGGTTGTCGCTGCTGCCGTAGGTGCCGCCGTCCTGGACCCAGAGCAGGCCGACGGCGTCGCTGCCGCCCTCGACGGGCCGGACGGGGAAGGCGGTGAGCGGCTCGAAGCGGCGGCCGAAGGCGGTGGCGAACCGCATCCGGGCGGCGTACAGGTCTCCGTCGGCAAGGTGGCGCGCAGCGTCTGGTCCAAGGGTGGTGGGCGACGGGCGGGACGGCTGACGCCAGGGCACCGGGACGGCGTTGACGGGCTGCTCGTCGTCGCCGACGTAGACCGGGATCGGCAGCAGCACGCAGTACCGGCCGAGCACCTCGCGCAGCGCGTTCTCGTCGGCGAGGTGGGCGTGTTCGTCCTTCAGTGACAGCTCGACCACGGTGCCGCCGCCGGGCCGCGCGGCGGCCGGCTCGACGCTGTACTGCTCGCCGCCGAAGCTGCGGTAGCGGTGGCCGAGCAGCCGCTCGCGGTGCGAGGTGGTGGTGACGGTGACCTCGTCGGCGACCGAGAAGGCGGAGAGGAAGCCGAGGCCGAAGGCGCCGATCAGCTCCTGGTTGCCGGTCAGTTCGCGCAGCATCCGGGTGTAGCCGGTGCCGACGGTGGCGAGGTAGGCGTGGATCTCCGGCTCGGTCAGGCCGGCGCCGGTGTCCTCGATGCTGACGGTGCGCCGGTCCGCGTCGGCGCGTACCCGGATCAGCGGCCGGTGGTCGCCGTCCGGATCCTCCAGCAGGCGCCGGGTGTGCGAGTCGTGGGCGTTCTGGACGAGTTCGCGCAGGGCGACCAGCGGGGTGGAGTAAAGGTGGGTGGCGAGGACGTTCACCAGTCCGCCGAGATCGACCTCGGTCGTACGCAGATCCTCGGTGGGCACGGGGTCGGGCGGGAGACCTTCAGACATGGGTCCTCAGTGTGCCAGTGCGACTATCCGGCGACCATTTCTTTCCGACGACGATGGTCCGGTCAACCTGGCATTGACCGCCGGGGGCGGCCGGCCGGCCGCCGACTGCTCTGTTCGGGTGCATCAACCCCCCTGCATACGGGTGGATTTGGCGCCGAGAGCGTAACGCCTCGCCGCCCCGCCCGGGCTCCGGATATGCCGCTTCATGACACCATTGGGCGAATTGCCACCCATTCGGTGGAGTTCGTCCACGGCACTGGTGAATGCTGGTCGTGCGACGTCAGGCAACGGCGCTTCGGGGCGGCCACTCCGGAACGCGCCATTTTTCGCACCCCACCCTTCAGGGAGACCAGCGTGTCCCGTATCCGCGCAGCCGCCGCCGTCACCGCCCTCGGGGCCTTCCTCCTCGTCGGCGTCGGTGCCGCCACCGCGCACGCCGACAACGGCGCCGGTGCCGACCACCACTCCAACAGCAGCGTGGTGAGCAACACCGGCTCCAACAACGTGATCGGCAACGTCCACGGCAACGTGGTCAACACCCAGCAGACGGCCACCGGCTCCGGCGCGAGCAACCAGAACAACGGCCTCGCCGTCACTGGTAACGGCGGCGACATCGGCGCCCTCCAGGGCAACGGCAACCTCGCCGCCAAGGTGTACTACCCGCACGTCCTGTACTGAGAAGCCCTCCGCGAGGAGACTCCGGGCCGGGTGCCCGCCCCCGCGCGGGCGGGCACCCGGTCACGTCCGTGCGGGCACACCCAGGACGGCCCGGCCGAGGCGCCGCAGACAGTCGCCGAGGTCGGGCCGGTCGTTGTACGGACGGTTCCGCACCCCGTCGTTGACCAGCGCGAACAGCGCGTGCACCCGGATCCGGGCCTCCGCCGAATCGCACTCCGGGCGCACCCGGCAGAGCAGATCGACCCAGGTCCGCAGGAAGTCACGCCGGAAGTCCACCGCGGCCCGCCGGTCCGGCGCGGCCAGCCGCTCGGTCTCGCTCAGCATCACGCCCAGGTAGTCGCTGTTGCTCCGGGCGAACCCCACGTACGCGGCCAGCCCGGCCTCCAGCGCCGCCGCCGGCCCGGCCGCCGCATCCATCGCGCCCGCCACCTCGTGCCAGAGCCGCTCCCGGCTGCGCACCAGCGAGGCGGCCAGCAACTGCTGCTTGCTGTCGAAGTGCCGGTAGACGCTGGGCCCCGAAATGCCGACCGCGGCGCCGAGTTGGTCGGTACTGACGTTGTCGAACCCGCGCCGGTGGAAGAGTCTGACCGCCGCCGCGAGCAGCTCCTCCCGGCGCGGCTGCGGCCGCAACTCGGCGACGGTGACGGGTGGTTGCGCATCGGGAGCGGCACCTGCCAACGACACCGCGAGTACCGCCGCCACCAGCTCGCGCAGCAGCCGGTCGGCCCGGCGCGGCTGCGGGACGGCCGACTGGTAGGAGAGGCCCGAGCAGGCCGAGAGCGCCGACCAGCAGAGCAACTCGGCATCTCGCGGCGAGAGTTCGGGCCGTTCGACGCGGAGCACGCCGGCCATCAGGGCCGCGTCCGCGCGCAGCTCGCGCCGGAGCGCGGCGCGCCGGGCCGCCGGCAGCAGCCGGGCGTCGCGCTGCACCAGCGTGCCGAGCGGCCGGTTCCCGACCGCGACGGCGGCCAGTGCGGCGCCGACCGCCGCCGTGGAGCCGGCCGCGCGCAGCCCGTCCGCCAGTTCGTCCAGGCCCAGCCGGACGACCCGGTCGAGCAGTTCGGGCTTGCCGCGGAAGTGCCGGTAGAGGGCGGGCGCGGTGATGCCCACCCCGGCGGCGACCTCCGTCATCGACACCTGGTGATACCCGCTGCAATGGAAGCGCTCGGCGGCCACGGCCAGGATCTGCGCCTGCCGGGCCGGCGCGGGCGGCCGCCGCACCACCATGCCGTCGCCCCCTCGTACCGGCTCTCCGTCAACGCCGACCGTAGGCTAGCAAGGATTCACTTCACCGGCCCCTGAGCCTGCCGATACCGGCCTTTCCCACGGTGGAGACACCGGCACGCCGACCCTGGACAGCCGAAGCTACCCGGGATTAACTTGTGGAGCGATCACCTGGCACCACCGAAGGGAGCGCCGCCGTGCGCCGCACCGTGTTCACCGAGGACCACGAGGCCTTCCGGGAGACCATCCGGGACTTCATCGCCAACGAGGTCGTCCCCGTCTACGAGAGCTGGGAGGCCGAGGGTCACCCGCCGCGCGACTTCTACCGCCAGCTCGGCGAGCTCGGCATCTACGGCATCGAGGTGCCGGAGGAGTACGGCGGTGCCGGCGAGAGCGGGTTCAAGTACCAGGCGGTCGTCGCCGAGGAGACCGCCCGCGCGGGCGTCAGCTTCGGCTCCTCGGGGGTGCACACCGGCCTGGTGCTGCCCTACCTGATGGAGTACGCCAACGAGGAGCAGAAGCAGCGCTGGCTGCCCGGCTTCGTCTCCGGCGACATCATGACGGCCATCGCGATGACCGAGCCGGGCGCCGGCTCCGACCTCGCCGGCATCACCACCACCGCCAGGCTCTCCGAGGACGGCACGCACTACGTCCTCAACGGGGCCAAGACCTTCATCACCGGCGGCGTGCTCGCCGACCTGGTCCTGGTGATCTGCCGGACGTCCCCGTACGACCCGGAGAACCGCCGGGCCGGCCTCTCCATCCTCTGCGTGGACACCGCCTCCGAGGGCTACACTGTCGGCCGCAAGCTGCAGAAGATCGGCCTGCGCACCTCGGACACGGCCGAGTTGGCGTTCAGCGACGTCAAGGTGCCGGTGGAGAACCTGCTCGGTGAGGAGGGCAGGGCCTTCTCCTACCTGACCCACAACCTGGTGCAGGAGCGGCTCGCGATCGCGGTCGGCGCCTACGCGGCCTCGGCGGCGGCGGTCCGGTTCGCCGTCCAGTACGTCAAGGACCGCAAGGTCTTCGGCAAGGCGGTGGCCGAGTTCCAGAACACCAAGTTCACGCTGGCCGACTGCGAGGCCCAGGTGGTGGCCCAGCAGTCGATGGTCGACCGCGCGCTGGAGCTCTACCAGCACGGCGAGCTGACCGTCGCGGACGCGGCGGCGGCAAAGCTGTTCTGCACCGAGTCGGCGTCCGGCGTGATCGACAAATGCCTTCAGCTGCACGGCGGTTACGGCTACATCCTGGAGTACCCGATCGCCCGCCTCTACACCGACAACCGGGTGTTCCGGATCTACGGCGGCACGAGCGAGGTCATGCGCAGCATCATCGCCAAGTCGCTCGGGCTGTAGCAGTCGTCGTCCGACGGCGGGCCGCCCCCACGGCGGCCCGCCGTCGTCCGGTCAGTTGGGTGAACTGTGCTCGGAACGCCAGGCCTCCCAGCCCGCCGAGGACGCCACCTTCGCCTCGTGCAGCGCCCGCTGGGCCATGGTCGCCGGCGGGGTGTCGAAACTCCGCACCCAGCTACGACCGGCCGTGGCCAGTGCCGCGCACACCATCACCGCCCCGGCTGCGCCGAACACCGCGCCGATGCCCGTGAGCACCGCGCCGCCGGCCAGCAGCGAGCGGTTGACCTGAAACCCGCTGAAGAAACTCTCGTTGGTCGCCATGCATCCACCATGGGTGCAGTCGGCGAACCCCGCACGCCGAACGACTCCGGGTGCGGGAGCCGACCGCGTCCGCGACGCTGGGCCGGAGGGGCCGCGAGGCCCCGGCAGGCCGGCCCTGGAGGACGCGCGATGGTCGATCTCGAACAGCTCGCCGTGGAGCACGCGGCCCGGGCCGCCGAGAGCCCGCACGGGCGCAGCTCCCACCTGGTGCTGCACGACGGCGTCCTGCGGCAGACCGTGATCGCGCTGACCGCGGGCACCACGCTGGACGAGCACAACGCGCCGGCCGCCGCCTCCCTCCAGGTGCTGCGCGGCCGGGTCTCGCTGACCATCGCCGGCCGGCTCCAGGAGCTGTCGGCGGGCCAGCTGCACCCCGTCCCGCAGGAGCGGCACGGGCTGCTGGCCCATGTCGACTCGGTGGTGCTGCTGACGGCGGTCACGGTGTAGGGCCGCCGCGCCGCCGCCGGCTACGGCAGCACCGCGGCTACGAGACGGCCGGCCTGAGCACGGTGTCACCGACCAGCCGCAGGCCGCGCAGGAAGTCCCGCCCGGTCGGCGCCAGTTCGGGCGAGGCCAGCCACTGGCCGACCAGGCCGACCAGCAGCGCCTGGTAGAACATGCCGCGGGCCAGCTCCTCCTCGGTGTCCGGCACCTCTTCGAGCCCCTGGAACAGCGCCGCGAGCCCGAGCCGGCCCTCCTTCTGGGCACTGGCGAGCGCCTCCTGCAGCTGGGGCGCCCGGTCGGTCTGCAGCATCGCCTCGAACTGCGCCGTCCAGAGGCCGCGGTGCTCGGCGAACGTCTCCTTCACGCCGTCCCAGACCGCGACGAACCGCTCCTCGGGGTCGTCCGAGATCTCGTACGCCCGCTCCACCACGGCGCCCAGCGTGCTGCCCCACTCCCCCATGGCCTCGATCAGCGCCGCGTCGAGCAGCGACTCCTTGGAGCCGAAGTGGTAGCCGATGGCGGCCAGGCTGACGCCGGAGGCATTGGCGATGTCGCGGGCGGTGGTGCGCCCGTAGCCCTTGTCGAGCAGGCAGCGCTTGGCGCCGGCGAGCAGGTCTTCACGATTTCCCATGGTCCCAATGGTACGGTCAATCCAGACACGTGTCTTGCACGCGCGTCTTGCACGCCGAGTTGAACAGATGAATAAGACGCACGAGTTAGACGGTTGATTTAGACGACCGTGCTAGACAAACGTGCAAGGCGGCCTCTACTGTCGTCCCCATGACCGCAACCACCGGCCGCGCAGGCCGTCACACATGGGTCGGCCTGGCCGTCCTCCTGCTTCCGACCCTCGTCCTCACCATGGACATGGGCGTGCTCTTCTTCGCCGTCCCGTACATCTCCACCACGCTGGCGCCGAGCGCCACCGAGCAGCTGTGGATCATGGACATGTACTCGTTCCTGCTGGCCGGACTGCTGATCACGATGGGCTCGCTGGGCGACCGGATCGGCCGCCGGCGGCTGCTGATGATCGGCGCCACCGGCTTCATCGGCGCCTCCCTGCTGGCCGCCTACGCGGACGGCGCCGGACAGCTGATAGCCGCCCGAGCCGTGCTGGGCGCCGCCGGGGCGACCGTGATGCCCTCGACGCTCGCACTGATCCGCAACATGTTCCACGACCCCAAGCAGCGGCAGATCGCCCTCGGCGCCTGGGGCGCCGTCCTCACCACCGGCGCCACCCTCGGGCCCGTCGTCGGCGGCCTCCTGCTCGACCACTTCTGGTGGGGCTCGGCCTTCCTGATCGCCATCCCGGTGATGGCCCTGCTGCTGGTCACCGCCCCGGTACTGCTGCCCGAGTACCGCACCCCGCAGCGCGGCCGCTTCGACCTGCCCGGCGCCGGGCTCTCGCTGGCCGCGATCCTGCCGCTGGTCTACGGCGTCAAGACCCTCGCCGTCGACGGCTGGAGCCTGCTCCCCGCGCTGGCCGTCCCCGTCGGCCTGCTGTTCGCCGCGGCCTTCGTCCGCCGCCAGCGCACCGCCGCCGACCCGCTGCTCGACCTGAGCCTCTTCCGGATCCGCGCCTTCAGCGGGGCGATCAGCGTCAACTCCATCGCGATGTTCGCGATGATGGGCTTCACCCTCTTCACCTCGCAGTACCTCCAGCTGGTCAAGGGCATGAGCCCGCTGACCGCGTCGCTCTGGTCGCTCGTCCCCAGCGTGGGCGTCGGCGCCGCGGTCGGCCTCGGCTCGGCGCTCGCCGGGAAGGTCCGGCCCGCGGTCCTGATGGCCGGCGGCTTCCTGGTCGGCGCGGCCGGCTTCGCGATGATGACCCAGGTCGGCGCGGACTCCCCGCTCGCCCTCATCCTCACCGCGGCGGGCATCCTGGCCGCCGGCACCGTCGGCACCATGACCCTCACCGCCGAGATGGTGGTCTCCGCCGCCCCGGCCGAGCGGGCCGGCGCCGCCTCCGCCACCTCCGAGACCGCCGTCGAGCTCGGCAGCTCCCTCGGCATCGCCCTGCTCGGCGCGACCGGCGCCGCCGTCTACCGCTTCCGGCTCGACGGCGCCCTGCCGGCCGGCCTCGACGGCGAGGCGCTCCACACCGCCCAGGACACCCTCGGCGGCGCCGTCACCGTCGCCGCCGGCCTGCCCGGCCGGCTCGGCACCGAGCTGCTCGACACCGCCCGCGCCGCCTTCACCGAAGGCCTGCACGTCGCCGCCGTGGTCGGCCTGGTCTTCGCGGTCGGCGCCGCCCTCCTGGCCTACCGCCTGATGTCCCACCTCCCCGCCCGCCCCACCGAGCCCGCCGCCTGATCCCGCCCCCCTGGCCCCACCCCCTGCGCGTCATCAAGAGCCCCCCTCCCCGCCCACGGGGACGGGGGCTCTCGCACGCCCGCAGTGCCTACGGCCGGCGCTACACGTCCCGGCGGTTGCCCACGGCCAGGACCCAGACGACCAACTGCCCGTCCTCGACCGTGTACACGACCCGGTAGTCCCCCACCCTCAGCCGCCACCGCGCGCTGTGGCCCTGGAGTGCCTTGATGTCGAACGCGGAGGTGTCGCCGCCGTCCAGGGCCCGCTGCAGGTCGGCCAGCCGATGGAGGAGACGCACCGCGTCCGGCCGGGGGATCTTGAGCATGTTCCGCTGTGCGTGCGGCATGAACCTCGTGACGTACCCCACCGCGGTCAGCCGTGGTGGTCGCGGAGCATGGCGGCCATCTCCTCAAGCGAGACCGACCCCTCGACACCCTCGGCCTCCGCCTCGTCGGCCAGGCGGTTGAGCCATGCCTCCTCGGCGGACTCGGCCAGTTGCCGCAGACGCTGGTACTCGGCGATGTCGATCACTACGGCTTCCTGCCTGCCGCGTCGCGTGATGATCGTCGGAGTCTCGTCCCTCCGCGCGCGGTCGATGACGTCCGCCAAGTGACTGCGGACCTCGGCCATCGATTCGACTACCGGCTCAGTCATGTCACCAATGTAGTACATGTACATCTGTCGGACTCGGCCACGCCCGCCGAACCTCCCTGGCAGGCTGGCCGCATGGCGAACAGTGCTGATCACGGGCGAGTGCGGGCGAGTTACGACGTCGTCGCGGAGGAGTACCGCGAGCGGGTGGGGGGTGAGCTGGCGTTCAAGGTGGTGGACCGGGGGCTGCTCGGGGTGGTCGTGGAGACCGCCGCGGGCGGGTTGGTGGCGGATCTCGGCTGCGGGCCGGGGCATGTGACGGGGTGGCTGGCGGAGCACGGGGCGAAGGTGGTGGGGGTCGACCTGTCGCCGGTGATGGTGGAGCTCGCGCGGCGGGAGCACCCGGCGGCGGAGTTCCGCGAGGGGGACCTGCTGCGGCTGCCCGCGGCGGACGGGGAGTTCGCCGCCGCGGTCGCCCTCTACTCGGTGATCCACCTCGAACCGGCCGAGCTGCGGCCCGCGTTCGCGGAGATGCGGCGGGTGCTGGAGCCGTCCGGCACCCTGCTGGTCTCGTTCCACCTCGGCACGGAGGTCCGCCGGCTGGACGAGTGGTGGGGCCACCAGGTGGACGTGGACTTCCACTTCCTGGAGCTCGAAACCGTCGCCGGCCTGCTGGCGGAGGCCGGATTCACCGTCGAGGCGCGCCTGGAGCGGGCCCCGTACCCGGAGGAGGCGCAGACCCACCGCGGCTACCTGCTGGCCCGCCGGGCCTAGGGAGCGTCCGGGCCGGCGGCCGAGCCGAAGCGGGCGAGCAGGTGCCAGACCCTCTTGAGGTCCTGCGGGTCGTACCGGCCGGTGCGGGCGGCCTCGCCGAGGATGCGCGGGTCGAGGTGGCCGTCCTCGGCGATCGCGAGCCCGAGGGCGACGAACTCGGGTCCACGGTAGTCGGGGTGACGGCGCAGCTCGTCGGTGGAGAGGCGGACGCCCGGGTGCCACTCGACCGGGCAGGGGAGGCGGCGGGCCTGTTCCTCGACGGGGGTGCCGCGGTGGCTCGGATCGAGGACGAGCGCCTCGACGTCCCGGTCGAGCCGGACCTCGCCGTGCACCTGGGCCTCGATGTAGTCGTCCAGGGCGTCGGCGTCGTCGGCCTCGGCGAGCGGGACGAGGCCGAACCGGTCGGCGACGCCGAAGTCGGCGGGTTCGAGGAAGCTGTCGGGGTAGCAGAACGTGACGCGGGCCAGGGCGGGCGCGCTCAGCCGGAAGTGGGCCGAGCCGAACCGCGGCGCGGCGCCGAGCGGCTTGCGGCGGAAGTTGAGCGCCCCGTACACCGGGCGCGCCTCGGCGGGGGCGCTGTCGTAGGCGCCGCCGAAAATTCGGCTCTCCCAGCGCCAGCGGTCGCCGCCGGGGTGGGCGGTGAGGCCGCCGTTGCTGGTGCCGGTGACGAACTGGGAGCGGTAGACGGCCTCGCCGGCGAGCGCCTCCAGGATCGGCCGGCCGTCGGAAACCCGGTCGGGGTGGAAGTTGAGGGTGACGCGCAGGCCGGGGTCGACCGGCGGCCCGGAGGCAAGGGCCGCGACGTGCCGGAGTGCGCGTTCCTGCGCACTCCGGGGCGCCGCGGCGTCGAGCGTGTCGGTGCGGGACGTGTCGGTGGTCATTGCGGCAGTTTCGCGGACGGAGGCCGGCCGCCGCACACCGGTTTCCCGGGCTGCGCGCCCGGACATGCCCTAGGGTCGACGGTAATGCCGGGCGGAGCTGGAGGGCCGATGCCGTCATCGGAACCGGGGCCGGAGCCGGACGAGCAGCAGGGTGGCAGCGGCGAGCCGGACTACCGCTTCTCGCTGGCCAACGAGCGGACCTTCCTCGCCTGGATCCGCACCGCGCTCGGCCTGCTCGCGGGCGGGATCGCCGTGGACCAGCTCACCCCCGGCGTCGCCCCCGAGCCGTTGCGGATCATGCTGGCCGTGGTCTGCGCGCTCGGCGGCGCGCTGCTCGGGGCGACGGCCTACCGGCGGTGGGCGCGGGTGGAGGCGGCGATGCGGGAGGGGGCTCCGCTGCCGCGGACGCCGGTCCTGCTGGTGCTCTCGGTGGGGGTGGCGGTGGTGGCCACGGTGTTCTGTGCTCTGATCATCGGGTACGGCGGCTGAGACCGGGGCACCCCGAGGCCTCCGCACCCCCTACGCACAGTGGTCTATACCACTCTCCCCGGGCCGCCCGCGCAACATCTGCTTTTTGACCAGCGTTTCCCGGCCGGTGTATACGTTCGCCTCCGCGGACAGGCATACTGGCCAAGTCGGGCGCTTTGCCCTCCTGTGACTCTAGAAGAGAAGGGACCGGTGGCCAGGGATGCTGCGGAACGGTCTTGAGCCCTGGCACCTCCTGGTGGTGCTGGCTGTCGTTGTCCTGCTGTTCGGATCGAAGAAGCTGCCGGAGATGGCGCGCGGTCTCGGCAAGTCCATGCGCATCCTCAAGGCGGAGACCAAGGCTCTGCGCGAGGACGACGCCCCCGCCGACGCGGCCGCCCAGGGCACGGCGCAGAACACCGCCGCCGCCCCGCAGCAGCCGGCCGCCGAGCAGGCGCGCCCGGCCGTGACGCCGACCAACATCACCAAGGCCACCGAGACCCCCCGGTCCACCACGGCCTGAGTTTCCCGGATTTCCGACAGAGCCCCCGCTGACCGCAGCGGGGGCTCTGTCGCATCCCGACCCGACCGCACCCTCGACCGGCCATCCGGCCTGGGGCGGACACGGCCGGCCTGAAGGAGGAGGCCCGTTCTCACCCTGAGGGACGATCAGCCCGGACCGGCCCGACCCTAGTCTCGACAATGTGACGGGAACACGATGGCGGGGGCTGCGGCTGCTGCGGCCCGCCCTGCTGGCATCCGGGCTCGGGTACCTGCTGCTGACGGGCCGCCCCGCGGAGCTGGGCGCGGGCGGCTGGGCGATCGGCCTCGGCGCGCTGCTGCTGGCGGCGCTCGGCGGGCGGTGGCCGCTGGCCGTCGCGCTCGGACAGTGCGCGCTGCTGGCGCTCACCGCCGCACCGGCCGCCGCCACCGTGCACGTCGAGGTCAAGGTCGGAGCCGCCGCCGCCTTCTTCGAACTGGCGCTGCGCCGCTGGGGCCCGCCGGTCGTCTGGGCCGGGGCCGCCCTGGCCGCCGTCCAACTCGCCACCGCCCCACTCGCCGCCGCCCGGGCCGGGCTGCCCTGGTCCGAAATGCCCTGGGGCGTCCCGGGTGCGCTGTACGGGGCGACGGTGGTCGGCGGCGTCCCGGTGCTGCTGGCCGGCTACCTCCGTTCGGCCGAGCAGGCCGCCCGGACGGCCCAGGAGCGGGCCCGCGAGGCCGAGCACAGCCGCGACCTCGCCGAGTGGGGCGCCCGGATGGGCGAACGCGCCGCCATCGCCCGCGAGCTGCACGACATGGTGGCCCACCACCTGGCCTCCACCGTGCTGCGGGTCGGGGTCGCCCGGCACGTCCTACCCGGCACCGACCCGCGGCTGGCCGCCGTCCTGGACGACGTGCACGCGGGCGCCACCACCGCCCTCGCCGACCTGCGGCGCCTGCTCGCCGCCCTGCGGGAGCCCGACGCCGGGCACCTGGCCCCGCTGCTGGCCGAGACCACCGACCTGCCGGCCGCCGTCCACGGCGTGGTCGAACGCTCCCGGCAGGCAGGCCTGCGGATCGACGCCGACATCGGCGGACGGCTCGGCGAGCTGGACGCGATCGGCGGGCTGACGGTGCTGCGGCTGGTGCAGGAGGGGCTGGCCAACGTCGCCCGGCACGCCGGAGCGGGGGCGAGGGTCCGGCTGCGGGCCACGACAGAGGCCACGACGGAGGGGGAGAGTGTGCGGTTGGAGCTGGAGAACGAAGTGCCGGCGGGCCGGGGTACACCGCAAGGCCTGACCGGCGGCCACGGGCTGCTCGGCATGCGAGAGCGGGTCGCGCTGGTCGGCGGGGCGGTCGAGGCCGGACCGGTGCCGGGCGGCTGGCGCCTGGCGGCCTCCTGGCCGCTGACCGCACCCGGCGTACCGGCCGTGCCGGGTTCCTTCGCGAAGACCTACGGGGGTGCCGCGTGATCGGCGTCCTGATCGTCGACGACCAGCAGCTGGTCCGGGCCGGCGTGCGGATGCTCTGCGAGTCCGCCGACGACCTGGCCGTCGCCGGCGAGGCCGCGGACGGCGCGCAGGCCGTCGAACTGGCCCTGCGACTTCGCCCCGACGTCGTCCTGATGGACCTCCACATGCCCGGCACCGACGGCATCGCCGCCACCCGCGAACTGAACCGCCTGCTGCCCGCCGCCCGGATCGTCGTCCTCACCACCTTCGACGACGACGACCGCCTCTACCCGGCCCTGGCTGCCGGCGCCTGCGGCTTCCTCGCCAAGGACGTCGAGCCCGCCGCCGTCCTCGACGCCGTCCGGCGGGCGGCGGCCGGTGAGAGCCCGTACAGCCCGGCCGTCCTGCGGCGGGTGGTCGCCCGGGCCGCGTCCGACTGGACCGGCGAGGACGGGCGGCGCCAACCCGTCGGCGGCCTCACCGGGCGCGAGCACGAGGTGCTGCGGCACATCGCCGACGGGCTCTCGAACATCGAGATCGCCGAACGGATGCACCTCGGCGTGACCACGGTGAAGACCCACGTCTCCAACCTGATGACCAAGACCGGCAGCCCGAACCGGGTCCGGCTGGCCGTCCTGGCGATCCGGCAGGGCCTGGCCGGCTGAGGCCGCCTGCCCTTCGTCGGCCCTCCGCCCGTCCCGGTCGGAGCAGTCCGGCGGGCGCGGGCCGGTGCGCTGCCGGAAGCTGGGCTGGATGTCCGACGACCAGCCGCCACCGCCCCGGGACCGCATCGACCTGCGGGCCTGGTGCCTTCTGCTGGGGTCGTTCACCGTGCTGATGGTCGCGTACTTCACCCTGCCGCTGCGCTTCTTCGGCGAGGACCGGCCGGTGGTCAGCTGGCTGTTCTTCGGCCTCGTCCTGACCGGCCTGAGCGCCCTGCTGCTCGCCCGGATCATCGACATCCTGAACGGCACCGGCCGCCGTCCGGGGATCTGGCTGGTCTTCCTGATCTGCCTCTCGATGACCGTCTTCGCCGGCACCTACTACGTCCTCGGCGCCCAGCCCGACGAGTTCGTGGGGCTCAACACCCGGCTCGACGCGCTCTACTTCACCATCGTCACCATGTCCACGGTCGGCTACGGCGACATCACCGCGTCCGGGCAGGCGCCTCGGCTGGTGGTGATGCTGCAGATCACGTACAACTTCGTCTTCATCGCGACGGCGGCCGGGGCGCTGAGCCGCCAGGTCCGCAGCGGTGTCGAGAGCCGGGTGCGGCGGCGCGGCTAGCCGAGCGGTCGGACGGCATCAGACCACGGTGAGCCGCACGCCCACCGAGTGCGGCGCGGGAAACGCGGTCGGCTAGCCCGCTTCACCCCGGCTGGTGTCGATGACGCAGAAGCGGTTGCCGTCCGGGTCCGCGAGGACGACGAAGTCCGGGTCCTCCGGGTAGCTGTCCCAGTCGACGTGCCGGGCGCCGAGGGCGACCAGGCGCTCGACCTCGGCGGCCTGGTCGGCGGCGTCGGCCGCGTAGAGGTCGAGGTGGACGCGCGGGTGCTCCTGCACCGGCGACTCGCTGCGGCCGAGCGCCACCTGTACGCCGGTGCCCTTCGCGGGGACGAGGACGACCCAGCGGTCGTCGATCTCGTCGCGCGGCACGTAGTCGAGGGCGGCCGTCCAGAAGGCGACTGCGCGGCGGACGTCCTCGACGCCAAGGACGACGGAACCGATGGTCAGCATGTTTCCCACTTTTCGAGGATGCGGGCGGCCTCGCCGCCGAGGGTGGTGTCCTGCGTCAATGCTTCCAGCAGTTCCGCTCGTTGGGGCGAGTGACCGGCGTCCTTGAGGGCGGACAGGGCGTTTTCGCGTACCAGGGGGTCCTCGTCCTCGCTCGTGATGGCCGCGATCATGGCCCGGTCGACGGCCGGGGCGTCGGGGCCGAGCGCCATCGCGGCGTACCGGCGGACGAGGTCCTCGTCCGGGTCGGCCGGCGCGGCGAGGAGGGCGGCGACGGCCTCGCGCCGGGCCGTCGGGTCGGCCGGGTTGGCGCTGTCGCACAGGGCCAACCCCCGGAGCGGGCAGGGGTGATGCACGTCACGGGACGCCCCTGTCACAGCTCGCCGAGCTGCGGTGTCAAAGGTGTGCAACCGCAAGACGACGGCAATGGAGCGCATCATGGAAGCACGCCTGAACCCCTTCACCAACCCGGTCCTGGGCAAGGTCTTCAAGCACATCATCGCCGCGGGCAAGGTGCTTGCGGACTCGACCTTGCCGGCCTCGACGCAGGAGCTGGTGAAGCTCCGCGCCAGCCAGATCAATGGCTGCGGCTTCTGCACCGACATGCACTTCAAGGACGCCATGCACGCCGGAGAGTCCGCGGAGCGCCTCAACCTGGTCGCGGCTTGGCGGGAGGCCACGGTGTTCACCGAGGCCGAGCGCGCGGCACTGGAGCTGGCGGAGCAGGCCACCCGCATCGCCGATGCGGCCGGCGGCGTCCCGGACGCGGTCTGGGCGAACGCCGCCAAGCACTACGACGAGGACCAGCTCGGCGCCCTGGTGGGTGTCATCACCGTCATCAACGCCTTCAACCGCGCGAACGTCATGCTCCAGATGCCCGCGGGCGACTACCAGCCCGGCCAGTTCGGGTGACCACTCGGATAGCCAGGAGTGCCGGTGGCCGGGCGGGTGGGGTTCCCCCGGCCCGGCGACTGCGTTCGGTGAACTCGACGGAGTAGGACGTCCTGCCCCCGCGCCGGCCGCCCTCGACGCCGGTTCGCGCGGCGAGGCCCTCGCCCGGGTGGGCGAGGGCCTTCGTGGTCGCGCTCAGTTGGGCATGCGGTGTCGCCCGCCGACGGCCGCCTGGTCTACCGCTGACCGGCGTGCAGCAGGCCCTGCGGGAGGTAGCCGGAGCGGACGCCGAGCGACCAGCCGTGTGCCTGGACGGCGATCAGGGCCACCGCGATCGCCCCGACCGGGAGCAGGGTCCGCGGCTCCGGGTCGGGGCCGGCCTCGTCGCGATGGCGGTGGAGGCGGTCGGCCAGGGCCTGTTCGAAGGCGGGCTGGTCGTCGTCCAGCAGTACGCGCAGCAGCCGCTGGTCGGGGGTCAGCGCGCCTGCGGCGTCCAGTCGGCGGGCCGCCTCCGCGCGCCCGTCGACGGCCGGCTTGACCAGGGGTTCGGGCCCGGGCTGCATCCGGGGCCAGGTGCCGACCATGTCGGCCAGGTACGCGCAGAGCGCGTCCATCTCGGCGAGGTCGGCCGGGTCGGAGACCGAGTCCAGGGGCGAGTACGGCACCCCGTCGCGGATCGCGGGCGCGTAGTCCTCCTTCAGCAGGGGGCCGACCAGCCGTGCCGGCTCCCGGAGCAGGCCGGTGATCGCGCACATCGCGAACGCCTCCACCCAGGTCCGTGCCGTGGGGGCCTCGTCCACGCCGTGCCCGAAGGCGAAGTCCTCGCTGCGGAGCTCCTGGCCGACGAGCGGGAGGACGACCTCGAAGTCGCCGTCGGGGAAGGCCCCGAGGCCCAGCACCCCGAGGGCGCACTCCGCGGCCGTCCGCAGGACCAGCCGCGCGGGGGCCGCGTCGAGCGCCGGGTCCTCCGGGGTGCACGCGGCCGCGTGGTCGAGGAGCTCGACGCCCATCTCGCGCATCCGCTTCAGGGAGAGGCTGTCGTAGCGCAGGCCGTGCCAGCGGCCGAAGGCCCGCCCCCTGATGTCCTCAAGGGCCCGACCGAGGCGCTCTTCGCCGACCTGGTGACGTGTCACTTCCTGCATGCCTGCCGCCCTCCCGTGATCATTACGGCCGGCTCCGACGCTATCAGCGCCCAGCGACAACGAGACGAACCGTCTCGTCTTGACGAGTCGCCCGACAGGGTTCATAGTGGTGGGAACGCGAGACGATACGTCTCGTTCAATCAGCAGGCAGAGACCGAGAGGCCATCGCGATGACTCGAAACACCACCGACCGCGTCTGGTTCGTCACCGGCGCGTCCAGCGGCCTCGGCCTCGCCTTCACCCGCGCCGCGCTCGCCGCCGGCGACCGGGTCGTGGCCACCGCCCGCCGCACCGCACTCCTCGACCCGACCCTCGCCGAACACCCCGGCCGGCTCGTCGTCCTCCCCCTCGACGTCACCGACCGCGAAGCCGTCGCGGCCACCGTCGACAAGGCCGCCGCCGCCTTCGGCCGCATCGACGTCGTCGTCAACAACGCCGGCATCATGACCAGCGGCACCGTCGAGGAGTTCACCGAGAGCGACGCCCGCGCCCAGCTCGAAACCAACTTCTTCGGCGCCCTCTGGGTCACCCAAGCCGTCCTCCCCCACCTGCGTGCACAGCAGAGCGGCCACATCATCCAGATCTCCAGCGTCGGCGGCATCATCGGCTTCGCCACCACCGGGCTGTACAGCGCCAGCAAGTGGGCGCTGGAAGGCATGACCGAGGCGCTCGCCCAGGAGGTCGCCCCGTTCGGCATCAAGGTCACCATCGTCGAACCCGGCGGCTACACCACCGACCTCTACACCGCCATGCGCACCCAGCCCCGCCACGAGGCCTACGAGCCCCTGCACACCGCCCTCGCCGAGATGTGGGGCGACGCCGAGGACGCCGACCCGGCCAACGCCGCCGACGCCGTCCTCGCCCTCGTCGACAGCGACCAGCCGCCCCTGCGCCTCGTCCTCGGCAGCGCCATGTACGACGTCGCCCAGGACGCCGCCGACCGGCGCAAGGCCGACTGGGCCGGCTGGGAGGCCACCAGCCGCGCCGCCGGCCGATGACCACCTGCCCGGCACCGGCTGTGGAGGGGGAAAGCGGACCCGCCGACTTCCCCCTCCACAGCCGGATGGTCATCCGGTGACGCCGCGGGCGATCCGCCCGGCGTGCCGGCGCATTCGCTCCCGGTCGCCGGGGAAGCAGCTCTCCCACTCCTCGTCCAGGCGCGTCCAGGCCGCCGGCTGGCCCTCCTCTGCCACCAGGGGAACCGCCGCGTCCACGACCGCGACGTAGGACAGGCTCAGTGTGGCGGGGGCGCCGGGATGATAGGAGCGAACGGCTGCCAGGGCCGGCCGGTGGAGCAACTCGGCGCGCAGACCGGCCTCTTCGAGGAGTTCTCGGCGGGCGGCGGTGCGGGGCGTCTCGCCCGGCTCGACCTGGCCACCCGGTGGGACCCAGCCGCGCCAACGGTGCCGCACCAGCAGGACGCGGCTGAGCTGCCGGTCGAAGACCCAGACCTCGGCACCGAGCGGGCCCGCCGGCTCCGGGCCGGCGGCTGCCAACCAGGCCTGGACGTCACCGAGTTCGACGGCGGCAAGGCGGGCGTCGGCGGCGGCCCACTCCATTTCTTCGCGTGTCACCGGCCGACCGTACCGGGCAGGTCCGACAGGACGCGCCGAAGCAGAGGGCCGCGTTCAGTCGTTCTGGTTGCGGTCGGCCGTCGCGTTGAGGGAGGTGATCAGGACGCTGAGCCGGGTGTTCCAGTTCGCGGACGTCAGGGCGTCGATGGCGTGCTTCTTCGCCATGTCCCGAACGATCTTCTGGGCGTTCTTCAACTCCTGCACCGCGTCGTCCGGTTGGCCCTGGTTGAGGCGGGCGGAGGCGTCGTCGAGGGTGTGCAGCAGGTCGAGCTGGCGGTCGCGCTCCTTGGTGATCTGGGCCTGGGCGACGGCCTGGCGAAGGGCGTTGAGCTGGAGGGCCTGAGCCTGGCCGCGCGGCGGGGTGGCGCCGGCGGACGGGGTCGGGAGCGCGGCCGGGGTGGTGGGTGCGGCGGTGGTCGCGGTGGGCGTGGGTGCCGTGGCGGGCGGGGTGGCCTGGGCGGGCTTGGTGACGGCGGGAGGGGTGGCGGTCGGGGTGGCCGGGTCGTCGAAGGCGGTGAGCGCGAGCATCGCGGCGCCCGCGACCCCCACCAGGCCGAGCGCACCGAGGACCAGCGGCTTGCGGCGGCTCTCCCGGACGGGGGCGGACGGGGACTCGGCGTAGAACGGCGGCTGCGCCGGGACGGCGGCCATCACCGAGGTGGCCGCCACCGGCTGCACCGGGACGGGCGGCAGGAGCTGGGTGGCCTGACCGGCCGAGGCGGTGGCGAGGAGTTCGCCGGTCGGGTCGCCGACCACCAACCCGGGTATGCAGGCGAGCAGTTCGGCCCGGGCCGCCGCCGCGTCGGCCGGCCGGTCGGCCGGGTTCTTGGCGAGCAGCCGCAGCACCGCGACGTCCAGCGCCGCCGGCACGCCCGCCCGTCTCGCGGACGGCGGCAGCGGCTGCTCGCTGACGTGCTTGAACGCGATCGCCACCGGGGTCTCGGCGGTGAACGGGGTGGCGCCGGTGAGCATTTCGGTCAGCACGCAGCCGACCGCGTAGAGGTCGGTGCGGCCGTCCAGCTCGGACGCCGTGGCCTGCTCGGGCGAGAGGTAGGCCGCCGTACCGAGCACCGAAGCGGTCTGGGTGAGGTTGTGGGAGGAGCCGGCCCGGGCGATGCCGAAGTCGACGACCTTCACCCCGCCGTCGTCGGTGATCATGATGTTGCCGGGCTTGATGTCGCGGTGCACCAGGCCGGCGCCGTGCGCGACGGTCAGCGCCTCGCAGACGGCCGCCGCGATGCCGACCGCCCGCTCCACCGGCAGGCCGGGCTGCTGGGCGAGCACGGTGGCCAGCGAGCGGCCGTTCACCAGCTCCATGACGATGTACGGCGAGCCCTGGTCCACGCCGGAGTCGAAGACCATGACGATCCTCGGGTGCACCAGCATCGCGGCGTGCTGCGCCTCGCGGCCGAACCGCTCGGCGAAGCGCGGGTCGTCGGCGAGGCCTCCGTTGAGGACCTTGACGGCCACCTGGCGGCCCAGCACGTGGTCCACGCCCCGCCAGACGGTGGCCATGCCGCCGACGCCGAGTATCTCGACGAGTTCGTAACGCCCGTTAAGCGCCCGTCCGATCACCTGGAACCGCTCCCCTCACGTGCCCTGCCCGGGGCCCCGGACCGCCTCGTGCACCTGTGCACGATAGCCCCCTGTCCCCACCGGCTCCGGCGGAGCACCGGCCGCGGCGGAGACGGCCGGCACCCGCAGGCTCCCGTACCGCTGCATCCGCTGCCAGCGCAGGCGGGAGCCCGCCACCGCGGTGAAGACCGACTGGATCACCACCAGGTACATCAGCTGCCGGTAGACGAACTGCTGCAGGGGCAGGCTCCAGAGCGGTCCGAGCCGCTCCCGGTCCAGCCGGAAGGCGTAGGCGCCCATCAGCACCTGGACCAGCAGGAAGGCGGCCCAGAGGCCGATGATCCGTGCCGGGTCGAGGAAGGCCAGCCCGTACAGCGCGAAGACGTCCACCACCGGGGCGAGCAGCGGCAGCAGCACCTGGAACATCAGGAGGTAGCCGAGACCGCGCCGGCCGAGCTTGCCGGCCTGCCCGTGCTGCCGGAGCGCGCCGCGGTGCTTCCACATCGCCTGCAGGGTGCCGTAACACCAGCGGTAGCGCTGCCGCCAGAGCGCGCTCAGCGAGGCCGGCGCCTCCGTCCAGGCCTTGGCGCGCTCCTCGTACACGACCCGCCAGCCGTCCCGGCAGAGGGCCATGGTGAGGTCGGTGTCCTCGGCCAGCGTCTCCTCCCCGACACCGCCGACCGCGAGCACCGCCGAGCGGCGGAAGGCGCCGACCGCGCCCGGGACGGTGGGCATGCACTCGGCGAGGTCGAAGAGCCTGCGGTCCAGGTTGAAGCCGACCACGTACTCGATGTGCTGCCAGCGGCCGAGCAGCCCGCCCCGGTTGACCACCTTGGCGTTGCCGGAGACGGCACCCACCGACGGGTCGGCGAAGGGCTGCACGAGCATCCGGACGGCGTCCGGCTCGAAGACGGTGTCGCCGTCGACCATCACCAGCAGCTCGGCGCGGGCGGCAGCGATGCCAGTGTTGAGCGCGGCCGGCTTGCCCGCGTTCTCCTGCCGGATCACCCGGACGTAGGGCAGGTTCAGCGACTCCACCAGGTCGGCGGTGCCGTCGGTGGAGCCGTCGTCGACCACGATGATCTCGACCGGGTGGTCGGAGGCAAGCAGTGAGCGGACGGCGGCCTCGATGCCGGCCGACTCGTTGTAGGCGGGCACGATCACGCTGACCGGCTCCGTCACCGGCGGGCCCCACGGCCGGCGGCGGCGCAGCCTCTTGTGCCGGCGGGCGGCGACCAGGACGGCGACCGCGCGCAGGACGCTGACCGCGCCCGCCGCGTAGAGCAGCCAGCCCAGGACGGTCAGCGTCCAGTCGCCGGTCCGCAGCACCCAGATCAGGGCGAGGCCCTGCCAGTGCTCGGCCCCGGTGGCCGGGTGGACGGGGTCGGGCAGGCCGACGGACTCGCTGACGGTGGTGAAGCGGAAGCCGAGCCCCTTCATCTGGGGCAGCAGGCCGTCCAGCGCGGCGACGGTCTGCATGCGGTCACCGCCCGCGTCGTGCATCAGCACGATCTGGCCCTGCCGGTTGCCGGGCTCGCTGATGACCGTGTCCACGATGGACGCGATGCCCGGGCGCCGCCAGTCCTCACTGTCCCGGGTGGTGAGCACGGTGAGGTAGCCCTCACGGCCGGCCTGCTGGGCGGCGGACCAGCCCGGATCGTCCAGGGCCTCGGCGGTGGACGAGTACGGCGGGCGCAGCAGTGAGCTGGTCACCCCGGCGGCACCGGCCAGGGTCAGCTGGGACTCGCGCAGCTCCAACGAACGGCGCCAGGCGGGCTGAGTACCGAGGTCGGTGTGGGTGAAGGTGTGCACGCCCAGCTGGTGGCCCTCGGCGACGATCCGGCGGACCAGGTCGGGGTGGGCGGCGGCCTGGGTGCCGACCACGAAGAAGGTGGCGTGCACGTCGTTGCGGCGCAGGGTTTCCAGGATCTCCGGGGTCCAGCGGGGATCCGGGCCGTCGTCGAAGGTCAGCGCGACGGTGCCGGGCTTCGGCATGGCGGTGCGCGGCTGCGGGCCGGACGCGTCGATCACCGGGCCGCCGGTGCGGACCTGCTCGGGGACGGCCGCCGAGCCGGCCTGGCGCGTGGTCTGGTCGGGACGGTGGTCGTAGAGGTGCTGGGTGTAGCCCTGGATCAGCAGGGTGGCGCTGAGGGTGAGCAGCAGCGCGGTCAGCAGCAGCCAGTGGGTGCGCAGCGGGCCCTGGCGGACGACGCCGTGCCGGCCGCGGCGGGCCTGCGGGGCGGGGCCGGGACGGCCGGTTCTTCGACGGCGGGAGGTGCTCACGGGGGCGCTTTCGGGAGGGGCCTGGTACGGGGACGCCGAGGGCCGGGTGGGGGGGGGGGGGGGGAAGGCCACACCCCCCCCACCCGGGGTGGCGGGGGAGCGGTCCGTGGGGGGGGGGGGGGGTGGGTGGACTTTCCCCCCCCTTTGTGGAGGTTCTCCGGGGTGCTGTGTGGGGTGCTC
>NZ_JBVJCO010000015.1:0-1469 GCF_055588525.1 Kitasatospora sp. NPDC041988
TCCCCCCCCCCCCCCCCCCCCCCACCCCCCCCCCCCCCCCCCCCCCCCCCCCCCCCCCCCCCCCCCCCCCCCCCCCCCCCCCCCCCCCCCCCCCCGCGGCCGCGGCCCACGAGAAGCGGGAGCCCCGGCGGGTGGACTGGCGCGCCATGGTGGCCCAGGTAGGTCAGGCTTGAGGACCATGCGGCTTTGAGCAATGTGCCGTCGCAGGCCCAGCGGCAGGACGTCGCGGTCATGTTGTGCCGGACGGCGAACGTGTCGATCTTGTCAATGAGGTCGTCGCGGCCGGGGAGGTCGCCGCGGATCTGCCGGCTTGGGTCGGCCCTGTTCTCGTATGGCCACCGCGAGGTGGCGTGTAGCGCTGCCCGACGGTAGGTAAACGCGCGCCTCAACCCGTCGTCCAGCGATGGAGCTTCTCGGGGTTGCGTACAACCCAGATGTGCTTGATCCGGTCGTCCGCGACCTCGAACGCGTACACCGACACGATGACGCCGTCCTGCTGAGCCACCAGACCGGGCTGACCGTTGACCGTACGCTCCAGGAACGTCATGGTGTCGGGCCTGCGGCGGGCGATCTCTCGCCAGGCGTGCGCGATCTGCTCAGCGCCTTCGATGGGGTGCGGGAAGGTGATGGCAAGGCCACCGCCGTCGGCGATCGCCGTGGCATCGGGATCGAGCAGACCGATCAGGGCGTCGATGTCCTTGGCCTCCCAGGCTTGCTTGAAGTCCCTGACGACCGCGGCGCGTTGGGCTGCCGCAGTCGTGGAAGGCTGCGCGGCCCGGATGCGGCGGCGGGCCGAGGAGGCCAGCTGCCGGCATGCCGCCGGGGTACGGCCGACGATCTCGGCCACTTCGGCAAACGAGTGGCAGAAGACGTCGTGCAGGATGAACGCGACGCGTTCGGCGGGGGTCATCGATTCGAGCACGACCAGGAAGGCCAGGTTGACCGACTCGTCCAGGGTGACCTGGTCCGCCGGATCGGCCGTCGCACCGTCCGCCCGCCCACTGATCCACTCCGAACGCTCGGGCAGTGGCTCGGGGATCCATTCGCCCACGTAGGTCTCTCGCCTGGCCCGTGCCGAGCCGAGCAGGTTGAGGCAGATGCGGCCGGCGACTGTCGTCAGCCAGGCGCCGGGGTTCTCGATGGCGTCCTGCTGCTGCCGTGACAAGGCGTACCAGCGGGCGTAGGTCTCCTGGACGGCGTCCTCGGCCTCGGCCAGGGAGCCCAGAAGCCGGTACGCGAGATTGATCAGTTGGCGCCGCTCGCTCATGAGCGCGTCCAGGCCCTGATCGGGCCGGCCGTGTCCTGGCTCGGATCGGGTGCTCATGGTCCCGACCGCTCCCTTCGTCGTATCTGCCCTTACCGGGGGGGGGAAAAAGCACGAAAAGGAGGGAGGGGGGGGGGGTGGTGCGGGGCGCGAAAGGGGGCGGGGGTTGTCGCGACCCAGTGAACGCAACAACGAAGCCGCAGGA